>JBQCIG010000236.1:0-3122 GCA_051953975.1 Solirubrobacterales bacterium | reverse complement strand
CGGCAGCTCGTAGACCTTGAGCCGGTAGACCTTGCCGCGGTTGGTGAAGAAGAGCAGGAAGTCGTGGGTCGAGCAGATGTGGAGGTGGGCGATGTAGTCGTCCTCTTTCAGGTTCATCCCCATCACCCCGACGCCGCCGCGCCGCTGCTGACGGTAGGTGGCGAGCGGCAGCCGCTTCACGTAGCCCGAGGCGGTCAGCGAGATCACCATCTGCTGGTCGGCGATCATGTCCTCGATGCCGACGTCGCCCTCGAAGTGGGCGAGCTCGGTACGGCGCTCGTCGCCGTAGGAATCGACGACTTCCGCCAGCTCGTCCTTGACGATGCCCATCACCTTCGCTTCGTCGCCGAGGATCGCGCGCAGTTCGCCGATCCGCTCGACCAGGTCGGCGTGCTCGGCGCGGACTTTGTCGGCCTCCAGCGCGGTCAGGCGCTGCAGGCGCATGTCGAGGATCGCCTGCGCCTGCTCACGCGAGAGGTCGAATTTGCTGATCAGCCCGTCGCGGGCGGCGTCCGGGTCGTCGGAGCCGCGGATCAGCGCGATCACCGCGTCGAGGTTGTCGAGCGCGACCAGCAGCCCCTCGAGGATGTGGGCGCGCGCCTCGGCCCGGCGCAGTTCGTACTGGGTGCGGCGGGTGACGACCTCGCGCTGGTGCTCGACGTAGTGCTGGACCAGTTGGCGCAGGCTCAGCGTCTTCGGCACACCGTCGACCAGCGCCACCATGTTGGCGCCGAAGGTCGTCTGCATCGCGGTTTTCTTGTAGAGGTTGTTGAGAACGACTTTGGCCGGCGGGCCGCCACGCTTGAGCTCGATCACCAGCCGCATGCCGGAGCGGTCGGACTCGTCGCGCAGGTCGGAGATGCCCTCGAGCTTTTTGTCGCGGACGAGGTCGGCGATCTTCGTGATCAGGCCGCCGTCGCCGCCCTTCTTGACCATGAAGGGGAGCTCGGTGACGACGATCGCCTCCTTGCCGCCTTTGAGCGGCTCGACGTGGGCGCGCGCGCGGACGCGGATGCTGCCGCGGCCCGAGCGGTAGGCGTCGGCGATCCCCTCGCGGCTCATGATCCCGCCGCCGGGGAAGTCCGGGCCCTTGATGTGCTGCATCAGGCCCTCGAGGTCGATCTGCGGATCGTCGATGTAGGCGCCCACCGCGGCGGCGACCTCGCGCAGGTTGTGCGGCGGGATGTTGGTCGCCATGCCGACGGCGATGCCGGAGGTGCCGTTGACCAGGAGGTTGGGGAAGCGCGCCGGCAGCACCAGCGGTTCCTGTGCCTTCTCGTCGTAGTTGGGGCCGAAGTCGACGGTGTCGGCGTCGATGTCCCGCAGCATCTCGGTCGCGAGGCGGCCGAGGCGCGCCTCGGTGTACCTCATGGCGGCAGCCGGATCGTCGTCGATCGAGCCGAAGTTGCCCTGGCCGTCGACGAGCACGTAGCGCAGCGAGAAGTCCTGCGCCATCCGCACCAGGGTGTCGTAGATCGCCGAGTCGCCGTGGGGGTGGTACTTGCCCATCACCTCGCCGACGATGTAGGCGCACTTGCGGTAGGGGCGGGTCGGTTGCAGGCCGATGTCGTGCATCGCGAAGAGGACGCGGCGGTGCACCGGCTTGAGGCCGTCGCGGACGTCCGGCAGCGCCCGCCCGACGATCACGCTCATCGCGTAGTCGAGGTAGGACGAGCGCATCTCCTTCTCGAGCTCGCGCTCTTCGATCCGCCCGGTCAATGCCTCGAGTGCCATCAGCTCAGCTCCCCGTGGAACGCGGTCGTCGACTTAGACATCGAGGAACCGCACCTCTTTCGCGTGGTCCTCGATGAACTCCCGGCGCGGCCCGACCTGATCGCCCATCAGCATCGAGAAGATCTGGTCGGCGGCGGTCGCGTCCTCGAGCGTCACCCGCGCCAGCGTCCGTGACGCCGGATCCATCGTCGTCTCGCGCAGTTGGTCGGGGTTCATCTCGCCCAGCCCCTTGAAGCGCTGCACGTCTATCCCTTTCCGGGCTAGCTCCATCACCGCCCCGCGCAGGGCGTGGAAGGAGAGGGCGACGTTCCGGCGCTCGCCGAACTCGATCTCGAACGGCGGCCGGCCGACCTGCTTGAGCAGCGCTCCGTGGACCTCGGCGAACTTGCGGTAATCGTGGTGGCCGAACAGGGCAGCCGGCAGGCGGTGGGTCCGGGCGAGCCCGGTTTTCCGCTCGGTCGCCTTGACGACCAGCAGCTCGTCGTCCTCGGAGAGCACCTCGGTCTCGAAGGGCTCCCCCTCGGGGGCCTCCTTGGCCAGCAGCTTCGCCGCCGCTTTCAGGGTGACGACCCCTTCGTCGAGCAGGCTCGACTCCTCGAGGAAGCGGACGACCTCGTGGCCGAACTCGGCCTGCAGCGAGGAGCCCCATCCCTCGTACTCCTTCGAGCGCCGGATGTAGGCCTGCCAGCGGCTCGAGGTCAGCTTCGTCTGCTTGCCGTTGGCGTCAAGGAGCTCGAAGCTCTCGAGCTTGTCGCGCAGCAGCACCTCTTCGAGTTCGGAGTCGCGCTCGAGATAGGTCACCTGATTGCCCTGTTTGACCCGGTAGAGCGGCGGTTTGGCGATGTAGACGTAGCCGGCGTCGATCAGGTCCGGCATCTGTCGATAGAGGAAGGTGAGGACGAGGGTGCGGATGTGGGCGCCGTCGACGTCGGCGTCGGTCGCCATCACGATTTTGTGGTACCGCGCCTCCTCGAGGTTGAACTCGTCGTGGACGCCGGTGCCGATCGCCGTGATCAGCGCCTGGATCTCGTTGTTGGCCAGGACCTTGTCGATGCGGCTCTTCTCGACGTTGATGATCTTGCCGCGCAGCGGCAGCACCGCCTGGGTGTTGCGGTCGCGGGCCTGCTTCGCCGAGCCGCCGGCGGAATCGCCCTCGACCACGAAGATCTCGGCCAGGCTCGGATCCTTGACCGTGCAGTCGGCGAGCTTGCCCGGCAGCGTCGAGTTCTCCAGCGCCGACTTGCGGCGGGTGAGGTCGCGGGCCTTGCGGGCCGCGTCGCGGGCGCGGGAGGCGTCGATCGCCTTGCTGATGATCCGCCGCGCGTCGCCTGGGTTCTCCTCGAGGTACTCGGCCAGCTTGCGGTTGACGGTCTCCTCGACCAGCCCTT
>JBQCIG010000235.1:0-10347 GCA_051953975.1 Solirubrobacterales bacterium | reverse complement strand
CAGGGCGCCCTCTACATCGGCGAAGACGAAAAGATCGCCGCCGTTCAGGACGGCGCTGCGCCGCCGCCGGCGGGGTTCGAAAAAGCGAAGCGCATCGAGACCGGCGGGACGATCTACCCCGGGCTGATCGACCTCCACGGGCACATGATCTACAACGCCCTCTCGCTGTGGTCGCCGAAAGGCCGCACCGAACCGTACGTCTCACGCTACGAATGGCCCGGCGCCGGCGACTACGAAGGGCGCATCTCCGACCCGGCGAACGCGCTCGGGGCACTGGCGGGAAAGGCGCTGCTCAAGTACGTCGAGGTGAAGGCGGTGATCGGCGGCACGACCGCCGTGCAGGGCTCGGCGAAGATGGCCTACCCCTACGAAGGTTGGCTGGTCCGCAACGTCGAGTACGAGACCTTCAAGACCGGCAAGAAAAGCGTCTACCAGTCGGCCCTGCCGCTGCGCGAGGACAGCGAATACCACGCGGACTCCAAGCGGATGAAAGAAGGCGACGCCTTCATCTACCACCTGGCCGAGGGGACCGAACCGAAACTAGTCGAGGAGTACGAAAAGATGCGCGACGAGGAATGCCTGCAACCCACCCTCGGCGCGATCCACTGCACCGCGCTCGGCAAGAGCAACTACAAAGAGTGGGCCTCTCACGGCGGCTCGGTGATCTGGTCGCCGTTCTCGAACCTCTGGCTCTACCGGGAGACGACGAAGGTGGACGAGGCGACAAAAGCCGGGGTCAAGGTGTGCCTCGGCGCCGACTGGTCCCCCTCGGGCTCGAAGAACCTGCTCGGCGAGCTGAAGGTCGCCGACCTGTGGAACCGGAACCACATGAACGGTTACTTCAACGACCGGCAACTGTGCGAAATGGCGACCTGTAACCCCGCCGACACCCTCGGCTGGAGCGACCGCCTCGGGCGCTTGCGCGAGGGTCTCCACGCCGACGTGCTCGTCACCACCAGCCGCGAAGAAGATCCCTACAGGAACCTGATCGCCTCGCTCGAGCGCGACGTCCTGCTGGTGGCGATCAACGGCCAGCCCTTCTACGGGACCCGGGGGCTGATCGAGAAGACCGGGGCCGAAAACGCCGAACCGATTCGCGTCGGCAGAGCCAGCCGCAGGATCATCCTCATCTACCCGGGGATCAAAGACGCCGACATGGGCTGGTCCGCCGTCCTCGAAGACATCACCAAAGCGAAAGAAGATCCCGTCGCCCGTTACCTGGAAATCGAGAAGCTCCACGAAGTGAAGGAACCGCCCCCCTGGCTGCTGACCGACAAGCCCTGGGACGATCCCTCGCAAACCGGGAAACCGGTGCCAGTAACCGTCGAGATCCCGCCCCTCGACCCCCTCACCCACGACGCCGCCTACTTCGCGGCGGTCAAGGCCAGCCCGATCCACGGCGGCGAGCTGGACGGCATCCGGGACTACTACGGGCGGCTCTGAGCACGCCGGCGCGCGTAGACCGTCACCGGGTCGCCGAGCAGCTTGTCGGCGCGCAGCGGGCTCATCCCGAGGCGCTCGGCGACGGCGATCGAGGCGGTGTTGGCCGGCTGGATCATCGCCGTGATCAGCGTGAGGTGGTCGAAGCGCTCGAATCCCCACCGCAGCACGGCCCGCGCCGCCTCGGTGGCATAGCCCATGCCGCGCGCCTCAGGCCGCAGCGCCCAGCCGACCTCGGTCTCCTCGAACTGAGGCCAGTATTTGAGCCCGCTGCGGCCGAGGAACCTGCCGCTCTCGCGCTCGATCAGGGCCAGGCGGCCGTGCCCCCGCTCCTCCCATTCCGCCTGGCTGGAGCGCATCCATCCTTCCAGCCACTCGCGGCTGGGACGGCCCATGAAGCGGGCCACCTCGGGATCTTCATGGAGGCGGACGAGCTCGTCGAGGTCGTCCATCGTCATCGCTCGCAGGCGCAGGCGCTCAGTCTCGATCAGCGCGTTCGACGACATCGATCAGTTCGCGATGGCTGTCCAGGACGAAGTCCGCCTCGACCCCGGACTCGTCGAGATCATCGTGCATGCCCCGGTAGCGGGCGGTCTTCATGCCGAGCGCGGCGGCGCCGGCGACGTCGGTGCGGCGCAGGTCGCCGACGTGCATCGCCTCGCCCGGCTCGGTTCCCAGGGCGGCGAGCGCCGCTTCGAAGATCCGCGGCGAGGGCTTGTAGTGACCGACCTCGTCGGAGAAGGCCCAGCCGTCGAAGCGGTCGAGCAGCCCCTCGCGGGCGAGCAAGCTGCGCAGCAGCTCGCCGCGGGTGAAGCCGACGTCGCAGACGATCCCCAGCCGCACTCCCCGCCCGGCCAGCGCCTCCACGGCGGCACCGATGTCCGGCGAGAGCTCGAGCTTCGCATCGCCGCCGGCGCCGAGAAACGCCTCGGCGACCAGCTCTTCCGCCGCCCCCTCCACACCGAGCGCCCGGACCACCATCGCCGCCCCCTCACGCGGGTGCAGGTGCCTTCCCGCCGCCCAGGACTCCTCCCAGCTCCGCCCTACCTCTTCCAGGCTCCGCGCCAGCAGCTCCGCCTCGACCTCCACCCCGCACTCCTCGCAAGCCGCCGCAACCGCCCGCCGCCGCGCCTCCGTCATCGTCCCCGGCGCCACCCGCGCGATCGTGTTCCAGAAGTCGAAGGTGACGGCTCGGATCACACCCCGATTGTCGCGTAGACCTAATTACGTGGGATTTCCCAATAAATAGATGACTTTGTATACGGTTCCGCGCCATGGCAGATTTTCTCCCGGCTCCCCGCAGGCTCATGTATCCCTTCCTGCTCCTCCTGGCTCTATGCATCCTGGGCGCTGCACCGCCCGCGCAGGCCAGGGAACGCTTCATGGGCCGGGAGGTGTGCCCATGGTCGCCCCTCCAACGACCCCAGTGCCAGTCTCTAGTTGTCCTCAACAGGCATACCGGACAGATTGCACACCGCATCCCCCAACGCCCTGTCGCACTCGAGCAGAGGAGCGGCTTGCGCAACGCAATGCCAAGCCCAGGGGACAGGCTGTCTCCGTCTGCCGTACACAGCCTCGCAATCGGTGGGAATGGCACTCCAAACACCCTGCTGGAGGCCTATGACCTGGCGTCCCTGTCGGCTACCCGGGGCGGGAACACCACGGTCGCCTTGGTCGAGCTTGGAGGCGACCCTGAAGCGGAAGCGGACCTGGCCCACTACCGGAACTTTTTTGGCCTGCCGCCCTGCACGAGCTCGAACGGATGTTTTCGGTCGGTGAACCGGTTCGGTCAGCCCGACAGCCCCGAATCGGTGACGCTCAGCAACATTAGGGAGACCTCACTCGACCTCGATGCCGTCTCGGCGCTCTGCCCGAACTGTCACCTGCTGCTGGTGGACGGTGGAGGCGACCTCCCCGCTGCACAGGCGATGGCGGTTCAGCTCGGCGCTACCGTCATCTCCGACAGCTGGGTGGACCAGGGGGGCGAAGCCCTCTACGAACAGTTCACCTTTCCCGGCGTCGCTACCGTTGCCAGCTCTGGCGACGATGGGTTTTTCTCCTTCCCTTCCGCCGAAACCTGGGCCTACCCTGCGCCGAGCACCCTGCCGAACACGACCTCGGCCGGGGGAACCGATCTTCAACGAGCCTCCGTCAGCGGCGTCCGCAGCCTGCGGGGGTACACCGAGACCGCCTGGTCGGGATCCGGATCGAGCTGTGACCCAGACATAGAAAGGCCCCCCTGGCAACCCGCCCTCGGATGCCCTGGCAGGGCGACGGCCGACGCCTCGGCGGAGGGCGGGACGGCGATCTTCACCTACGCCGCGGCTGCGGGTGGTTGGACCCAAGCCTATGGCACCAGCCTCTCCGCTCCGTTGATCGCGGCGTTCTACGCCTTGACGGGCGCCCCGGCGCAGAATCCCTCCTGGATCTACCAGAGCGCCGCCGCCCTCAACGACGTCACCGAAGGCAGCAACGGCTCCTGTTCCCCCGCCTATCTCTGCAATGCGGGGACGGGCTACGACGGCCCCACCGGAATCGGATCCATATCCGGGTCGGCGGTGCGGGGAGCGCCCGGGATCGCCGGTCCCGGCATGCTGAACGGCACCTATCTCCGCAGGGCGAACTATTCGCCCGAAGCAAACGCCGTCTCAGCCGAGCTTCAGGGGGGCGTCTACAGCAACGGCCTCGCAACGAGCTACCAATGGCAGTACGGCTTCTCGGTGTTCGAACACGAAACCGAATCCGCTCCCCTCGCAGCCTCTTGCTCCGTCAGCCTGGCGTCGGCCACCCTGCCCGAACTCGAACCGGGGCAGGAATACCGCTACCGGCTGGTGGCCCACAACGCGATGGGCACGACCTACGGGTTCACCTACGCCCTGGACACCACTCCCGAAGACCTGCCTGCTCCCGAACCTTCGCTGCCCTCGCCGGCTCCCACCGCGTGCCCGACGCCCTCGCCACTGCCTGACGTCCCCAACCCCGTCCGGCCGCCCGAGCAAAGCCATCCCCGGCGCTCGGCTCGGCTGAAGGTCGAGCGGGCACGCCTCTCCCATCGGGTGCTGGCGCTCACCCTGGTCTGTCGCGGCAACGAACCCCGTGGCTGCCAGGTCCGGATCGCGATCCGGGGCAACCATCGCACCCGCACCTTCTACCGGCACCTGTGGGGGCGCCGGGTTCTGCACATCCGTCTGGGCAAGAGACTCCTCGGGGCAACGCACCTGCTGCTCACGACCTACCTGCTGCGCCACGGCCGGTACCTTCGGGTGGACCGACGCAAGCTCGAGCTGCACCTTTAGCGCGTGGAGTCGCCGCGATCGCGAAAACGACCCCTCTTCTAGGTCCCCCGCTCATTGGATCCGACCCTAGTAACTCGGGCCGATCGGAGAAGTAGCGGCGGGTGGACGGGACTTGCGCGCGGGTGTAATTTCGTTGGATGTCGCACAAGGCTGCAGATCGCATTCGCAATGTCGCCCTGGTCGGGCATCGCGGCTGCGGCAAGACCAGCCTTCACGAGGCGATGCTGTTCGAGGCCGGCGCGATCAACCGGCTCGGCAGCGTCGACGATGGCTCGACGACTTCCGACCACGAGGAGGATGAGAAGAGGCGTGGGCTCTCGATCAACGCTTGCGTCTCCTGCTTTCAGCACGCCGATCGCGAGATCAACCTGATCGACACGCCAGGGGACCCGAGCTTCGTCGCCGACGCGGCGGCGGCGCTGCGGGTGGCCGACTCGGCGGTGGTCGTGGTCAGCGGCGTCGCCGGGGTCGAGGTGCAGACCGAGCGGCTCTGGCGCCGCGCCGACGAAGAGGGCCTGGCCCGCCTCGTCTTCGTCAACATGCTCGACCGCGAGCGCGCCGACTTCTTCGCCGCGCTGGACTCGCTCAAGGCCGCCTTCGGCCCGCACGTGGTCGCGACCGAGATCCCGATCGGCTCCGAGCAGGAGGTGCGCGGCGTCGTCGACCTGATCGACATGGAGGCCTGGGTCTACGAGGGCAGCGACCGCGGCAGCGCCGAGAAGGTGGAGATTCCCGAGGAGCTGCGCCCGCGGGCGCAGGAGTACCGGGAGAAATTGATGGACGAGGTGGCGGAGAACTCCGACGAGCTGATGGAGCGCTACCTCGACGGCGAGGAGATCGACCACGAGGAGATCGTCACGGCGCTGAAGCGCGGTGTCACCGAGGGCCACCTCTTCCCCGTCACCTGCGGGGTGGCGACCAAGAACCTGGGGACGAACCGGCTGCTCGACGCGCTGGTCGAGGACCTGCCCTCGCCGAAGATGCGCGGCGCGCTGACGGCGCAGGACGGCGACGGCGGTCCGATCGAGGTGGCGCCAGAGGAGGACGGGCCGCTGGTCGCCTACGTGTTCAAGACGACCGCCGACCCCTACGCCGGCCGGATCAACCTCTTCCGCGTCTTCAGCGGCACCCTGCGCTCCGACTCGCAGGCGGTCAACGTCACCCACCACCAGAAGGAGCGGATCGGGCAGATCGGCCAGCCGCTCGGCAAGGACCTGAAGCCGGTGGAGGAGCTCGGCGCCGGCGACATCGGCGCGATCGCGAAGCTGAAGGAGACGCGGGCCGGCGACCTGCTCTGCGACGAGCAGCGGGAGATCGCGGTGCGCCCGCTCGATCTGCCGGCGCCGGTGATGGCGTTCTCGTACGAGCCGAAGACGAAGGGCGACGAGGAGAAGGCGGCGACGGCGGTGCGGCGGCTGAGCGAGGAGGACCCGACCCTCGACGTCCACCGCGACCCGCAGACGGGCGAGCAGATCATCGCCGGGCTGACCCAGGTCCACGTCGAGGTGCTGGTCGAGCGGATGAAGAGCCGCTTCGGGGCGGAGATCGAGCTGCACCCGCCGCGCGTGCCCTACCAGGAGACGATCCGCCGGCCCGCCGCCGCCCACGCCCGCTACAAGAAGCAGACCGGCGGCAAAGGCCAGTTCGCCGACTGCGCGATCGAGATCGAGCCGGGCGAGGACGGCAAGGGCCTCGAGTTCGTCGACCAGATCAAGGGGGCGGCGATCCCCGGCAGCTTCATCCCCGCGGTCGAGAAAGGCGTCACCGAAGCGATGCAGCACGGCACCGTCGCGGGCTACCCGGTCAAGGACGTCCGCGTCCGCCTCGTCGACGGCAAACACCACGACACCGACTCCTCGGAGCTGGCCTTCAAACTGGCCGGCGCGATGGCTTTCAAGCAGGCGATGGAAGAGGCGGAGCCCGCCCTCCTCGAGCCGATCGTCAAGCTCACCATCAACTGCCCCGACGAGGTGGTCGGCGACGTCATCGGCGACCTCAACTCCCGCCGCGGCCGCCCCCTCGGCATGGAGGCCAAAGGCTCGACCTCGGAGATCAAGGCCGAGGTCCCGATGGCCGAGGTCCTCGACTTCGCCCCCGACCTCCGCTCGATCAGCGGCGGGCGCGCCGACTACACGATGGAGTTCGAGCGCTACGAGGAAGTCCCGGCGCACTTGGCGGCGAAGGTGGTCGAGCGGACGGGGGCGGGCGCCGCGGTGGGCTCCTAAGAGCGCAACTAGGAGGGATTGGCGAAACCCCCGCGCACGTCTGGCGGCGGCGGACACGGCGCGGTGCGGTGTCCTCAGTCGGCCGAAAAGCGCTGCTATTCGGCCTCCCTGCGTCCTTGCCCCGCTTGGTCCGGCGCTCGCCAGCCGCACACGCGGGTTTCGCCAATCCCTCCTAGGTCCGCCGGTCTTTTGCACCGCTATGCGGAACAAATGACCGGCGCACTTTTCACTGACTAGGTCGCTGGGCTCTGGGGTAGCGAAAGTCGCATGCCCGACTACTCCACCGTCAAAGTCAACGAAGCCGAGGACGTCTACGCGGGTAACGATGTTCCCGGCGAGTTTCGACCGCTCACCGAGGCGCTCGGGTGCGAGCAGGTGGCGGTGACGCTGATCCGGATCCCGCCCCACTCCGACTTCGAGCAGGGGACGGGGCACCGGCACCGGGAGATCGAGGAGGTCTACCTGATCACCAGGGGGACGTTGACGATGCGGTTCGGGGACGAGATCCGCGAGGTCGAGGCGGGGAGCGCGGTGCGGGTCGCGCCGGAGACGGTGCGCTCGCATCGGAACGAGGGGGACGAGCCGGTGGAGATGTGGGCGATCTCTCCCGTCAACGACCAGGACGGCGGCGAGAAGGTCGAGGACTTCTGGGAAGCCTCGCCGGAGGCCGAGCAGCGCCGCTGAGCACCTTCAGTCTTTTCTTTCCACGTAGGTCTCTTCTATGACCAGGATCCTCGAAGGGGTCACACCGAGACCATCGGCCAGCCGCTTTATCTGGATAAGAGTAGGGTTACCCAGGCCCTTCTCCAAGCGAGAGATCTCGCTGGTTTCGATGCCGCACTTGTTTGCGACTTCGGCTTGGGTCATCTTCTTGTTTTCCCGGAGGAATCTCACGGCCTCCCCAAAGAGGGGGGTCCTGATTTTCGAAGACGACCGCACAGTTCCTGGATCGAATCGCCTCCGGACTCGATCGTCGATAGAGCTCAGCTCAAGTTGAGTCGCAACCCATAGGAAGGGCGCTGGTAGCGGACTTTGCGGCTGCGACGAAGCCGCACTGCGCGGTTTTTCGACCTTCGTAGCTTCCCCTTGCTTCGAAAGGGAAATGGCTTGCCAGAGCCAAACAAGCCGGTTCGAGCTTGGGATATAGCCCAATGCATGTCGGTCGCGCGACGGGGTAGACGTCGATCGTGAGCGAGCAATGAGCTACCTCGCCGCCCCCGACCGCTATGAAGGCAAGATGCGCTACCGGCGCTGTGGGCGCTCGGGGCTCGACCTGCCGCTGCTCTCCCTCGGCTACTGGCACAACTTCGGCGACGACCGGCCGTTCGAGGTGCAGCGGGCGATCGCGCGGCGGGCCTTCGACCTCGGCATTACCCATCACGACCTCGCCAACAACTACGGCCCGCCCTATGGCTCAGCCGAGCTGAACTTCGGTCGGCTGATGCGCGAGGACTTCGGTCCCTACCGCGACGAGCTTGTGATCTCCACCAAGGCCGGCTGGGACATGTGGCCCGGCCCCTACGGCCAGGGCGGCGGCTCGCGCAAGTACCTGCTCGCCTCGCTCGACCAGTCGCTGCGGCGGATGGGCCTCGACTAAGTCGACGTCTTCTACAGCCACCGCCTCGACGGCACGACGCCGCTGGAGGAAACGATGGGCGCCCTCGACGCCGCGGTGCGGCAAGGCAAGGCCCTCTACGTCGGCATCTCCTCCTCCGACGCCGAGCGCACCCGCGAGGCGGCGGCGATCCTGCGCGAGCTGGGCACGCCGCTGCTGATCCACCAGCCCTCCTACTCGATGCTGAACCGCTGGATCGAGACCGAGGGCCTGCTCGACGCGGCGGCGGAGCTGGGGATCGGCGTGATCGGCTTCACCGCCCTCGCCCAGGGCCTGCTCACCGACCGCTACCTCAACGGCATTCCCGAGGGCTCGCGGGCGGCGCGCGGCGAAGCGACCTTCGACGAGGGCTGGCTAAACGAGGAGACGATCGGGCGCCTGCGGGCGCTGAACGAGCTCGCCTCGCGCCGCGGCCAGAGCCTCGCGCAGCTGGCGCTGGTCTGGGCCCTGCGCGACGAGCGCGTCACCAGCCTCGTGATCGGCGCCTCCTCGGTGCGGCAGCTCGAGCAGAACGTCGACGCGCTCGACGACCTCTCACTCTCCGACGAGGAGCTGGCGGAGATCGACCGGCAGATCGGCTCCGAGGACGGCCAGATCGACATCTGGGCAAAGGCCCGCCGCGGCGAGTGGTGAGCAGGCGGCGGTCGTCACCCTCGCCGGCGGCTCCATCACTGTCACCTCATAGGATCGCCGCATGAGACTTTCTCTACCCGGGGGCTCCGGTCATTTGCTCCGCATATCGGCACAAATGACCGGCGCACTTGCCGCTGCGATTGTGGCCGTGACCCTTGCGGCGCCGCCGGCCCTAGCCAAGCTCCCGGCCGCCCGCACCGTGATGACGATCACCGGCACCAGCAGCGGGGTCGACCGCGAACCGACGAAGGTGCACCCACAGGCATCCGGATGCCCGGCACAGATGACCGAACGCGAAGAACGCGTGACCGTGCGCTGGAAGGCGGTCTTCAAGCCGGTCGTCGTCCCGCTGGCCAAGGGTCCCTACCTGCTCTATTCCCCGCCCCACTACCACGGCGGCACCACCGGCGGCTCCTACAGCTTCCACGACACTTACCTGCGCTCCGCACCCGAACGATTCGAACCGTTCGCGCCCGAAGAAGCCGAACCCTGCCCGACGCTGCAGTCGTTCACGGCCAGCGCCGAGCTCGGGCAGCGCCCCCACCCCGGCCCCTACTGGGACAACGAGGGGTTCGCGCCGGCGGTCGAGTTCGGGGTCGGCGTCCTCGGCGGCAAGGGCCAAGGCAGCATCAAGGCCAGCCCGGAAGAGATCGCCGCGCCCGAGCTGGAATGGGACGGCGAAGCCTCGGGCCTGGTGCCGATCGGCGTGCCGAACTCGCTGCCGCTCTATGAAATGCCGGAACGCCGCAACGGCGCCGCCCCGTACGCGACGGGCGTGGTCCTCAACTGGAAGCGCCTGCAGCCGCAGCTCGCCAAGCTCCGCCACCACGACACCGTCCGCCTCTACATCGTCAAGCACCTCGACAACTCAAAGCGCCCCGCCCCCTTCGACGAAGAATGCTTCATCGGCGGCGCCCACCCCAGCTGCAGCGAGTCGATGAACCTCGACTACACCGTCACCCTGCGCTGGCTCTCCCCCGCTCGCGGCTGCGACGTCGCCACCGCCCGGAAGTGCCTGATCCGGCCCTGGGGGGGTCCCGGGCCCCAACCCGCCCCCCCCATGGCGTAACAGAACAACCCGGTAAACCAAGGAAAAACGCGGAATAACCCTCGGCCATTACATTGAACTTAGGGGTGG
>JBQCIG010000234.1:0-11780 GCA_051953975.1 Solirubrobacterales bacterium | reverse complement strand
GGGGGGGGGGGGGGGGGGGGGGGGGGGGGGGGGGGGGGGGGGGGGGGGGGGGGGGGGGGGGGGGGGGGGGGGGGGGGGGGGGGGGGGGGGGGGGCGCCCCCCCCCGGGGGCGGGGGCTGCGCGCGGGGCGGGGGGTGCGGGCGGGGGGGGGGGGGGGGGGGGCGGGGCGACGCTGGCGGCCCTGGTCCTCTTCGGCCTCTACACGACTCCCCAGCAGGGGGTCAGCGCCCGCGTCGCCCTGCACGACGTCAAGGGCAGCGGCAAGGGACGGGAAGTCGAGGGGACGGTGCGCCTCAGCCCGCCCGACGCGGCGGCGAACGCGAAGTGGTTCGACGTCACCGCCTGGCAGGGCGGCGGCCTCGTCGTCGACCCGCTGCGGCGGATCGGCCCCGGCCTCTACCGGACGACCGAGCCGATCCCCGTCTACGGCAACTGGAAGACGATGGTCCGCCTGCATGAGGGCAACTCGCTGACGGCGCTGCCGATCTACCTGCCGCGCGACACGGCGATCCCGGTCAGCGAAACGCCGGCTCCGGCACATCCCTTCACCCGCGCCTTCGGCAGCGAGCACAAGCTGCTGCAGCGCGAGCAGAAAGGCGGCGGCCCGCTCTTGGTCGCGGTCGCCTACTCGACGGTGGCGGCGATCGCCTTCTCGCTGCTGGTGCTCCTCGCCTGGGCGCTGCACCGGCTCGCGCTCGCCGGGCCACCGGTGCCGCGGCGGCGGCGCCTGCGGGTTCGCGGCCTCGGTTTCCAGCACGGGGGCGGCAGATGATCCTGCCACTCGCCCACCACAACCTGGTCATCTCCCTGCCGGTCTTCGGACCGGCAGTGGTCGTCTGCGTGGTGGTGGCGATCCACCACCTGCGCGAGCGCCGCCATTGGCGAGAAGAGGAAGACGAGTCCTAGGTCTCCAACTCGCGAGACCGCAAAAACTCCTCTTGAGGATGACTTTTTGCGGCCTCGCTGTTCAAGGAGCCGGGGCCGGGGTCCGCATCGCCTCGATCGCCTCAGCGTAGGGGCCGTGGAGGGTCGCTCGCGGCGGCGGGATCTCGATGCCGTAGGCCTCGCGCATCGCCCGCGCGAGGGTCCGCTTGAAGGTGGGGCCGTGCCAGGCGTGAGCTTCGGCGGCGCGGCCGACGTGAAGGTGGACCAGCTCGTGCAGGAGCGTCTCCAGCACGTCGCCGAGGCGGATGCCGGGGTAGGCGGTGACCGAGAGGCGGAACTGGCTGGGGACGGCGAAGCCGAGCCGGTTGGGACGGCGGCGGGCGCGGCGGACCTTGAGCTGCGGCCGTCGCTGCGCCAGCGGCCCGTCGGCGAAGACCGTCAGCGCCCGCAGGCGGTCCATCTCCCCGTCGAGAGCGACGCCCGCGACGAGGTAGTAGCTCAGACCTGGCACCGCGGGCACCAGTAGGTGGTGCGGTTGTCGTCGCCCTGGCCGCGCGAGGAGATCGGCCCGCGGCAGTGGGGGCAGGCAGCCTGGCGGCGGCGGTAGACGCGGTGCGGATGGCGACCGCTCGCGACCGCCTCGCGCATCAGCTCGCGGGCGGCGTCCAGGACGCTGCGCAGCTCCTCCTCGGAGAGGTCGCCGACCGGCCGCCAGGGATCGACGCGGGCGGCGAAGCAGGCCTCGCTCTTGAAGATGTTGCCGATGCCGGCCACTACTCGTTGGTCAAGCAGAGCGTCGCCGAGCCCCCTCGTCGGGTCGGCGCGCATTCGCGCGATTACCCCCTCGAGGTCGAACTCCTCGGCGAGGATGTCGGGACCGAGCCGAGCGAGCTGAGGGTCGCGCCGCAGTTTCTCCGTCGATACCACCCGCAGGGTCGGCCCGCCGAACTGAACCGCCTCCCACCCCTCGCCAGAGAGGATCGCCCAGGCCGAGGAGCGGGGCCGGCGCCAGCGGGCGCCGGGCTCGTAGAAATGCCAGCCGCCGTTCATCCCGAGGTGGCTGTGGAGCGAGAGCTCGCCGAAACCGAGCAGCAGGTGCTTACCGTGCGCCTCGGCCCGCTCCAGCGCGCGCTCGTCGAGCCGCTCGATTCCGGCCGCCCGCCCGCGCGGGTTCGGCGCCGCCGCGCCAACCGTCTCCCCCACCAGCGTCGCCTCGAAGCGGCGCGCCAGCCGCAGGATCGTGTCGCCCTCTGCCACTCCTCCATGATGCAGTTTCGCCCAGTTGGGTAGAGAGTGGGCGATGTTCCGGCGCAGCGACATCGATCCGAAAGCACGGCAGGTGGCGCTGCAGATCGGTGCCAGCCGCGTCGCGATCGGGGTCGGGGCCTTGTTCGCGACCCGACCGGCGCTGAAGGTGCTCGGCTTCGGCCATCCGGAAGCGACGGGGGTCGCGCTCGGACGGCTGGCGGGAGGTCGCGACGTCGCCCTCGGGGCGCTGACGCTCGCCGCCCGCGACGACGTCCGCAAGCTGCGCACGCTCCTGCTCGTCTCCAGCGCCTGCGACCTTGCCGACGCGGTCGGCCTCGGTGCCTCCGCCCGCTATCCCGAAACGCGGCGGGCGGGAATCGGCGGCATCGTCTCCGGCAGCGCCGCCGCGCTCGCCGGCCTCTGGGCCTGGCGCCGCCTCGGCTAGGCGACGGCTGCGGGCTCGCCCTGGAACTCGTGCGACTCGATCACCCGGTCGATCAGGCCGTACTCGACCGCGTCCTGCGGCTTGAAGAACTTGTCGCGTTCCATGTCGGTGTGGATCTGCTCGGCCGACTGCCCGGTGTGGTGGACGTAGATCTGGTCGAGGCGCTCGCGCAGCTCGAGGATCTCTTTGGCGTGGATCTCGATGTCGCTCGACTGGCCTTCGAAGCCGCCGCTCGGCTGGTGGATGAGGATGCGGCTGTTGGGCAGCGCCATCCGCTTGCCCTTGGCGCCGCCGGTGAGGATCAGCGAGCCGGCCGACATCGCGATCCCGTAACAGATCGTCTGCACGTCTGGCTTGACGAACTGCATCGTGTCGTAGATCGCCAGGCCCGCGTAGGCGGAGCCGCCGGGCGAGTTGATGTAGAGGCTGACGTCCTTTTCCGGGTCCTCGGCCTCGAGGTGCAGCAGCTGGGCGATGATCAGGTTGGCGAGGTCCTCGGTCACCGGTTCGCCGAGGAAGATGATCCGCTGCGAGAGCAGGCGGCTGTAGATGTCGAAGGAGCGCTCGCCGCGAGCGGTCTGCTCGACGACCATCGGTACCAGTGGCATTCGGACCTCCAATCCGGGTTGCGGTCCCTACACCGTAGTGAGCCGCGTCCCTCGGCCGCGCGTCGCTAGCCCGGGTCGGGACTGAACTTGTAGCCGACGCCGCGCACGGTCAGCACCAGCTCCGGTTTCTGCGGATCGCGCTCGACCTTCTGGCGCAGGTTGGAAATGTGGACGTCGCAGGCCCGCTCGTCACCGTCGAACTCGGTCTGCCAGAGCTCCTCCATGATCTGCGCCCGGGAGAAGACCTCCCCCGGCCGCGCCACCAGCAGCCGCAGCAGCTGGAACTCCGAGCGGGTGAGGTTGACCGGCACGCCGCGGACGGTGGCGACGTGACGGACGAGGTCGATCGAGACCGGGCCCGACTCGATCTTCACCGCTTGGGCCAGCGGCGCCCGGTCGAGTTCCCGCCGCCGCAGCTGGGCGCGGACGCGGCCGAGCAGCTCGCGCACCGAGAAGGGCTTGGTCACGTAGTCGTCGGCGCCGACCTCGAGCCCGACCACCTTATCGACCTCGGCGTCTTTGGCGGTGAGGAGGATGATCGGGACGGCGCTGCGCGAGCGCACGTCGCGGCAGATGTCGAGGCCGCTCGGCCCCGGCATCATGATGTCGAGGATCAGCAGGTCGTAGGGGATGCCGTCGCCGAGCAGGCCCGTCGCCTCCTCGCCGTCCTCGGCGGCGGTGACGTCGAAGCCCTCCTGGGCGAGCGCGTAGCCGACCGAGTCGCGGACCGAGGGCTCGTCGTCGCAGATGAGGATGCGGCCGCTGCTCAAGTGGTCCTCCCGGTAAGTCCGGTATCGATTTGGCGAGCGAAAACCGAGCACGCCGCGGACGCAGGGAGGCCGAATAGTTCCACTATTTGGCCGACCGAGGACAAAGGCGGGCGAAGGTTTGCAGCCGCCAAATCGGTGCCGGAATTTGCCGGGAGGACCACTAGGCGACCGGGGTCGGGCTCGGGTTCGCGATCGGGAGGCGCACCCAGAAGGTGCTCCCCTCCCCCTCCACCGACTCGGCGCCGATGCGGCCGCCCATCACGTCGACCATCCGCCGCGCGATCGCCAGGCCGAGGCCGAAGCCCTCCTGCTTGCGCGACTCGCTGCGGCGGTAGAAACGCTCGAAGACGCGCTCCAGCTCCGCCTCGGGAATGCCGGTGCCGGTGTCGATGACCTCCAGGATTGCCTCTCCCTCGCTGTCATGGCGACCGCGAACGGTAACGGTGCCGGGCGGGGGCGTGTTCTTGAAGGCGTTGGTGAGGAGGCCGATCATCACCTGCCGCAGCAACGTTGGGTCGCCGGTCGCGGTCAGATCCGACTCGACGTCGACGACGAGCTCGACGTGCGGCGGCGCCTCGCAGGCGGCGACGACGTCACGGATCGCCAGCGGCACGTCGACGGGTTCGCTCTCCGGTGCCCCGCGCGACTCGACCCGGGCCAGGGTCAGCAGCGACTGCGTCAGCCGGTTCATCCGCTCGGCGTCTTCGCCCAGCCGTTTGAGGAAGTGGTCGCGGTCGCGCTCGTCGTGCTTGGCGCCGCTCTGCAGGACCTCGATCGCGCTGGAGATCCCGGCCAGGGGGTTGCGCAGCTCGTGGGCGGCGTTGGAGACGAAGTCGGCTTCGGCCAGCTCGCGGCGCAGCTCGTCGGTGCGGTCGCGCAGGACGGCGAGAACGGCGCGCTCATCGGGCAGCGCGCGGGCGGTCATCGCGTAGGCGCGGTCGCCGATCCGCAGCGCCGGGTGGGCGGAGAAGCCGACCTCGGCGGCGCGGTGGAGCTGCGGCTGGACCAGCTCCGGCGGCTGGCCGGAGGAGTCGAGGATGCGGCCGGCGGCGCTGTTGGAGAAGCGCACCGGCCCTTCGTAGTCGACGACCATCACCGCGTCGGTGAGGCCGTCGAAGATCGCCGCGAGCTTGTTGCGGTCGGCGGTGAGGACGCCAAAGCTCTCCTTCAGCGAGGCGCGCATCGAGTCGAGCGCCCGGGCGAGGTCGCCGATCTCGTCCGGCCCGCCGGTCTTCAGCGACGCGTCGAAGGAACCGCCGGCCATTTCCCCGGCGGCGCGGGCGAGGTTGACGACGCGGTGGGAGATCGCCACCGCGATGAAGAAGCCGGCGAGGATGCCGAGGATGACGGCGCCGACCAGCGCCTGGTGGTTGTCGCCGAAGAAGTAGACCGCGGCACCGGTGATCAGGCTGACCGCGGCGAAGGCCCCGGTGAGCCAGAGGCGCATGCCGATGCGCGGGGACCCGGGTGGCGAGCCGGCCGGATCGGGGGGAAAGCGACGCATGAGGATTTACTAACACAATCCCGTTCTCGTCGCGGCAGACCGGGGGTTTCCGCGCCCACGTGGAAGAATCGAATGGGTGCGGACTCTCGTCTTCATCCCCGCCTGGAACGAGGAAGCCTCGGTCGCCGAGGTGATCGCCGATGTGCGCAAGGCGCTGCCCGGAGCCGACATCCTCGTCGTCGACGACGGCTCCACCGACGCCACCGCCGAGCGGGCGCGCGAGGCCGGCGCCCTGGTCGCCTCGCTGCCCTTCAACCAGGGGCTGGGGGCGGCGCTGCAGACCGGCTACCTCTACGCGCTGCGCGAGGGATACGACGCCTGCGCCCATCTCGACGCCGACGGCCAGCACCCCGCCGCCGAGGTCGCCCGCCTGCTGGCGGAGGTGACCGCCGACCGCGCCGACCTGGTGATCGGCTCCCGCTACCACGAGGGCGCCGTCGCCGCCAGCGGCGACTACAAGCCGACCTTCTCGCGGCGGATCGGCACCAGCGTCTTCCGCTTCTTCCTGACGCTGGCGACGCGGCAGCGCTTCACCGACACGACCAGCGGCATGCGCGCTGCCAACCGGCGAGTGATGGCGCTGTTCAGCGAGCACTACTCGCCCGACTTCGCCGAGATCGAGTCGCTGCAGCTGGCGGTGCGGCAGGGGCTGCGGGTCGAGGAGCTGCCGGTGCGGATGCTGGAGCGGGCCGGAGGGTCCTCCTTCCTGACGCCGCTGCGCTCGGCCTTCTTCATCTTCAAGGGCTTGGTCGTGCTCCTGGTCGGGCAGTTCCGGCCGCGGCACGTGGAGGCGGAGCGATGAAGCTGACCCTGCTGCTGGCGGCGGAAAGCGGTCAGGTCCACCTCACCGCGCGGACCCGGATCGTCGCCGCGGTGATCGCGGTCCTCTTCATGCTGATGATCCTCGAGCTGATCCGGCGCGACCGCCTGCAGGAGCGCTACAGCGTGATCTGGTTCATCGCCGGGCTGGGGATGCTGGTCGGCGCCGCCTTCCCCGGCCTGCTCGAGGTGGTCGCCAACCTGATGGGCGTCCGCAACACCAACGTCGCCCTCTTCTCGATCGTGCTCCTGCTGCTGCTCGGCCTGGCGCTCAACTTCAGCGTGATCATGTCGCGCCAGGCGGCGCAGATCACCCGCCTGGCGCAGGAGCGGGCGATCGAAAAGGCCGCCCAGCAAGCCGCCGAAGAGCGCAACGGCGGCGCGCCGTCAGGCGAGCAGGCGCTCGAGCCGGAAAAAAAGCGCCTCGAGGGATAGCTCCTCAGAGACGTTGAGGTCGAGGCCGCGGCGGGTCTCCTGGGCGAGCTCGGCGGCGCCGCGGGCGCGCGCCGGGTCGAGGCCGCTCGCCTGAGCGCGCAGCTGGTCGAGCCGGTCGCGGTTGAAGACGACCTCCTCGGCCCCGGCGGCGAGGGCGGCGAGGTCTCGCAAGTAGGTCGCGGTGAGCTCGAGGCCGAGCGCGAGGACCTCGGTGCGCCGGCGGCGCCCGGCCCGTTTGGCCCCCTCGCCGATTTCCTTGGCGCTGCGTTTCATGCCCGCTTTCGCCTCCTCCTCCAGCGCTTCGCGGGCGGCGGCTTCGGCGTCTTCGCCGGCGACCTTGGCGCGGTCGAGGAGGCCCTTCCAGGGTGCGCCCGCGCACGTTCCCTCCAGGGTGGCGGCGATGCAACGCTCCACCTCGGCCCGCAGCTCACGCCCATCCGGCCCGAGCAGCAACCGCGCCCGCTCGACGTCGCCGGCGGCAAGGCGCGCCGCCGCCGCCACCTCATCCGGGTGACGGGACGATTCCCCTCCATATAGGGCTATTTTCGTCCCGTCGGCCAGTTGCGCCTCTAGGACCTCGGCGGGCAGGGGGGCGAAGTCGATGGTCTGGCAGCGGGAGGCTACGGTCTCCAGCAATCCCTCCGGCTCGGAGCTGATCAGGATCAGGTGGACGAACTCGGGCGGCTCCTCGAGCGTCTTCAGCAGCGCGTTCTGGCTCTCGTCGCGCATTGCCTCGGCGGCCTCGACGACGAAGACGCGCTTGCCGCCTTCGAAGGGCCGATAGGCGGCGGCGCGGATCACCCGCTCGCGCACCTCCTCGACCATGTGCTGGGCGCCGGTCGGCGCCAGCCAGACGAGGTCGGGGTGGGGCGAGGGATCGAGCAGCGCCCGCCGCCGCGCATCCTCGGGGTCGGCGGAGGCGGCAGCGATGAGCGCCGCGGCGAAGGCCCGCGCCGTCGCCCGCTTGCCCGAGCCGCGGGGGCCGCGGAAGAGATAGGCGTGCGAGGGCTCGCCCGCCAGCGCCGCGTTGAGGGCCACCTGCGCCCGCTTCTGGTGCTCAGTCGCCTCGAGCAGCGCCGACGCGCTCATGCACGGCCTCCATCACCCGCTCGTGGACCTCCTCCACCGTGCCGGAGGCGTCGATCGCGACCACCCGGTCGCTGGCGATGATCGCGATCTCCTCGTAGGCGGCGGCGACCTCGCGCTGCAGCCCCAGGCCCTCCCGCTCGAAGCGATCGTCGCCCTCGGCGCGGCCGAGGCCGGTCTCGGGGTCCACCTTCAGCAGGATCGTCAGGTCGGGCCAGAGGCCATCGGTGGCGGCCTCGCAGAGGGAGATCACCTCGCCGACGCCAAGCCCCCGCGCCGCTCCCTGGTAGGCGACGCTGGAGTCGGAGAAGCGGTCGGCGACGACGCTCCGCCCCGCCTCCAGCGCCGGCCGGATCACCCGCTCGGTCACCTCGGCCCGGGCGGCGAGGAACAGCATCAGCTCGGCCAACGGCTCCAGCTCGACGCTCGGGTCGGCCAGCAACTCGCGGATCCGCTCCGCCGCCTCGGTCCCACCGGGCTCGCGGATCGCCACCGTCTCCTCCCCCAGCGCCTCGACCAGCAGCCGCGCCTGGGTGCTCTTGCCCGAGCCGTCGATGCCCTCGAGCGAGATGAACAACGACTGAGGCCTCAGCTTTTCGCGCCGGCTTTGGCGCGTTTGCGCTTGCGGGTCGCGGTGTCGGCTTTCGCCGGCGCCGCGTCCTCGTCGCCTTTGGGCTTCGGCTGCTTTTCCATCGCCTCTTTGGCTTTGCGCGCGGCTTCGCGCTCGGCGCGGCGTTTCTTCATCTCCTGCATCGACTCGCAGTCGTCGTTGAGGCAGAGGTTCCAGGGCCGGCCGCGGAAGGGCACGACTTTGAGGCGCGGGGTGCGGTCGCAGACCGAGCAGCGCTCCTCGAGCCGGAAGACGTCGCCGCGCTGGGGCAGCGGGAAGGTCTGGTCGCAGGAGTTCGGGTCATCGGCGCTCCAGCCGGTGCAGCCGACGAAGCGTTTGCCCGATTTTTTCGCGCGGATGATCCGCAGCATGTTCGGCGAGCCGTCCTCCTTGGTGCGGCCGGCTTCTTCGCAGACCTTGCAGGGCCCGAGGATGCGGTCCTCGTCCATCCCTTTCCAGATCACTTTCGCGAGGTCTTCGCGGCTGCCGTCGATTTCAGTCCAGGTCTTGTGCAGTAGGTCACGGCTCTCGCCGACGACGGCGCCCTTGGTCATCTCGCCAGCGGCGATCCGATCCATCTCGGCCTCGAGCTGGGCGGTCATCTCCGGCGTCGCCATCGCCGGCACGTAGTTCTTGAACGCTTCGTAGAGGGCGATCCCGGTCTCGGACGGAATCGGCGGATTGCCGTAGACGTAGCCGCGGTCGAAGAGCTTCTGGATGATGTCGGCGCGGGTGGCTTTAGTGCCGAGGCCGCGCTCCTCCATCATCTCGATCAATTTCGCCTGCGAAATCCGGCCCGGTGGCTGGGTCTCCTTGTCGACGATCCAGGGGTCGCCGTCGAGGACCAGGCTCTGGCCCTCCTCCAGCTTCGGGATCTCCTCGTCAGCCGAGCGGGCGTAGGTGTAGATGCCCGCATAGCCGGGGTCGACGACGACCGAGCCACGGACGAAGTAGGTCTGGTCGCCGGCTTCGATGTCGGCCCGGGTCGACTCGGTGATCATCGGCGGGCTGAAGGTGGCGAGGAAGCGGCGGACGACGAGTTCGTAGACCCTTTTCTTAGGACCCTCGAGGGCGCCTGGGTGGACGGCCTGGGTGGGGTAGATCGGCGGGTGGTCGGTCGTCTCTTTTTTGCCGCGGGTCGGTTTCAGCTCGCCCTCGAGCAGGCTGGAGGCGGCGGAAAACTCTTTGATCCGGACAAGCGAGGAAACCAGCTCGCGCACCGGCAGCGAAGATGGGTAAACGGTGTTGTCGGTGCGCGGGTAGGAGATGAAGCCGTCCATGTAGAGGTCCTCGGCGATCCGCATCGCGCTGGCAGGGGTGATACCGAGGCGGCTGGAGGCGTCGGTGCTGAAGGCGGTGGTGTTGTAGGGGGTCGGCGGTTTGCGGGTGTTCTTGCGCGCCGTCACCGATTTCACCGTGCCGGGGCTGGCGGTGCCGCCGAGCGCGGCGTCCGCCTCGGCTTTCTCCCAGAATTTGTCGACCGTGTGGTGGGCCTCGAAGCTCCCCTCGGGATGCTCGAACTTGGCGAAGACTTCCCAGAACGGTTTCGGGACGTGGGCGCGGCGTTCCATCTCGCGCTCGACGATCAGGCCCAGGGTCGGGCTCTGGACGCGACCAACCGAGAGGAAGTTCGAGCCGAAGCGGCGACTGGCGAGGGAGACGGCGCGGGTCAGGGTCGCGCCCCAGAGCAGGTCGATGTCCTGGCGGGCGGCGCCGGCGTTGGCGAGCGGATAGGAGAGCTCGTCGAGCTCGCCGAAGGCGCGCTCGATCTCCTCCTTGGTCAGGGCCGAGTAGCGGGCGCGTTGGATCCGCAGGGTGCCGGCGTCGGTTTCCTCGCGGGTGCCGAGGGCGGGATTGGCGTCGAGCATCTCCTCCAGCGCCTCGAGCCCGATCAGCTCGCCCTCGCGGTCGAAGTCGGTCGCGATCACCAGCTCGTCCGCGCCTTTGGCCAGTTTCCTGATCGCTTTGACGACGTTTTTGTCGGTCGGCTGCTTGATCAGCTGGGCGTCGATCAGGTCGTGCAGGTCGGTCTTCTGCCAGTTCGAGTAACCCTCGGGGAAGGCCGGGCCGAGCACGTGGCCCTTGAGGCCGACCGTCATGTGCTCGTTCCCTTCGGCGTCGGTCCAGGCGTAGAAGGGGACTTTGTAGGTTTTGTCGGCGCTGTTGGTGCCGTTGCTCAGCGCTTCGGCGATCTTCTTGGCGCTGTTGTTCTTCTCGGTGACGATCAGTCGCATCGGGCGGCGAGGGTAGCAGGGGCGCTCGGCTGTGCAATCGGGCGTACGGCCGGCCGAAGGCCGACTCCGAACCGGCGATCCCCATAGGATCGTCCGCCTGATGAGGTCCCTGGTCACCGGCGGCGCCGGTTTCATCGGCTCGAACCTGGTCGACGCCCTGCTCGCGCGCGGCGACGAGGTGGTCGTGGTCGACGACCTCTCGACCGGGCGCCGCGTCAACCTCGATTCCGCCCTGTCAGCGGGGGCCGCGCTGGTCGAGCTCGACATTCGCGACGGCGAGCGGCTGGGCGCGCTGGCGGCCGAGCGCCGGCCCGAGCGGGTCTTCCACCTCGCCGCCCAGATCGACGTCCGCAAGTCCCTCGCCGACCCCGCCTTCGACGCCGCGATCAACGTCGGCGGCACCGCCAACGTGCTCGAGGCCGCCCGCGGTTGCGAGTGCGGCCGCGTCGTCTTCATCTCTACCGGCGGGGCGATCTACGGCGAGGGCGAGGGGCAGCAGCTGCCGCTGGGCGAGGACGCGCCGATCGCGCCGATGTCGGCCTACGGCCAGAGCAAGTTCGCCGGCGAGGGCTACCTCGCCCTCTACGAACGCCTCTACGGTCTCCCCGGGGTCTCGCTGCGGCTCGGCAACGTCTACGGGCCGCGCCAGGACCCGCTCGGCGAGGCGGGCGTGATCGCGATCTTCTGCGGCCTCCTGCGCGAGGGCGGCCGCCCGACCGTCTACGGCGACGGCACCCAGACCCGCGACTACATATACGTGGGCGACGTGGTCGCCGCCGCGATCGCCGCCGCCGAGTCGGAGGCCGGCGGTGCCCTCAACATCGGCACCGGCAAAGAGACCGACGTGCTCGAACTGGTCGCCTCACTGCGCGAGCTGAGCGGCAGCGAGGACTTCGAGCCCGAGTTCGCCCCACCACGCGCCGGCGAGGTGCAGCGAATCTCAATCGACCCCAGCCGCGCCGAACAAGAGCTCGGCTGGCGCGCCGCTGTCGCCCTCGACGAGGGCTTGCGTCTCACCCTCGATTCGCTCTAGCCGTCGAGCGAGCCGGGGGGGGGGGGGGCCCCGCCCGCCCCCCCCGGGGGCGGGGCGGCCCCCCCCCCCCCCCCCCCCCCCCCCCCCCCCCCCGCCCCCGCCC
>JBQCIG010000233.1:0-3714 GCA_051953975.1 Solirubrobacterales bacterium | reverse complement strand
TCGGCGGCGCGGGACGCGGCAGCGCGGGCCAGCGCGAGGGTGCGCGGCTCGATCGCCCGCTCCAGCTCGGCCGCCAGGCGGGGCGCCCGCAACAGCCGCAGCGGGCCGTCGGCTAAGGTTTGCGCGCCGACGACCCGCAGGCGCTTGTCGGCGAGATCGGCGAGGCCGGCGTAGGGGTCGATCGGCTCGCCGCCGGCGAGCGGGACCGCGACGGCGCCGATCGTGAAGTCGCGCGCGGCGAGGTCGGCCTCGATATCGCCGCGCAGGCTGGTGAGGTCGATCTGCCAGCCGCGGCGCGCGGAGACGACTCGCCAGGTGCCGAACTCGGCCGAGAGCTCGAAGGCGTGCTCGCCGAGCTCCTTCGCGATCGCCCGCGCCGCGGCGCCGGGGTCGCCGGCGACGGCAAGGTCGAGGTCGGTCACCTCGCGCCCGAGGACGGCGTCGCGAACCGCGCCGCCGACGATCCAAACCTCGCCGTCGCTCAGAGCGCGACCGGTTGCCTCGACGACCGGAGCTTCGGCAAGGCGCTCGATTGTGCTCACGCCGGCCTCCGCGGCACCCGCGGCGAGATCGCGCAGGTGACCTCGTAGTTGATCGTCTGCAGCCGCGCGGCGAGCTCCTCGGCGAGGATCCGCTCCTCCCCCTGGCGGCCGATCAGGACTGCCTCGTCCCCCGGCTTCACGTCGGTCCCAGGGCCGAGGTCGATCGTGAGGTTGTCCATCGAGACGGTGCCGACCAGGGGGCGGCGCTCGCCGCCGACGAGCACGTCGGCGTTGTTGGTGAGGGCGCGCCGCACCCCGTCGCCGTAGCCGAGCGGGACGACGCCGACCCAGGTGTCGACCAGCGCCTTCCACTTGCGGCCGTAGCCGGCGCTGGCGCCGGCCGGGAAGCGCTTGACGTCGGCGACGTGCGAGCGCAGACTCAGCGCCGGGACCAGGCCCTGCTCGGCGGGGTCGCGCTGGAATGGGTCGAGGCCGTAGATCGCCACCCCGCAGCGGGCCATGTCGTGATGGGCGCGGCGGTCGCGGAGGACGGCGGCGCTGTTGGCGGCATGCGCGATCACATCGGGATGATCGGCCTTCACCGCCGCGACCACCCGCTCGAAGCGGTCGAGCTGCTCGTCGAAGTAGGCGCTGTCGAGTTCGTCGGCGGTGGCGAGGTGGGTCCAGATGCCGGCCAGCTCGAGGTTTGGATCCTCGGCACAGGCGTGGGCCAGCTCCAGCACCTCGCGCGGGTCTGGGTTGCCGAGCCGGCCCATGCCGCTGTCGTACTTGACATGGACGCGTACCGGATGGCCGTGGGCCTGGGCGCGATCGGCGAGCAGGCGCCGGAAGTCCTCGCGCCAGACCGCCAGCTCCGAACCAGCAGAGATCGCGACGTCCACCTCCTTCGCGGTCAGCGCGCCCATGGTCAGCAGGGGGACCTGCTGGAAACGGCGGCCGATCTGCTCCGCCTCACCGGCGGTCGCAACCGCAAGCCGGGTCGCCCCTCCCGCCAGAGCGGCGGCGGCGCAGCCATCGGCGCCGTGGCCATACCCATCCGCCTTGACGACCGCGCACAGCTCCGCATCCCCCAGCTCCGATTTCAGCCGCGCGCAATTGGCGCGGACGGCGTCGTAGTCGACCCGGGCGAGCGCCCGCTCCATCGCTCTAGTCGCCGTCGACCAGGGCGGCGAGCGCGTCGGCCCTGGTGACCATGCCGGCAAGGTGCCCGTCGGCGTCCACCACTGGAAGGTGGTTGTGGTGCTCGTCGGCGATTTTCTTCGCCACCCGGTCGGCGGCCTCGTAGTCGTGGGCGACGATCGGGTCCGGCGTCATCAGCTCCGAGACCTTCGTCGCGAAGGCTTTTTCCAGCCGCTCCTCGAAGCCCTTCATCGAGCCGACGAAGACGATTCCGCCCATGATGTTCAGGTAGTGGGGCAGGTGGAGATCCGATTCCTCCTCGCTGAGGACGAGGTCGGACTCGCTGACGATGCCGACCACCTTGCGCTCGCCGTCGATGACCGGGATCGCGCCGAGATCGGTCTTGGCGAGCAGGTCGATTGCGGTGCGGGCGTCGTCGTCGGGCGTGACGCTGGGAACGTCGCGGTCCATGATCTCTCCGGCCGTCTTCATGGGCGCGAGGTTATTCGACCGAGCTGTCGGGACGTATCCCCACCGGGATCGAGTCGATCACATCGGTGGCGATCACCGACTCGGCGGTACCCAGCCGCGCCGCGGCCTCGAGGCCGGCGCGGGAGTGGGCGATGACCGCGGCGCAGGCCGCGGCAAAGGGCCCCAGGCCGCGGGCGAGCAGGGCGGCGGTCATCCCCGAGAGGACGTCGCCGCTGCCAGCGGTGGCGAGGGCGGAGGCGGAGAGCGCGTTGACGGCGATCCGGTCGCCGTCGGTGACGATCGTGTCGTCGCCCTTGAGGACGACGATCGCGCCGGCGGCGGCCGCCGCCTCGCGGGCGCAGGCGAGCCGGTGCGCCTCGACCTCGGAGGAATTGCGTTCGAGCAGGCGGCCGAGCTCGCCCGCGTGCGGCGTCAGCACCGTCGGCGCCGGGCGCGCGGCCAGCGCCTCGAGCCGGCCGGCGAAGGCATTGAGGCCGTCGGCGTCGATCACCAGCGGCGCCTCGATCTTGGCGACCACCGCGCGCGCCAGATCTAAGGAGCCGGGGTCGCGGCCGAGCCCTGGTCCCAGCACGCCCGCCGCCGCCCGCTCGAAGGTCCGCAGCACCGCCTTTTCGGAGGCCGGGACCAGGCAGCCGTCACCGCCGGGGCAGGCAACCGACATCACCTCGGGCTGCGCCAGCTCGAAGACCACGTTCAGGTCCGCGGGGACGGCGACGGTCGCGTAGCCGGCGCCGGCCCGGATCGCCGCCAGCGAGGCAATCCGCACCGCGCGGGTGAGGCCGCGCGAGCCGCCGGCGATCGTGACGTGACCGGAGCTGAACTTGGTCGAGCGCGGGCCGCGGCGCGGCGCCAGCGCCAGCACGGCGAGGTCGATCTCGCCGCCGGCGGCCTCCCCCGGCGCCCCCGCCGGGATCCCGATCGGGGCGACCCGCAGCTCGCCGGTGTGCCACTTGCCGGGCGCGATCCGCTGGCCCAGCTTGGCGGCGTGGAAGCTGACGGTGACGTCGGCCTCGACCGCTTCCCCGGCCACCTCGCCGCTGGAGGCGTCGACGCCGGAGGCGATGTCGCAGGCGACGACGGGGACGCCGGCGGAGTTGATCGCCCTGATCGCGGCGGCGGCCGGCTCGCGCGGCGCCCCTTCAAAGCCGGTGCCGAAGATCGCGTCGACGATCGCCCCCGACCCCTCCAGCCGCTCCGTCGGATCGCCTGCGAGGACCTCGCCGCCGCAGCGCTCGAAGTTGACCGCCGCGTCCCCCCGCAGCTCCTCGCCGGGCCAGAGCAGCAACGCCTCGGCCTCGAAGCCCATCTCCCGCAGCAGCCAAGCGGCGACGAAGCCGTCGCCGCCGTTGTTGCCCTTGCCGCAGACCACCCGCACGGGCCCCTGCGGAAATAGCCCCGCCACCGCCTCGGCGACCGCCCGCCCCGCCGCCTCCATCAGCTCCAGCGAAGGCGTCCCCCGCTCCTCGATCGCCCAGCGATCGACCCCCCGCATCCCCTCGGCGTCGTAGAGCGGCTTCAGCCAGGACTCCATCGGGGCAAGCCTAAGGGCAAGTTGGGGGACGGGTCTGCCCCATGAGGGAGCGGGGACCCCTCCGCCAGA
>JBQCIG010000232.1:0-2921 GCA_051953975.1 Solirubrobacterales bacterium | reverse complement strand
AGTTTTGTTGGGGTGTATGAGTTTATGGGTAAATTTTACCCTATTTGTTTTGACACGTCTGCGAGTGGGGGATGGCGCAAGAGTGGCGCTGCCCTCGAGCAGGGTGCAGGCGACGAGCTCGGGGTCGTCCCAGGTGGGCGTGTGGCCGACGCCGGGGAGGACGAGGAAGCGGGCGCCGGCGGGGCGGCGGTGCGGCTTCGGCGGGCCGAGCAGGCGGTCCTTCTCGCACCAGGCGATCGTCACCGGCACGTTCCCCGGGTAGCCGGCGGGGTCGAAGACGTGGCTGCGCATCGCCCGGTTGGCGGCGTCGTAGCCCTCGCCGTCGAGCCAGCCGAGGACGAGCTGCCGGGCCGCGTCGGGCGGGATCCGCTCGGGATGGGCGGCGATCGACTGGAAGGCGGCGTGGCGGGTCTGCGGGAACTGGAGCGCGGCGGAGAGGAAGGGGCGGGCCGCCTTCACCCAGGGCGAGCCGCGCAGCAGCATCCGGGCGCCGCCGCCTTCCGGTTCGCCGAGCGGACGCGACCAGAGGCCGGCGGGGGAAAGAGTCGTCACCGAGGCCGCCCAGCCGAAGCGGCCCATTTCCAGCGCCACCCAGCCGCCGAGCGAGTTGCCGGCGACGTGCGGGCGCTCGACCCCGTTGCGGGCGCACTCCTCGTGCACGGCGCGAGCCAGGTTGGCGGCGCTCGCCTCTTCCCCTGGCGGCAGCGGTGGCGTCTCGCCGAAGCCGGGCATGTCGACCGCGTGCACCTCGCGCTCGCCCTCGAGCAGCGGGATCACCGGCTCCCAGACCGTGCGGGTGCCGCCGAGGCCGTGGATCAGCAGCAGCGGCTCGCGGCCGCCGCCTTCGGCACCGGCTTCGCTCACCGCGCGCCCGGCTTCGCGAAGAGCACCTGCACGTCGCCGATCCGCCGCTCGCGGAAGCCCGCCTCCGAGGAGCTCAGGTAGAAGTCCCAGAGCCGGCGGAAGCGCTCGCCGTAGCCGCGGCCGCGCAGCCGCTCCCAGGCCGCGAAGAAGCGCTCGCGCCAGGCCGCCAGGGTCGGCGGGTAGTGGGCGGTGATGTCGTCGATCCAGACCTGCTTCATCGAGGTGGCGTGCTCCAGGCAGCCGGCGATCAGCCCCTCCGACGGCAGGCAGCCGCCAGGGAAGACGTGGGTGTTGGCGAAGCTCTTCGCTCCCTTCTCGATCTCGTAGATGCGGTCGTCGATCGTGATCGCCTGCAGCACCATCAGCCCGTCGTCGGCGAGCAGCCGGTCGCAGCAGCGGAAGTAGTCGTCGAAGTACTGCCAGCCGACCGCCTCGATCATCTCCACCGAGACGAGCCGGTCGTAGCGACCCTCGAGGTCGCGGTAGTCCTGCAGCAGCACCGTCACCTGGCCCTCGAGGCCGGCCTCGCGGATGCGCCGGCGCGCCAGCTCGTACTGCTCGCGGGAGATGGTCGTCGTCGTCACCCGGCAGCCGCTGCGCCTGGCCGCGTGGATCGCCATCCCGCCCCAGCCAGTGCCGATCTCCAGCAGATGGTTCTCCGGCCCGAGGCGGAGGCGGTCGCAGATGCGGTCGAGCTTCGCCAGCTGCGCCTCCTCGAGCGTCGCGTCGGCGTCGGGGAAGTAGGCGCAGCTGTACATCATCCGCTCGTCGAGGAAGGCGGCGAAGAGGTCGTTGCCGAGGTCGTAGTGGGCGGAGATGTTGTGGCGGGCGCCGGGGCGGGTGTTCTCGGGGACGAGGTGGCGGAGGCGGTGCCAGACGCCGCGGGGACGGGCGACCAGGCCGCGGACGCCGTCCATCTCGCGCAGCTCGCGGGCGGCGATGCGGATCAGGGAGACGAGGTCGTCGGTCTCCCAGAGGCCGTCGACGTAGCCCTCGCCGAGGCCGACGCTGCCGCGCAGCGGCCCGCGCCAGGCGGCGCGGTCGTTGACGGTGACGGTGGCGTGGAGGTCGGCGTCGGGCGGGCCGAAGCTGCGTTCGCGCCCGTCTTCGACGACGTCGATGCGGCCGCTGCGGACGCGGCCGAGGACGGTGCTGACGCCGGCACGGGTGAGCGCCTCCCTCATGGCGAGACGAACCCTTTCGGACGGCTCCCCTCCGGGTGCGGGTAGTACCGGGCGCCCTTCAGCTTCAACCGCAGCGATTGCGTGTAGATCTTCGCCACGACTTGCAGCGACATCGCCGGGTAGCGGGCAAGCAGACCGAGGAGAGTGCGCCGCGAGAGCTCGCGGCGGCGCAGGCTGAGGGTGGCGTCAAAGGTCTTTCCGTGGTCGTTCTTCGGCCGCGACTCGATGTGGACGGCGAGGCGCTCGCCGGGTTCGGCGGCGCGGAAGGCGTAGGTCTGGTCCATGCCCATCAGCGGCGAGACGTGGAAGGTCTTCTCGAGCTCCTGGCTGAGGACGCTACCGCGGCGCTCGCCGCGCGCCAAGACGTAGGGGTGGCGCTCGCCCCAGGGGATGTTCTGCACGTCGGCCACAACTGCTTCTACCCGCCTCCCCGGGGGGTCGAAGCAGTAGTAGAAGCTGACTGGGTTGAAGGAGTGGCCGAGGTAGCGCAGGCCGGTTAAGAGGCGGACCGGGCCGGCGGGTCGGGCGCCGGTGGCGGCCGCGACCGCCTCGCGCGCGCACTCGTCCAGCGGTCGCGCCGGGTCGCCGAAGAAGTCCTCGCGGCGGAAGCGGGCGAGGGCCGGGCGCCGGGCGGAGAAGAAGGGATAGGGATCGAGCACCTCGGGCAGCTCGCCGAGATCGAGGTACATGAGGAAGAGCCGGTAGCGGAAGGCGTGCTCGACCGGCTCGAAGCGGCGGTGGCGGACCCAGCCCTCGTAGACCGCCGAGGCGGGTGGGGGGGAGGGGTGGGGGTAGGCGGACAAAAACGGGGAGGGTACGGCGACCCCCCCCCCATGTACCACGATCGCAGCGCGCAAAAGACCACCCCCTCTG
>JBQCIG010000231.1:0-2615 GCA_051953975.1 Solirubrobacterales bacterium | reverse complement strand
CCCTTCTCCTGGGACGAGGCTGCCCGCCGCACCCTCGACCTCTACCGCGAGCTGCTGGAGGCGCGGGGATGACGGCGCTCGCCACGATCCTCTTCTGGCTCAGCGCCGCCCTGCTCGTCTACACCCATCTCGGCTACCCGCTGGTGCTGGCCGCACTGGTGCGGGTGAGAGAGCGTCGGTCTACGAAACCGAAGGCCACGACCTCAGAGCCCCAGACTCTCCCGACCGTCTCCCTGATCGTCCCCGCCTACGACGAGGAGGAGGTGATCGAGGCCAAAGTCGCCAACGCGCTGGCGCTCGACTATCCGCGCGAGCGCCTGCAGGTGGTCGTCGCCTCCGACGGCTCCGGCGACGCGACCGCCGAGCGCGCCCGCGCCGCCGGCGCCAGCCTCGTCCTCGAGCTGCCGCCGGGCGGCAAGATCGCCGCCCTCAACGCCGCCGCCGAGCAGGCGGCCGGCGAGGTGCTGGCCTTCTCCGACGCCAACAGCGTCTGGGCGCGCGACGCGCTGCGCCGCCTCGTCGCCCCCTTCGCTGATCCCGGCGTCGGTTACGTCTGTGGCCAGGTCCGCTTCCACGACCCGGAGGGCAACAACCTCGAGGGGGCCTACTGGCGCTACGAGATGGCGGTGCGGGAGATGGAGTCGGCGCTCGGCGGCGTCACCGCCGGCAACGGCGCCATCTACGCCGTTCGTCGCGACGCCTACGTCCCGCTGCCGCCCTCCGGCAGCCACGACCTCAGCTTCCCCTTCCGCCTCGCCAAGCGCCGCCTGCGGTCGGTCTACGCGCCCGGCGCCCGCGCCGAGGAGAAGATGGTGCCGACGATCGAGGGCGAGTTCGCCCGCAAACGGCGGATGATGGTCGGCCTCTGGGACATCGTCGTCGGCGAAGGGATGCTGTCGCCGCGCCGCTACCCGCCGCTGTTCGCCTTCGAGGTCGCATCGCACCGATTGCTCCGCTACCTCAGCCCGCTGCTCCACCTCGTCGCCCTCCTCGCCAACGCCTTCCTGCTCGGCGCCGGCTGGTTCTACGTCCTCACCTTCGTCCTCCAGCTCGCCTTCCTCGTCGCGGCGCTCCTCGGCCGGTCCATCTCGATCGCCCCCTTCCGCCTCGCCCGCTATTACGTGCTGACCACGGCCTCGATCGCCGCCGGCGCCTGGGACCGCCTCCGCCACGGGCCCGGCGGTAGGTGGGAGAAGGCGGAGGGAACCCGCTGATGCCGCGCGCCTTCGACCTCCTCATCGCCGCGGTCGCCCTCGCGATCCTCTCGCCATTCCTCCTCATCGCCGCCCTCGCGATCAAGCTGACCAGCCCGGGGCCGGTGATCTACCGCCAGCGCCGGGTCGGTCTCGACGGCCGCGAGTTCGAGATGTGGAAGCTGCGGACGATGGTCCAGGGCTCTGACCCGGTCGGCGTCGGCAAAGTCGTCTACCGCGACGACCCCCGCGTCACCGGCCCCGGCCGCTTCCTCCGCCGCACCTCGCTCGACGAGGTGCCCAACCTCGTCAACGTCCTGCACGGCGAGATGGCGATCGTCGGCCCGCGCCCGACGATCCCGGCCCAGGTCGAGGCCTACACCCCCCACCAGAAACGCCGCCACGAGGTGCTGCCGGGGATCACCGGCTGGGCCCAGGTCCAGGGCCGGGCCGGCATTCCCTGGGAGGAGCGGATCGAGCTCGACGTCTGGTATGTCGATCACCGCAGCCCCGCCCTCGACCTTCGCATCCTCGCCAAGACCGCCTGGCTCGTCCTCACCGGCCAAGGCTTGGCTCCAGACTGACGCCGACGGGCCGATTTCCCTCCATATAGGCGTATTTCCGGCCCGTCGACGTCGGGTAGGGTTTTCGCCCGTGACCGCTGATCGCCCCGAGGTGAGCCTGCGCCCGTTCCGGCCCGAGGACGCGCGGGCGGTGCACCGCTGGTTCAACAACCCTGCGGCGACCGCCTCGCTGATGGAGCAGCGGGACGAGTTCACGCTCGAGCAGGCCGAGGGCTGGACGCGGCGGGCGATGGACGATTCGGGCGAGGACCGCAAGTTCGCGATCGTCGTCGAGGGCTACGAGGAGCCGGTCGGCTTCACTGCCCTCTACGGGCTCTTCCGCCAGACCGCCCCCGAGCTCGGCGCCCTGATCGGCGACGACGTCCGCGGCAAGGGGGTCGGCCGCCGCGCCGAGGCGCTGACGATCGCCAAGGCCTTCGACGAGTACGGTGCCCACCGCGTCTACGGCCGCATCCCCGCCCGCAACGAGGTGGCGAAGAAGACCGTCGCCGGCCTCGGCTGGAAGCACGAGGGGACGATGCGTGCCCACCTCGCGCGCCGGGACGGGCCGCCCGACGACTGCGAGGTCTGGGGCGTGCTCCCGGACGAGTTCCGTGCCGCCGCGGCGGATCTGCTGCGGTGAGCGGCGCCAGGGCGGAGCTGATCGAGGACCGCGGCGAGGCCGCGGTCTCGGATGAGTTTTTCCGTTCCCGCGCTTTCCTTGACGCGGAGGACGTCACTCACACGCTGCGGATCGAGAGCGACGAGGAGGTACTGCTGGCGCCCCTGATCGTCCGCGAGATCGAAGGGACTGGAGAGCGAGATGCGGTGTCTCCGTATGGATATCCCGGGCTGGTCG
>JBQCIG010000230.1:0-3119 GCA_051953975.1 Solirubrobacterales bacterium | reverse complement strand
GGGGGGGGGGGGGGGTGAATCAAAAAAACCAATCTTATTTTTTTGTGTGTGTGTTTTTTTTGTGGTTCTCCCCCCCCCCCCCGTCCCCTGCGAGCGAGGTCGCCGCGGTTTACGTCCCCAGTTGCACCAACCGCATCTTCGGCTCCTCCCCCGCCGACGGGACGAAAACCGGTCTACCTAACCGGAAATCGTCCCGTCGATCCGTGGTTGACGCTCTTGTGACGGTTTCGGCACGGGCTGGGATGCCGGTGGGGATTCCGGAGGGGGTGGCGGGGTCGTGCTGCGGGTTGCCTTGGAGCTCGAAAGGGTTTGATGCGGCCCATCGGCATAAGGCGAATGAGATGGTGGAGCGGCTCTGGGTGTGGTCGGACGAAGGGAAGCTGCCGGTGGTGATCGATGCGGCTTCATGCACGGGCGCGATTGCCGATCCGGCTGAGGGAGTGCTCTCAGACGAGAACGCGGAGCGGCTTGCGAAGCTGGAGATCGTCGACTCGGTTGCCTGGGCCCTGCGGCTGCTGCCGCAGCTCGAGCTGGGCGGCAAGGTCGGCTCCGCCACCGTTCATCCGACCTGTGCCACCCGCCGCCTCGCCCTCGCTGGGCCGCTGCGCGCGCTTGCCGAGGCGCTTGCCGAGGAGGTTTACGTCGCCCCTTCAGCCACCTGCTGTGGATTCGCCGGTGATCGCGGCATCTCCCACCCCGAGTTGACCGCTGCCGCCACCCGCCCCCAGGCCGAAGAGCTGGCCGGCCGCACCTTCGACGCGTACCTCTCAAGCAACCGCACCTGCGAGATCGCGATGACCCGCGCCACCGGCGAGCCCTACGAGTCGCCCCTGATCCTCCTTGGGCGGCTCACGCGAACTGCCTCAACTTCTAACCAGCCAAATTAGAAGTTGAGGCAGTTCGCCCTCAGCCCCCGGCTTTGCCGGCGTCGACGCTCTTCGCGTCGATGTCGCGGACCAGCTCGGCGTATTTCGGTTCGCTCTCCATCCGCTTGTCGAGCAGCGGGTTGATGATCCCGCGCAGGGCGGAGACGTAGCGCCACCACTTGGGGACGAAGATCCGCGGCGCGCGTTCCTCGATCCCGCGCACCAGACCGGCGCCCGCCTCTTCTGGCGAGATCCGTTTCAGCAGCCATTTCGGGCTCAGTTTTTCGACCCGCGGCGCGGTCTCCTGGGCGAAGGCGTCCTGCACGAGTTTGGTGTCGACCCAGCCGAAGTAGGCGACGCTGGCGCTGGCGCCGTGCGCGGCCAGCTCCACCCGCAGCGCCCGCCCCAGTGACTCGACCCCGGCCTTCGCCACCGCGTAGGGCGTGTTGCCGAAGCCATTGGCGAAGGCGTAGACGGAGGAGACGACGACCATCTGGCCCTTGCGCTCGACGATCTGCGGCAGCGCCGCCCGCACCGTCCGCCAGACCCCGAGCATGTCGACCTCGAAGACCCGCTCCCACTCCTCGCCGGAGATGCCGCGCACGGTCGCGAACTGCTTCTGGGCGATGCCGGCATTGGCGACGGCGACGTCGAGGCCGCCGAGCCGCGCAACGATCTCGGCGACCGCGTTCATCATCGCGCTCTGGTCGGTGACGTCGCCGCCGAGGCCGATCGCCCGCTCGCCGATCCGCTCCGCCGCCTCTTGCGCCTCCTGGGCGTCGAGGTCGAGCACAGCGACCGAGGCGCCGCGCAGGTGCATCTGCCGCGCCGTCTCGAAGCCGATGCCGCGGGCGGCGCCGGTCACCAACGCGACCTTACCGTTGAGGTCGTAGCGGTCCATCGGCCGGGACCCTAGTGGGTTGGGGGGCTGGTCGCATAAAGGGTTTCCTTTGTGGGTTTTGGGCGCTGGTCGCACAAAGGAACTCTGTTGCGCAAAAGAGTTCCTTCCTAGAATCACCCGCTCATGCCTGGCTTCCAACCCGTCGACCCGAAGCAGTCCTTTCCCGCGCTGGAGGAGCGGATGCTCGCGCGCTGGCGCGAGGAGAAGGTCTTCGAGCGCTCGCTCGCGCAGCGCGCCGACGCCCCGGTCTGGAGCTTCTACGAGGGCCCCCCGACCGCCAACGGCCGCCCCGGCTCCCACCACGTCCTCGCCCGCGTCTTCAAGGACGTCTACCCCCGCTACAAGACGATGTGCGGGTATCGGGTGCCGCGCAAGGCCGGCTGGGACTGCCACGGGCTGCCGGTCGAGCTCGAGGTCGAACGCCAGCTCGGCATCTCCTCCAAGCAGGAGATCGAGGAGCTCGGAATCGCCGAGTTCAACCGGCGCTGCCGCGAATCGGTCTTCGAGTACGTCGAGGAGTGGAACAAGCTGACCGAGCGGATCGCCTTCTGGATCGACCTCGACGACCCCTACGTCACCCTCGAGGACGACTACATCGAGTCGGTCTGGTGGTCGCTGCGCCGGCTCTGGGACGACGGCCGCCTCTACGAGGGCCACAAGGTCGTCCCCTACTGCCCGCGCTGCGGCACCGCCCTCTCCTCGCACGAGGTGGCGCTGGGCTACGAGGACGTCGAGGACCCGTCGATCTACGTGCGTTTCCCGCTGGTCGACGACGACGCATCGCTGCTGGTCTGGACGACGACGCCGTGGACCCTTCCGGGCAACGTGGCGGTGGCGGTGGCTCCCGATGTCACGTACGTGCGGGCGCGCCTCAATGACGAGACCGTGGTTCTCGCCGATCCGCTTGTCGAGAAAGTGCTGGGGGAAGGGGCCGAGGTACTGGATCGCTTCCCCGGCTCAGATCTGGTTGGCCGTCGTTACCGCGGCCCAGTCTTTGCTCTGAGCGACGGTGGGCCGCAGAACGCCTTCCAGGTCCTCCCCGGCGACTTCGTCACCACCGAGGACGGCACCGGCCTCGTGCACATCGCCCCGGCCTTCGGCGAAGACGACTACTCGGTCGCCGCGGCCGCCGGGATCTTCGACCCGACCGACCATGCCTCCCTCTACAACCCGGTCGACCTCGGCGGCAAGTTCACCGGCCAGGTCGCCGGCTTCGAGGGCAGGTTCGTCAAGGACCTCGAGTTCACTGCTGCCCTGATCGCCGAACTCGACCAGCGCGGCCTGCTCTTCCGCGAGCAGGTCTACGAGCACTCCTACCCGCACTGCTGGCGCTGCGGCACGCCGCTCCTCTA
>JBQCIG010000229.1:0-3134 GCA_051953975.1 Solirubrobacterales bacterium | reverse complement strand
GATCGCGGTGGTCGAGTTCGCCCGCCACGTCGCCGGGATGGACGGCGCCAACTCGGCCGAGTTCGACCCGGAGACGCCCTACCCGGTCGTCGACCTGCTGCCGGAGCAGAAGGAGGTCTCCGACATGGGCGGGACGATGCGGCTCGGCGCCGACCCGGTGAAACTGCACGAGGGCACGCGGGCGCGCGAGATCTTCGGCGAGGCCGTCATCTACAAGCGCCACCGCCACCGCTACGAGGTCAACAACCAACTGCGGCGCCGCCTCGAAGACGAGGGGCTGGTCTGCGGCGGCACCTCGCCCGACGAGCGGCTGGTCGAGATGATCGAGCTGCCCGATCACCCGTTCTTCGTCGCCTCCCAGTACCACCCCGAGTTCAACTCGCGGCCGAACCGCCCCGAGCCGCTGTTCCGCGAGTTCGTCGGCGCCGCCGCCCGCCAGGCCGGCACCCGTCCCGCCGACGGGGGCGAGATCGAGGTGGTCGAGGTCGAGCAGTCGGAAGTCCCCTCGGGTTAGCCTTGGCGCCGTGAGTTCGCGGCTGCACGAACGTTTTGTCAGGTACTGCGAGGTCCGCAGCCCGACCGGCGAGGAGCGGGAGATCACCGACACGCTGGCGGCCGAGCTGCGGGCGCTGGGGCTGGAGGTGAGCGAAGACGGCGCCGCCGCGGCCGCCGCGGCCGGAGCGGGGAACCTGCTCGCCCGCTCGCCGGGAACCGGCGAGGGCTGGGCGATGTTCTGCGCCCACGTCGACACGGTTCCCCATCAGGGGCGGGTCGAAGTGGTCGAAGACGCAGGCGTCTTCCGCAGCCGCGGTGAGACCATCCTCGGCGCCGACAACAAGGCCGCGGTGGCGGTCTTCATGGAGCTGGTCGCCCGCCACGTGGAAAACCCGGCGCCGGTCGGGGTCGAGCTGGTGCTGACCGTCGCCGAGGAGCAGGGCCTGCGGGGGGCGAAGGCGTTCGACGCCTCGCAACTCCATTCCCGCGCCGGCTTCGTCCTCGACCACGCGGGGCGGGTCGGCGAGGTGATCGTCGCGACTCCCACGCAGCAGAAGATCCTCGCCGACTTCATCGGGGTGGAGGCGCATGCGGGGATCAAGCCCGAGGAGGGGAGCAACGCGATCGCCGCTGCGGCTGCGGCGATCGCCCGAATGGAGTTGGGTCGGCTCGACGAGGACACGACGGCCAACGTGGGCCTGATCGCCGGCGGCACCTCCGGCAACGTCGTCCCCGGCCACTGCGCGATCCACGCCGAGGCGCGCAGCCTCGACACCGAGCGGGCGGCGGAAGTGGCTGGCAGGATCGCCGACGCCTGCGCCTGGGGCGCGAGCGAGCACGGCTGCGACGTCGACGTGCGGATCGAAGAGCTGTTCCGCGGCTACCAGGTCCCGAAAGACTCGGCGGCCCTGGGCCTGGCCGAGGCTGGCTTGCGCGGCGCCGGCCTGGAGCCGCAGCGGGTGGCGATCGGCGGCGGCAGCGATGCCAACGTCTTCCGCCGCGACGGCTTCGACTGCGTCCTGCTCTCGAACGGCACCGCCGACGTCCATACCTCCGAGGAGCGGGTCCCGGCACGGGCTCTCGACAAGATGCTCGAGGTCTGCGAGCGGATAGTCGCCGCGGCAGGCGAGCCCCTGACGAGCGGCTAGCAGTGGGCGGTCGCCTGAAGCTGCGCCGCGGCGTCGTCGTTTCCGCCGACCCGCTGGAAGTGGAAGTCGCCGGCGAGCGCCGGCGGGCCTGGGCCGACGAGGTCCTGTTGGGGGAGATGCACGAGGGCGACGAGGTCGTCGTCAACACCGCCGCTCTGGACCTAGGCCTCGGCTCCGGCGGCTTCGACGTCGTCCACGTCAATCTCAGTCGCGGTCTGGAAGGCGGGGAGGAGGGCGACGCCCATGTGATGAAGCTGAACTACACCTCGCTCCAGCACCCGGTCGAGCCGGTGGAGCGCTCAGTTGCGTGGTTCGAAAGTCCTGCTATGGAGGACAAAGGAACCACGCAACTGGCGCCGGTGGCTGTTTTGCCGCTACATGGGCATCTGGCGCCGGCGGCCTGGGCGGCAGCGCAGGCGCGGCCGGGGCTGCGGGTCGGCTACGTGCAGACGGCAGGCGGGGCGTTGCCGGGCTCGCTCTCGCGGGACGTGAAGCAGCTGCGCGAGCGCGACCTCCTCGTCGGTCAGGTCACCGCCGCTCCGGCGTATGGGGGCGAATACGAGGCTCTAAGTACCGCTGGCGCCCTCGACGCCGCTGGCGAGCTCGATTGGGATGCGGTCCTCGTCGGCCCCGGCCCCGGCATCATCGGCTCCGACACCGCCTACGGCCACGGCGGCATGACGGCCCTCGACAGCGCCCACGCCGCCCTCAGCCTCGGCCTCCCAACCCTGATCTCTCCCCGCCTCTCCAGCGCCGACCCCCGCGACCGCCACCGCGGTCTAAGTCACCACACCCGCACCGTCCTAGACCTCCTCCTGGCCCCGGTGGACGTGGCGGTGCCAGACGAAGCCGTGGAGCTCTTTACTTCCTTGGAGGCTTCGAAGCACCACCTCCACTCCATCCCAACTGACTTGGCTGGGTACCGGGAATCAGGCTTGCCAAGGAAAACCATGGGCCGGGATCTAGACAACGATCCACTCTTCTTTGCGGCCCCACTAGCCGCAGGAACGCTCCTCGCGCGGGTGGCACGGTAGGGGGGACCCCCCCCTAGGTGCCCGCGCGGGGGGTGGGCCCCCTGCCGTACCCGGACCCGCGCGCCGAGCGCATCGTCCCGCGCACAGTCCCTTGCGCTTCAAGGAACCCAGCTGACAGGCGAGAACCTGCCGTCATGGCGATCGCCATCAAACCTCAGTCCCCAAGCCCCGCGGCCAAGTCCGGCGCCGAGGGCCGCTTCGAGAGCCTGGTCCTAGACTTCCTCTCCTACCTGGAGCTGGAGCGCGGCCTCTCTCGCAACACGCTGAACGCCTACCGCACCGACCTCCTGCAGTACGGGGAATACCTCGCCGATCATCGTCGCGACGCGCTGCAGGTGAGCGCCGCCGACGTCGCCGAGTTCCTCGCCGAGCTGGCGACGGGGGAAGGGCGGCCGGCTTGCTCGGCGGCGACGATCCACCGCAAGGCCGCCTGCCTGCGCTCCTTCTACAAGCACCT
>JBQCIG010000228.1:0-11601 GCA_051953975.1 Solirubrobacterales bacterium | reverse complement strand
CGGGGCTGGCTTGGGGGGGTGGGGGGTGGGCCCGTCGGGGGGGCCCCCCGGCCCTCGATCCAGCCGCTATTGACTTCTCCGGGACTGGCCTGGTCAGCGTGTTCCTTCGGCACACGCTGGGGCCGTCGCCATTGACGGATGCGACCGAGCGCAATGTGGTGCAGATTGCTGATCCGGCGCTGCCGGCGAAGAGTCGGCCCAGCGATCGGCGGCAGGTTCGGCGCAACTTCGAAGCGGGGTATGAGCTGGAGCTGGTGCCTGGCCCCGAGACCGCTCCCGAGCAGCGCGCCGGCTTCGTCGAGGTGTACGAGCAGACGATGCGGCGGGCGGGCGCAGCCGAGCACTACTTCTTCGGCCGCGCTTACTTCGACCGCATCCTCGAAGCCGAGCGCACCTGGCTCGCGCTCGCCCGCGATCCAGAAGGCGAGCTTGCCGCCGCCTCGATCGCCGCGGTCAGCGACGGCTACCTCCACTACTACCTCAGCGGCAGCGCCGATGCTCACCTCCGCGCCGCGCCGATGAAGAACGTCGTCACCCGCCTCGTCGAGCACTCCGCCGAGCTCGGTCTGCCGCTCAACCTCGGCGGCGGCATCTCCCCCGGCGACGCGCTGGAGGAGTTCAAGCGCGGCTTCGCCAACCGCCGGCAAGCCTGGCTCACCTCGGAGCTCGTCTGCGATCGCGAGAAGTACGAGCGGCTCAGCGCCGGCCGCGATGCCGCCGGCTTCTTTCCCGCCTACCGCGCCTAGTCGTTATTCGGGCTGCGCCGGTTCGACCGGCGTCGGCCCGGTGAAGGTGAAGGCGAAGACTTCCTCGCCGCCAAACCTGCCCCAGGTCGCCTTGCCGAAGTCGCGGATCGCGTCGAGCGTTATCGCGCCCTTGTATTCGGGGCAGGCGAGCATGTTGGTCCAGGTCGTCGCCGCCACTTCGTAGGGCATTTTGGTGTTGGGGAAGAGCAGCGTCGCCCCGTACATCGTGTCGTAGACGCCCTTCAGCGCCAGCTGGTCCTTTTCGGGCAGCTTCGGCGAGTACTGGATCTCCATCCGCCCGTGCTCGAGCGAGTGGACGAAGTCGATCGGTTCCGGCATTTCGTCGTAGGCCCCGTCGGCCTGCTGGTAGGGCGGTTCGACGTGCGGGCCCGAGGTCGGCGGGTTCGTCTTGTAGTTCGGTTCCGGCGAGCCGGGCGGGATGTGCTCGTGTCCCTCGTCCTTGAGCCCCAGCTTCAGTTCGCAACCCGCCTGCTTCGCCGCCGCCTTCAGGTTCGCCACCTTCACCGGCGGCGGCACGATCCCCGCTCTTTCGTCGGGATGGACCCCGTTGGTAGACCCGACTTCGGTGCGGAGGTTGATGTGGGCGCCACCTTCATCGAGTTCACCGCCGGCGCTCCCACTTCCGCTGCTGCCGCTCCCCCCGCTGGCGAGGATGAAGACGACCACCGCCACTGCCAGGATCGCCGTCGAGATCACCGCGTAGCCGACGATCAGCCGGTTGCGGTTGGAGCGGTCCTCGCCCTTTTCGCCGGCGATCCGCTCCTGCCGGAGCTGCTCCCTGTCTTTGTTGCCGTCGGCCATCGACGGTGCAGCCTATTCGGCCCGCTCCATCTCGGCAGCGTCGCCCCGCACCCGCTCCCAAGGCCGCGATGCCCGCAACGCTCCCAGCACCGCCCGCGTCGCCGGCGCCCGGTTGAGCGCGTAGAAGTGGATGCCCGGCGCCCCGGCGATCAGCAGCTCGGCGCACTGCTGGGCGGCGTAAGCGATGCCGAGCTCGAACTCCCGCTCCGGGTCGCCGCCGGCCGCCGCGAAGGCGGCTTCCAGCAGCGGCGGGATCGTCGCGTCGCAGAGCTCGCAGATTCGCTTCGTCTGAGCGAAGCTGGCGACCGGGATTACTCCGGCGAGGATCGGCACCTCGATCCCCCGTGCCCGCGCCGCCCGCACGAAGTCGAAGTAGACCTGGTTGTCAAAGAAGAGCTGGGTGATCAGGAAGCCGGCACCGGAGTCGACCTTCGTCTTTAGGTAGCGCAGGTCGGTCTCGAGGTCGGGCGCCTCCGGGTGCACCTCGGGGAAGCAGGCGCCGCCGATCCCGAAGCTCCAACCGGCCGAGATGAAGGAGGCGAGCTCGGCGGCGCTGCCGAGTCCCCCATCGGGCTGGACGAAGTCCTCCTGCCCCCGCGGCGGGTCGCCGCGCAGGGCGAAGACGTTCTCGATCCCCGCCGCCTCGATCCGGTCAAGCGTCGCCGCCAGCCCCTCGGTCGTCTCGCCGACGCAGCTGAGATGGGCCATCGTCTCGAACCCGATCTCATCCTTCAGCGCCGCGGTGATCTCGACCGTGCCGTCGCGGGTCGACCCGCCCGCCCCGTAGGTGACCGAGACGAAGTCCGGCTCCAGCGCCCGCAGCTCGCGCGCCGTCTCGTAGAGCTGCTCGGTCGCCGCCGCCGTCTTCGGCGGGAAGAACTCGACCGAGAAGGTCGGCTGCCGCTCAGCGATGATCTCGTCGATTCGCACGAGATGAGGGTAGCTGCCCCGACTTACATCGCGTTTTGCGGGATCGCGCCCGCGCCACCCCTTGCGCGGCTCGGAACGCCGGGTTAGTTTCGCTCTGCGACCGGGAGAGACCGGTTCCCGCGAAAGCCAAGCGGGAGCGGAGTCTCGAAGGCGACGCCACGAGCTTCTGAGCGCGAAGGCTACGCGCAAGGCAGGCACCGAGCGTCACCCCCGGTCGTTTTGCCTTGTCGGTATTTCCTCGTCCGGCCCGGTTCGTAGCGTTGGCGGCGGTCCTGGAAGCCCTGCCCTTCCGGATCGGCGACCGGGGCGCACTCTTGGGAGCCGGCGTCGCCGCGAACCCCGTGATTGCGTGACGACTAGCCCGCCCGCTCCCTCCAAAGGCCTTCGCGAGTGGGTCGGCCGTGTGGGAGGATCTCCCCCGATGAGCAGCTCGGAGGTGAGCTACGAGCGGCGGGGCGCAGCTGCGGTGATGACGATCGACCGGCCGCAACGGCGCAATGCGATCGACGCCGCGACCGCAAGCGGCTTGCGGCGAGGGCTCGACGAGTTCGAGGCAGACGAAGAGGCACGGGTCCTCGTTCTCACTGGCGCCGGCGGCGAGGCCTTCTGCGCCGGCGCCGACCTCAAGGCCATCGATCTCGACGTCGACGATCCGGCCGGCCCCGAGGGGATCACCCGCCTCACCCCCTCCAAGCCCGCGATCGCGGCGATCGACGGCTGGTGCTTGGCCGGCGGCCTCGAGCTGGCCCTCTGGTGCGACCTGCGAATCGCGACCTCCAAGTCCGTCTTCGGCTGCTTCGAGCGGCGCTGGGGGGTGCCGCTGATCGACGGCGGGACCCAGCGCCTGCCACGGGTGATCGGGATGGGGCGCGCGTTGGAGATGATCCTCACCGGACGTCCCGTCTCGGCCGAGGAGGCTCACCGGATTGGCCTCGTCAACGAGGTCGTCGAGCCGGGCGCCCATCTGGAGCGAGCGCTGGAGCTGGCCGAGCGGATCGCCTCCTTTCCCCAGGAGACGATGTTGAGCGATCGCCGCGCCGCCCTCGAGGGAGCCGGTCTACCGCTGGCGGAGGGCTTGGAGCTGGAGCACCGCCTGGGGCGGGAGGTGCTCGAGGTGGCGGTGCGAGGCGCCGCCCGCTTCGCCGCCGGCGAGGGACGCCACGGCGAAGGCGTCTGAACCTAGGAAGCGCCGCCGGTGCGCATCTCGGCGGCGGCCGCCTCCGGCCCGAAGTAGGGGAGGACGGCCAGGTACATCAGCTCGGGGAGCAGCCGCGAGAAGTCGGTCCTCTCCTGGCCCGAGAGGCGAGTGTGGAGGACGGCCAAGATCCCCGCCACCACCGCCTCGGCGGAGATCGCCGGCGCAGCCCCTTCGCCTTCTTGCCGAGCCAGGTCCATCATCGCCACCGCCCGCTCCATCGCCTCTGTCCGCTTCTCCACGGCAAGCGGCCCGGCGGCGTGGACCTCGACCAAGAGCGCTCGCCCTACCGCCGGCCGTTCGTCGAGGAAGGCAAGTAGGCCGGCCAGCGCTCCCCGCAACCCGCCGCGCCAGGTGGTCTCGCCCGCCGCGGCTTCACGCATAGCCAGCTCGACCCAGGCAGAGCCCGCGTCGATGGCCTGTAGATAGCAATCTTCCTTGTCCCTGAAGGAGTCGTAGAAGGCCTGCCGGTAGAGGCCCGCGGCGGAGAGGGCATCCTGCACCGAAGTGCTCTCGTACCCTTGGCTTCCCACCGTCTCGAGCATCCCCTCGAGAATGCGCTCACGCTTTCCGGTCACTGTCCCCGCCCGGTCGAAGTTAATTGGAAAAACGACTGTCTGCTTATTGGTACATAAACGGTATCCGGTCGGGGCCAAAAGCAACGGGAACCCCGCGGTGCGGTACCCTTCCGTTCGTGGCTTCTAAATCAACAGGTCGTCCACTTCCCGGGCGACAGCCGCTCTCGAGGGAGTTCGTCCTCCGCCACCAGCGCGCGCGGGTCGTTTCCGCTCTTGCTCAGGAGGTCTCCGAGCGGGGCTATCAAGCGGTCACCGTCGCCGCCATCGTGAAGCGAGCGGGGATCGCCCGCAACACTTTCTACGAGAACTTCTCGGGCAAGGAAGAGTGCTTTCTCGCCGCCCAGAATTTAGCTATGGAAGCGGCTTTGAAGCGAGTGGTGGAGGCGGCTGGGGAGATCGAGGACTGGCCCCGGCGCGTTGTCGCGGGGCTCGCGGCGCTGCTCGACTTCGTGGTCGAGGAACCGGCCCTGGCCCGCACCTGCATCGTCGAGGCCCTGGGGGCCGGTCCCGCTGCCGTGAAGCAGCACGAAGAGTCCCTGCGATCCTTCATCGCCTTGTTCAAACTTGGACGCGATGTCTCGCCCTACGTAGGACAGCTGCCAGAGACCTTGGAGGAAGCGACCATCGGCGGCGTCTTCTGGATCGTCCACCGGCGACTGCTCGACTCCGCCGACGAGGAGATCAAGGGGCTGCTGCCCGGTCTTGTCGAGTTTGTTCTGGCCCCCTACATAGGGGTAGATACCGCCAAGGACCTGTCCACCCGCCTCCCCCTCCTGCAAAAAACCGGCTAATCAGCCAGGGGCAGATGGAATCGTCCAGATCGGTATCGTCGATTCTCTTGAACGAGCCAGCCAAGTCTTCGGCAGACGCTCCCGAGTACCCCCCGGAGCTTTCCCGGCTGCCGCCGGGACGACACGGCCTGCCGCGGGAGTTCGTCGCGCGCAACCAGTACGAACGGTTGATCGCGGGCCTCGCGGAGGCGGTGGCCGAGAACGGCTACGCCGGCACCACGATCGCCCACATCACCCGCCAGGCCGCCGTCTCCCGGCGCACTTTCTACGAGCACTTCAACAGCAAGGACGAGTGCTTTGTAGCCGCCTACGAGGCGGTGATGGCCGAGCTGGACCAACGGGTGGGGGAGGCATTTGCCGAGGAGGATGAGTGGCCGCAGGCGGTCAAGGCCGGGATCGGGGCGATGCTGGGGTTCCTTACCGAAGAGCCTCACCTCGCTCGCCTCAGCATGGTCGAGGCGCTGGTGGCAGGCCCGGTCGTGGTCGAGCGCTACGACGCGGCGATCCAGAGCCTTGTCCCCTATTTCCGAGCGGGGCGGGAGGGGCGCTCCGCCGACGTCCTGGCCGGGCTCTCGCCGACGACCGAGGAGGCTCTTGTCGGGGGCATGGTCTCGCTGATCTCGCGCCGCATCTTCGCCGATCGCGGCGATGAGCTCGAGGCCCTGCTGCCGGACCTCGTCGAGTTCACCCTGACGCCCTATCTCGGTAGCGCCGAGGCGGCCAGGGTGGCGCGCGACTGAAGATTAAGAAGTTTGCGGTTCGGCTCAAACCCGCTTGAAATCTGCGATGATGAGACCGAACATATGTTCGTATGGAGATCGCCTGCGTCACCGATACGCGTTTGGCGGCTCCCTCGCGCCCCGACCCTGCCGGGGGGCCTCGGTGCGGGCGCGCCCGTGTTGACGACCCGGTTGAAGCGGCGGAGAGAACCGAGACGACGGTGCGAGCGCTGGAGGCGCTCGGCGCGGCCGTCGAGTCGGAGTGGCCAGGGGAGGCCTTCTTCGCCGTCGACGGGTTATGCGGCCTCTACGGCGGCGAGGCTGGCGGCGTCCTCGCGGCGGCGCGCCGCGCAATCGACGACGAGTGGCGAATCGGCACCGGCCGCACCCGCTTTGCCGCCTTCGTCGCCGCGGTCGGTTGGCCGCGGCCCGTTCCCGCCGGTGCCTTGCGCACGCGTCTCGGGGTTTCCGAGCGCGAAGCCGACGCGCTAATCGAGGCGCTGGAGCACCTGGGAATCCAGACGCTGAACGCGCTGGGGCGCCTTTCGTCCGATCAAGTCGCCGATCGCTTCGGGCCGCTGGGGCTGCGAGCGCTGCGACTCTGCCGGGGAGAAGAGGAGCCGCTGCGCCCGCGGACCCCGCATGAGGAGCTGAGCGAGGAGATCGAGCTCCCGGAGGGGACCGCCGGGCGCCAGCTCGACCACGCGCTCGAGCTGTTGATCGACCGCCTGCTGGCGGCGCCGCGGCGGCGGGGAAGGACCTTGCTCGGCCTGCGCCTCGGCGCGCTTCTGGCCGCCGGCGGCAGCTGGAGCGTCGAACAGGGGCTGGGACGGCCGAGCGCCTCAGTCCGCGTCCTGCGGGGCGTCCTCGCCCCGCGGCTCGAGGAGCTGCCCGGCCCGGCGAGGGCGCTGCGACTGCGGGCGGTCGGCTTCGGCCCGCCCGCCCGCGACCAGCTCGAGCTCTCGGTCGGCGGTGGCGAGCCTCGCCGCCGGCGGCTGGGGGCCGCGGTGCGCGAGGTCCGCGCGGCCCAGGGGGCGGAGGCGCTGCTGAGGATCCTCCCCGTCGACTCCTCCTCGCGGGTCCCCGAGCGGTGGGGCCTGCTCACTCCATTCCCGGAGACCTGATGCCGGGTCTGCGCCGTCTCTACGCCCCTCAGCAGGTGGCGGTCAGAACCGACCCCCTCGGTGCTCCAGCTCTGGTCGAGGGGGTCGCGGTCGAGGCGATCCGCGAGGAGTGGCTGGTCGAGGACCGCTGGTGGACGCCGCGGCCGCTGCGCCGCCACTACTTCGAGCTGGCGCTCGGCGACGGCCGCGCGCTCACCGTCTTCCGCGCCGCTGGCGGTGGGCGTTGGTACCGGCAGCGGGCGTAGGGATTCGCCGGTGTACGTCGAGCTGCACGCGCACTCTGCCTTCTCGTTCCTCGACGGGGCTTCGACGCCGCTGGAGCTGGCTGCCGCCGCAGCCGCCCACGGCTATCCCGCCTTTGCGCTGACGGATCACGACGGAGTGTGGGGGTCGATGGAGTTCGCGCACGCCTGCAAGGGCCTGGGCGTTCACCCCATCACCGGGGCGGAGTTGACGGTGCGGGTTGGGCTGGCGGACGTGCACGTCACTTTGCTGGCTGAAGATTCGGCCGGATACCGGAATCTGTGCAGGTTGCTGACCCTTGCTCATGCTCATACGCGGGACAACACGGCGCGGACGCCGATGCAGGCTTGGGCGACTCTGGAGCAGGTGGAGGAGCATGCGGAGGGGCTTGTTTGCCTCTCTGGCTGTGCGCGGGATGGGGCCGTCGCGGGGGCGTTCGAGCGAAGGGAGAGGGCGGAAGGGGAGAAGCTGGCTCGACGGTTGCTTGCGGCCTTCGGGCGGGATCGGTTCCGGATCGAGCTGCAGCGGCCTTACTGGCGTCGGGACCGGGCCCGCAATCGCTGGCTGGCGCTGCTCGCCGAGCGGCTTGGGGTTCCCTGCGTCGGCACCGGCAACGTCCACTGCCACGACCGCAGCCGGGCGCCGTTGCAGGACGCGCTGGTGGCGATCGGCCTCTGCGAGACGCTGGAGGAGTCCGAGCCGCGGCGCCGCGGCAACTCGACCGCGGCCCTCGCCTCGCCGGCGGCGATGGCCGCCCGCTTCGCCGCATACCCGGAGGCCGTCGCCGAGACCGAGCGCCTCGCCGAGCGCCTCCGCTTCGACCTCACCGAGCAGCTCGACTACCGCTACCCCGGCAGCGAGGAGACCGGCACAGACGTCGAGCTCGCCCGCGTCTGCGCCGACCGCTTCGAGGAGCGCTACGCCGGCAGCGGCCGGCGCCGCGAGGCCGAAGCGCGGCTGCAGGAGGAGCTGGGGACGATTCGCCACCTCGGCCTCTCCGGCTTCTTCCTCCTCCACCGCGACCTGCTCGAGCTGGCCCGCGAGGTCGCCGCCGAGGTGCGGGGTCCGGAGTCGGCGCGCAACGTCCTGCCGCCGGGACGCGGCCGCGGCTCCAGCGTCAGCTCGATCGTCTGCTACCTGACCGGCCTCTCGCACGTTGACCCGGTCGAGGCCGAGCTCTTCTCGGGCCGCTTCCTCAACGATGAGGCGACCTCGATGCCGGACATCGACCTCGACTTCCCCCGCGACATCCGCGAGGTCCTGATCCCGCGCGCGCACGAGCGTTACGGGCGCGACCGCTCCGCCCTCGTCGCCGCCTTCCCCACCTATCGCCCGCGCGGCGCCGTCCGCGACCTCGGCAAGGCCCTCGGTCTGCCGCCGGCCGAGATCGACCGGGTGGCGAAGACGGTCCCCTTCCACGGCACCGTCGCAGAGATCGAGCGCGACCTCGTCGCAGTTCTCGGCCCCGAGCGCGCCGCCGAGCCGCGCTGGCGGGCGCTGCTGGCGCTTGCCGGGGAGATCATGGGCCTGCCCCGGCACTCCTCCCAGCATCCCGGCGGGATGGTGATCTCGACCCGGCCGCTGATCGACGTCTGCCCGGTGGTGCCGGCGGCGATGAGGGGGCGTCAGACGGTGCAGTGGGACAAGGACTCCTGCGCCGACGCCGGTTTCCTCAAGATCGACCTGCTGGGGTTGGGGATGCTCTCGGCGGTCGAGCGCTGCGTCGAGGAGATCGGCCGCGCCCGCGGCGAGCGGCTCGACCTCTCGCGGATCGCACTCGACGACGAGCAGACCTTCGAATCGATCCGCGCCGCCGACACCACCGGCGTCTTCCAGATCGAGAGCCGGGCGCAGATGCAGATGCTGCCGCGCACCCGTCCGCGCGACCTCGACGACCTCATCGTCCAGGTGGCGCTGGTCCGCCCCGGGCCGATCCAGGGGGGCGCCGTCCACCCCTATATAGAGAGACGCAAGCTGCTGCGGGAGGACCCGAGCTACGAGATCCCCTACGAGCACCCGCTGCTGGAGCCGGTGCTCGAGGAGACGCTGGGGACGATCGTCTTCCAGGAGCAGGTGATCGAAACGGCGATGGCGCTCGCCGGCTTCAGCTCCTCCGAGGCCGAGGGGCTGCGGCGGGCGATGAGCCGCAAGCGCTCCGAGGAGGCGATCGCCGAGCACCACCGGCGCTTCGTCGAGGGCGCCGCCGCCAACGGCGTCGCGGAGGAGACGGCCGAACGGGTCTGGTCCCAGATCCAGGGCTTCTCCGGCTACGGCTTCCCGAAGGCGCACTCGGCCGCCTTCGGCCTGCTCGCCTACCAGTCGGCCTGGTTGCGGGTCCACTACGGCCCGGAGTTCCTCTGCTCGCTGTTGAACGAGCAGCCGATGGGCTTCTACCCGCCCAGCTCGCTCGTCCACGAGGCCCAGCGGCGCGGCATCCGTGTGGCCCCGCCATGCGCCAACCGCAGCAAGGTCCTCTGCCACGTCGAATCACCGCGCGAGGAGGGAGTGCGCGGCGGCTTGCAGGTGCGGGTCGGGCTGGGCTACGTGAAGGGGGTGCGCAGGGAGGAGATGGAGGCGCTGGTCGCCGAGCGCGAGCGCGGTGGCCCCTATCGCGGGATCGCCGAGCTGGCGTCGCGCTCGGGCGCCGGCCTACCGAGCCTGGAGCGCCTCGCCTGGGCGGGCGCCCTCGACGGCATCCCCGCGGGGTCCGAGGACGACCGTCGCGAGGCGCTTTGGCGAGTCGGGGTGACCGGCGCCGGGCGCGTCGCCGGCAGCGGCACCCAGCTGGCGCTGCCGATCGAGCCGCCGCAACCGCCGGAGCTGGAGCCGCTGGACGAGTGGGAGCAGATGGTCGCCGACTACCGCTCGACCGGGATGAGCGTCGAGAAGCACCCGCTGGCGCTGCTCCGTCCCCACTTGGAACCTAGCCTCGCCCGCACCTCCGATCTCTCCCGCCTCGAGCACGGCTCGACGGTCGAAGTCGGTGGCATGGTCACCGCCCGGCAGCGCCCCGAGACCGCCAACGGAGTCACCTTCGTCCTGCTCGAGGACGAGCGCGGCTCGGTCAACCTGGTCGTCCCGCCACCCGTCTACGAGCGCCAGCGGCCGCTCGTCCGCACCGCCCCGCTCCTGCGCGCCCGCGGACGCCTCGAGCGCCGCGACGGCACGGTCAACCTCGTCGTCAGCTCCCTGGCTCGGCTGGAACGGGCGCAGGAGGCGGCTGCTCCGGCTCCGCGCTCGTCCATAGGACCGCATGTAGGCGCTGCAAGAGCGTTCCGATAAGGAGGTCTTCGCCTTCGGTTCGCAGGCCCCGAGACGAGCCGTCCACGATCGCGTCGATCCAGGCGATTACCTTCCCGCGCCCGCGGGCGCCGACGTCCGTCAAGGGTTCGCCGCAGTTGAGGACCCTTCCGTCGGGCCCGATCCGACCCCACACCATCTCGCTCTCCTCGCCACGCGGAGCGGCCACGGCGAGGATCTCGATCGCGAAGCTCTTTCCCTTGTGCTCGGGGAGGGCGACGAGGGGCATCGCCGTCCGCAACAGCCCTGCCCCCTCGGCGACAGACAAGCCGCTCGACCCCTCGGGGACGAAATGCCGGCCACGCCAGCGACCGATCGCGGCAATCAAGGCCATCGCCCGCCGCGTCCTCTCGGTCAAGGCGTAGCGCCGACGCCGATTGTCGTCCGGCAGCTCCTGGATCAACCCCCCGATCGCGAACAGGCTGGCCCGCCGGCTCACCTGGTGGTAGCTGAGGCCGTGCGGACCGCGTGAGAGCTCCGTCGGGGACCTAGGCCCGCGGTTCAGCTCCTCGATCATCCCCGCTTCCCAGAGATCCGCCAGCAGCGCCAGCGAACCCCAGGCATGGGCATCGATCTCCCCGTTGGGAAGGCGCGTCAGCGACGCGGCCGCGTAGGCCTCGACCAAGTCGTGGAGTTCCCGGCCACAGGGCCTCGTCAGGCTATGCACGACCTTGGAGGGGACCCCCGGCTCTTCCTGGCGCTCGACCACGCCGAGCTCGGTCAACCGGTTCGCGTACCGGTAGACGGTGCGGGGCGTGTACCCCCGCACCCTTTCGGTCAACTCTTTGGTCCGCAGCGGCCCGTTTCCCAGCGCCATCAGGATCGCCCCGCTCGCTCCGGCGCTCAGAAGGCGAAGCGCCTCTGGGGTGCTTAGCCCTGCTGCGCCCGGCTCGCCCTCTCTAGCAGCTTCTCCTGCCGCGGATTCCCCGATCACTCCTGGCTCCTAGATTCGCGTCCGCGTCGCTCCCCAGCATTGCGCGACTCGCTTTGTCTCTGTAGTTTTCTGCCTGCATCGCGCTACGCGCGGCAACGGACCGGTCCCGGGGTCTGCCCCCGAGCGTTGCCCGGCCAGGATAGTTACTATTCATTGAGGTACGGGATAGTACCCTTACATTAAAGTGTGACAAGGTAAAGGAGTGACAATTGTCACTCC
>JBQCIG010000227.1:0-14158 GCA_051953975.1 Solirubrobacterales bacterium | reverse complement strand
TCGGAGCGGCGGCGACCACAGGAAGCTGTTGCCCTAGCCAGGAAGCTGCTGTTGGTGATGCTGTATGTGCTGGTGCCACCGGTGATCTTCTTCAACCTGGCGGCGGCGTCAATCAGCGTCGACAACGAGATCGGGATCGGCATTGCGCTGGTCAACATGGCGCTGATTGGGATCGTGGTCTGGCTCGTCGCCTCGCGGCTGCTGCGGCTCTCGCGGCCGCAGACGGGGGCGGTGATCTGCGCGGCGATCGTCGCCAACACGACCTACCTCGGCTACCCGCTGACGGTGGCGCTGCTGGGCCGCGACCACCTGCCGACCGGCGTCCTCTTCGACGTCCTCGTCGGCGGGCCGACGCTGATGCTCGGCGCCTTCGGTGTCGCCGCTGCCTTCGGCACCCGCGCCGGCGAGGGAATGCGCACCCGCGTGCGCACCTTCTTCACCCGCAACCCACCGCTCTACGCGGCGGTGCTGGGCCTGCTGGCGCCGAGGGCACTGGCGCCGACCGTCCTCGTCGATGCCTCGCAGATCCTCGCCGTGGCGATCCTGCCGCTCGGCTTCTTCGCCGTCGGCGCCACCCTCGCCGAGGGCGCCGAGCAGGGCGAGCTTCCCCTGCCGCCGCCGATGACGAAGCCTGTCGCCCTCGCCACCGCCGGCCGTGTCGCCCTCGCCCCGGCCCTGCTGATGCTCCTCGCCGCGCCGCTGATCGACCTGCCCTCCGCCTACCGCCTGATGTCAGCGATGCCGACCGGCATCAACGCCCTCGTCGTCTCCCACGCCTACGGTCTCGACAACCGCATCGTCGCCGAGACGATCACCTGGTCGACCGCGCTCGTCGTCCTCGCCGCGCTGGTCTCACTGCTGTTCTAGCGACGTTCGATCCTCTCTTCGAGGTGGGCGAACTTCCTGTCCATTCTCTCTTCGAGCCTCTGGTCTACATAGTCGATCCGTCTTTCCAAGCGGGCAAAGTCATTCCTCACCCATCGAGATACTTCAGAGATCCACTTGCTCAAGCCCTCAAAACGCCCCTCGTTCTCCACCATTCTTCCCCTCCTTTTTGATTCTGTAGCGGCACCGTCTCTGAAAAAGTTCGCTCTGATCAGAACTTCGTCGCGATCAGCGTGGCCGCAAAGGCCAGCATTCCGATCCCGAAGGTCCAGGCGATATGGGTCAGCGATCGCTGCAGACCGTCCAAGCGCTCGTTAATCCGAGCAAAACCCGCGTCCATCTTTCTCTCGATGCGGTCAACTCGTTTGCTGAGATCGTCGAGACGCCCGTCGATCCACTCCATCGCTCCTGCCTCCCTCTCTGCGACTGCTGCCTCCATACAGAGGACGTTAGCAGACAAAAGAATACGCATCTCAAACGTTTCTGTAAATCTTTTAGGCGTGCTCCACCACGTTGGGATCGAGGTCACATCCGCGGATGTCGAGGCCGCCGTCGGCTTCTTCGAGCTGCTCGGCTTCGAGCGCGTGGAGCCGCCGCAGACGCTCCGCAAGTACACCTGGCTCGAGCGCGCGGGCACGCAGGTCCACCTGATGCCCGAGGAGAAGCCGACCGTCCCCTCACCCGGCCACCTCGCCGTGGTCGTCGTGGACTTCGACGCCGCCGTCGCACGCCTTCGCGACCGCGGCTTCGAGGTCGAACCCAAACGCGCCCACTGGGGGGCGCCACGGGCGCTCGCGCACGCGCCCGGCGGTCACCGGGTCGAGCTGATGGCAGCCCCGCCGACGCCCTGACCTAGAGCGCGTCGTTGGCCTCGGCGTCGTGCTTGGCGGCAAAGAGGTCGCCGTCGGCGACTCCGAGCAGGTCCTCCACCGTCCGCCCGTCGGCGGGAAACAACGAGAAGCCGGTGGCGGCGGTAACCGGGCGCATCTCGTCGCTGCCGAAGCCGCGCCGGGAGACGCGGCCGCGCAGGCGCCTCGCCACTTCCTCCGCCTCTTCAGCGTTGACCTCGGGGACGATCACCGCGAACTCGTCGCCGCCCTGACGGAAGACGGAGTCGCCGCCGCGCACCTCCTTGCGCAGTGAGCTGCCGATCTCGGCCAGGAGGCGATCGCCTTCGAGGTGGCCGTAGCGCTCGTTGACCTCCTTGAAGCCGTTGAGGTCGAGGACGACGAGGGCGAACTCGCGGCCGTGGCGCCGGTGGCGCGCGATCTCCGCCGCCAGCCGCTCGTGCAGGGCGCGGTAGTTGCCGACCCCGGTCAGCTCGTCGCGGCGCGCCAGCGCCCAGAGCGCTTCGTGGCTTGTGCGCAGGCGGCGGACGAGGAGGACGATGCCGGCGCCGACCGCGGCCAGGCAGGCCGCCTCGGCAAGGGAGAGGATCAGCTCCTGGCGCCGCGAGAAGCCGCCGAAGATCAGCGGCGCCAGCAACCCGAGCGCGATCGCCAGCAGCGCCCCCAGCAGGTAGGCGGCGCCGAGCGGCACCAGCCGCTGGCCATCCTGGGATGAGACCTCACCCCGGGTTTCTCCCTGGTAATCGACCGATCTACCGATCCGCACAGATTAAGGCGCGGGGTGCCTGTCATATCGCCCCACTACGATGCCCCCGGTGCGCTACCCGGTCGAAGACTTCACCGCCGAGGAGCGGGCGCTTCTCGCCCCGCACTTCACCAACCTGGACCGCCCGGTCTTCGCCCTTGTCAACCTTCCCGAGACTGTCAAGGGAGCGCTTTTTGCCCGCTATTCGCGCTATTCCGGGACGGTGCGGCGGCTCTACCTGGAGGAGTTCGCCGCCGACGCGCCCGCCAGCGGCCGCCCCTTCGACGACGCGGAGGGCGAGCGCGCCGCCCGCCTCTACGAGCGCGTCTTTGTCGGCTACGGGGACGACTCGATCGCCCAGGTCGGCGGCGCCCACGTCGCCTGCGAGTGGGTCTCCAACGTCCTCACCAAGCTGCTGCAACGTGGCCGTCTCGCCGCCTACCTGGAGCAGTCGACCCGCTACATCCCCTACGACAAGCCGCTGCCGGAAGGCGGCTACCGCTTCTACCGCGACGAGCGGCTCGGGCCGGAGTTCGCGGCGACGATGGACGAGGTCTTCTCGATCTACTCGCGCTCGCTGACCGAGGTCGAGGAGTGGGCCGCCGGGCGCTGGCCGCGCGGGGACGGGGAGCCCGAGGCGGCCTGGCAGCGCTCGATCCGGGCCAAGGCGCTCGACCTGTTGCGTGGCCTGCTCCCCGCCGCGACCCTCAGCCACGTCGGCATCTACGCCTCCGGCCAGGCCTACGAGCAGCTGATCATGCGGCTGCTGGCCTCGCCGCTGCCGGAGGCGCGCGAGTACGGCGGCATGATCCTCGCGGAGCTGAAGCAGGTGATGCCGAGCTTCGTCTCCCGGGTCGAGCGCCCCGACCGCGGCGGCGAGTGGATCTCCTACCTGGAGCGCCGCCGCGAGCGGACCGAGAGCTGGGTCGCCCGGCTCGGCCTTGACCGCCGCTCGCAGGGCGGCGACGCCCCCTCGGTCGAGCTGATCCACGTCGACGGCAGCGAAGAGGACCTGCTCGCCTCCTCCCTGTTCGAGTCGGCAAGCGCGGCGGAGACCGAGATCCTCGCCCGCATCGACGTCCTCGATCGCGAGGAGCGGGCGGAGCTCCTCGGTGCCCTGGTGGGCGAGCGGGCCAACCGCCGCCACCGGCCCGGACGCGGCTTCGAGGCGCTGCGCTACCGCTTCGAGATCGTCTCCGACTACGGCGCCTTCCGCGACCTGCAACGGCACCGGATGCTGACCTGCCAGTGGCAGCGGCTGACGCCCGACCTCGGCACCGGCGTCCCCGAGGAGGTGCGCGAAGCCGGGGTCGGCGACGAGTTCGAGCGGGCGCTGGAGATCTCCCGCGAGGAGTACGAGCGCCTGCGGGAGGCGGGACTGGCCGAGGAGGCTCCCTACGCGCTCAGCCTCGCCTACCGGATCCGCTACACGCTCGACCTCAACGCCCGCGAGGCGATGCACCTGATCGAGCTGCGCTCGGGCCGCGAGGGGCACCCCACCTACCGCGCCGTGGCGCAGGCGATGCACGAGCGGATCGCCGCCGTCCACCCTGGCGTCGCCGCCGCGATGAGCCACGTCGACACCTCGGTCGAGCCGCGGCTGGAGCGGATCATGAGCGAGATCCGCACCCACCGCAAGCGGGTCGGCGCCGGCCGACCCGAGTAGCGACTACTCGCGCCGCTTGCGCTTGCGTCTCTCTTCCGGCTCGCTCGGTTCCGAGAGCTCGCCGGCGCCGTCCTCGGCAACATCGCCCGCCTCGAGTTCGGCCGCGGCTTTCTCGCCGGGCGTCGGCCAGGGGATCGCTTCCCCCGCCTCCCAGGCCGGGGAGCGGCCGATGCCGAGGATCATCAGGCCGAAGTAGAGGAACCAGATCAGGGTGAAGAGGATCAGGCCGAGCAGGGCGGCGATGCCGAGCGCCATCCCCAAGGAGCCCCAGAAGCGGGTGAGGAGGCCGGTCCGCATCGCCCACAGGCAGCAGTAGAAGAGGGCGGCCGCGAAGCCGAGGCCCCCGGCGATGCCGAAGCCGGAGACGAAGGACGCCAGCGAAGCTTCGCCGAGCGCATTGGAGGCTTGGTCGTCTTCGCGCTTTTCGCGTTCGCAGGCGGCGAGCGGCGTTTCCCCTTTTTCGGCTTCGATCGCTTCGGCGAAGGCCTTCTTGCCTTCTTCCTTTTGTTCGGAGGCGCACTTTTCGTGCGCTTCGGCTTGCGAGAGCGTCGACTTCGCTTCGCCGCTCACAAACTGGGTGGCGGCTTCGTGGCGGGCACCGATCGAGAGGCCGGTGGAGAGCGCGAGGAAGAGCGGGGCGATGACGACGAGGCCGATCAGCTGCGGGCGCACCCGCTCGCTGCGCGCCTGCACCGCGCGGAAGAGGTAGACGAGCGGCACCGCCAGCAGCGCGAAGCCGATCGCCTGCATCAGGCCGGAGACGGTGACCGAGCCGCGGTGAGCGTCGACCGAGCGCAGGATCTCGGCATCGCCGGAGCCGCTGACCGAGCTGACGAAGGCGGCGGCGACCATCAGGGCGACAGCGAGGAAGGTCACCAACGCCACCGGCAACGCCCAGCGCGACTCCGCCTCTCGGGTCTCCGCCGGGGTGGTCACGACGCGTACGCTATCCGAGGATGCACCCGATTGAGAGTCCCAGGGTCGTTCCGCTCGAGGCGGGGGCCGGCCCCGAGAACCCGCCCTGCCCTGCCTGCGGCGAGCCGCTCTTCGGCTGGATCGGCGCCAAGGCCGGGATGGCGGGAACGGTTCGCCGCTGCGAGAGCTGCGGGCTTGCGGTCGTCGGGTCCCCCGGAGATCCGGAGGACGCCCTGCGCGAGCTCGACGCCCTGCGGGAAGGGGACGACCCACGGATCGACAACCGCGCCGGCTTCGCCTGCTCGCTCGGGGGAGCCGGCTGGGCCGGATTGCAGCCGGGCCGTCGCTATCTCTTCACGGTCGAGGCGGCCCGCCGCCTCGCCGCCCGTCGCGACCAGGTGGTCAAATCGCGCCGCTGGCGTCCGCTGGCCAGCCTGGCGCTGATCTGGCAGACGCTGCTGAACAGCGTCACTTTCGGCCACAACGTCGCCCTCGGCGCCCTCCGCGGCGCCCCCTCAGTGCCGGCGGCCAAGCCTTGGCAGCGCCGGATCGACGTCCTGGCCAGCATTGTCGCCGCCCTGCCCGCACTGCTGGTCGCGATCCCGGTCGAGCTCCTCGGCGCCCCCTTCGACCGCGGCGCGGTGATCTCGCTGCGACTGGAGCTGCTCTAAGAAGCGCTTCAGCCCGTATATGGGTGGGTCGGCGTTTCCCCCGCCGGGCTGAGCAGGTCGAAGCCGTCGGGAATGCGGAGGTGGCCCGGCCCGCGGCCGGGATGCCCGGTCACCCCGTACTGCCAGACGATCTTCTTCGTATGCGGGTCGATGATCACGACCCGGTGCCGGTAGTCGTCGTTGGCGGCGATGTCGCCGCCGGGGAGGCGCTCGGCCAGGCTCGGGTGGTTGAGCCGGCCGTTGCCGGATTCGGGGTGGTAGGACCAGACGATCTTGCCCTGGCGGGTGAACTCGTAGATGCCGCCGGGGTCGGTGTAGTCGGCGACGAGATAGAGATCGGGGCCGAGCTGCTGTGGATCGGAGGGGTAGGCGATCGGCAGTTGCAGGCTCCAGACCAGCTTGCCGGCGCGGGTGATCTCGTCGATGTAGGAGCCGTTCACCTCGGAGACGAGGATGTCGCCGTTGGCGAGCGGCGTGTCGCCGTTGGGGGAGCCGAGCCGCCGGGGTGGGTCGTGGGTGCATTCGGCCGGGTCGCCGAATTCGCGCAGCACCTGCTTTTGCGGCGAGACGATCAGGACGCGGCAGTTCTGCGCGTCGGCGACGGTGACGTTGCCGTTCCTCTCCAGGTAGGCGTCGTCGGGCTCGTGCAGGTAGCCCGGTTTGGAGCCGGCCTGGCCCGGGTGGCCGTAGGACCAGCGGAGCTTGCCGCCGGGATAGGAGAGCTGGACGATGCGCTCGTTCTGCTCCTCGTTGGAGATGATCCCGGTGCCACCGTGGATGAAGAAGGCGTCGTCGGGGAAGTAGAAACCGCCCGGCGGAGCGGGGTGGGCCTTCGAGGGGAAGCGCCAGAGCACCTTCTTGCGGTTGTTGACGACGATGATCCGGTTGTTGCCGCGGTCGGCGATCATCAGCTGTCCCTGAAAAGGGGGAGCGTGCCGGACGGCCTGCGGCGGGGATTGCGCGCGGCGGGAAGGCTTCGCTGCCCGCAGCCGCAGCGAGACGACGCTGCGCAGCGCTTCGCCGCCCGCTCCCGTGCCACCGACCAGGTAGGCGGCTTTGCCGTCGCTGACCGCGGCGCCGTCAGCGACGGCAAGCGGCAGCGACGGCGCCTTCGAGACCTTGCCGCTGGCGGGGTCGAAGCGCCAGGCGTCGCTGGTGGCGCTCCCGTTGGCTTCGCCGCCGAGGACGTAGATCTCGCCGCCGAGGACGACGGCGGCCGCGTGCGAGACCGCCCGCGGCAGATGGCCGATGACGCGCGCCGTCCCCTTCGCCGGGTCGACTTCCTGGATCGTGTCGGTGGCGCCCCCGCTTGCCGTCTCGCCGCCGAAGGCGAAGATGCGCCCGTCCACCGCGGCGGTGGCGAGATAGCGCGCCGGCACTTTCAGTTCGGCGACCTGCGAGAAGGACCGCCCGTCTTCGGTCACGAGCACGGCGGGGTCCGGCGTGGTCCCGTCGTAGCCGCCGAGTACGTACGCCCTCGCGCCAACCGTGATCGCGCTGAGGTCGGAGCGAACCGCCGGCAGGTGGCCGATTACGGTCGCGGTGGCCTGCGGCTGCGGCGAGGCGCCGTCGGGCAGCGCCTGCACCGTGTCGGTGCTGGTTTCGGTGCCGCCGCCGAAGACCAGGACCCTGCCGCCGAGGCTGGTCGCCGCAGCGTCATGGAGGGGGGCGCTGAGCGAACCGGCCCGCCTCAGCTTCCCGGTTCCGTCGAGCAGGAAGACGCCGCTGACCGAGCTTTCGCTCGCGTCGAGGCCGCCGAGGATCAGGGTCCCGCCGGGGACGGCGACCGCCGTCTCCCCCGAGATCGGCGCCGGCAGCGATGCGCTGGAGACGCTGGATACGAGTTCCTTGGGTGGAGTCGGGTCGCCGCCCGAGCCCCCAGAACCGCCTGAGCCACCGGACCCGCCAGTTGCCTTGACGATCAAGAAGACGACAAGGATCAAGAGCGCCGCAAGTGGATAGAGACGGCGGCGCCGGCGGGCACGTGGCTGCACGCCCCTAAGGCTGATGCAAGCGGCTTAATCCGCCATAAAACCCGCGGGCCGAGCGTCAGCTCAAGCCTTCGCGAGCCTCTCGCACCAAGGTGACGGCCTCGGGGAAGAGGACGCGGATCGCGTCGCGGACCTGCATCGCCTGCTCGTCGGCGCTGCCGGTCAGCTCCAGGCGGCCGATCGAGGCGACAGTCATCTCCACCGCCAGCTTGATCGCGTTGTCGGCCCAGGCCACCCGCTGCGAGGACTGCATCTGCTCCGAGAGCTCTTCCATGCGAGCGCGGAACTCCTCGGGGTCGCCGAAAAGGTTGAAGCCCTCCATCCCCTTGCATGTAAGCAGAACCGTTTCACCGTCGACCCGGAGTTGGCACTTTCTGCGCGCCACGCGTGCGACGAGGCCGCCTAGCTTCGAGGCATGCACAGGCAGGAGAACCATCAACGGGGCTCGGCGAGCGTCGAGCAGGTAGCCCTGGCGGCGCTGATCGCGCTGCTGGCGGTCGCGGCGATCTCGGCGGTCGCCTCCGGCGGCGAAATCGACGCCGGCCGCACCCTCGCCGGCACGATCGGGCGCCGGCTCGCCTGCGGCCCGCGGCTACCGGACGCCTGCCGCCACCACCCCCTGGTTCCCGCCTACGGCTGGCCGCTGGCGCGGCTGACCCGGGCGCTGGCGCCGGCCCCCGAAGCTCGGCGCGGCCCCTCCGGCCTGCCGTTGATGCCGGTCGACTTCCGCCGCTGCCGGCGCGAGAGCTGCGCCGTCGCCGCCGGCCCCCACCTCACCGCCTCCGGCCGTCGCACCACCGCCTTCACCGAGCTGATCGACCGCCGTCGCTCCGAAGGCTGGGTCGAGATCGTCTACTGGCTTTACCGTCCCACCCTGGGCTGGGAGCGCCTCGCCCGCCGCGCCACCGCAGCCGACGTGGCAGCGGCCGCGGGGGTCGAAATCCTCGCCGAAGACGACCCCGCGCTGGTCCCACTCGAGACCCTCCCCGGCCGCAACCACTACGACTTCCCGCCCGGCGAACGCCCGCCCTGGCAGTGGCACGTCGCCGGCCGCTACCCGGGCTGGTCGAGCTAAGGAGGAGTCGCGGCCTCGGCGGCCTTCTGGCTGTCGGCCTCCTCCTGCGCCTGGCGGATCAGCCCGCGCCAGTCGGTCGTTTTGAAGACCAGCAGGATCGCCGCGAAGCCCAGCACCACCGACCAGGCCACCATCGCGATCTGGGTCCCGACCGAAAAGGAGAGGACGGCGGTGCGCGAGGGACCGCTGAGGGTGGCGACCAACAGCGCCTGCTGGGCGCCGGCGCCACCGGGCGTGAAGGGGATGATGTTGGCGATCGCCTGCACGCTCATCACCAGCATCACGCTGCCGATCGAGCCCGGGATGCCGAAGGCTTCGAGGAAGAACCAGAAGGCCGCGAAGCGGCAAATCCAGCCGACCCCCTGCCAGGCGGCGACCTCGCGCAGGTACCGGCGCGGCTCGGTGAGGATCACCAGCCCCTGCCGCACCCGCGCCCAGAAGCGACGAACCCGGTGGGCGAGCAGGAAGATCCCGACCGCGATCGCCAGCAGCAGCGCCACGGTGACGCTCAGGAGCGTCTTCGGGTGGTCGACCCAGAAGGAGATCTCGAAGGCCGGGAGGTCGGGGATCCGCGGCAACGGCGGCAGCAGCCCCTGGGTGATCGCGTAGAGGAGGACGAGGATCCCGATCGAGGTATCGAAGACCGTCTGCACCAGGAAAGAGGAGGTGACGGCCGGATAAGAGGAGTCGGGGATCTGACGTTTGGCGAGGAAGACCTTGGTGACGTCGCCAGCGTGGGCCGGAAGCACCGCATTGATCCCGGCGCCCGCCAGGTAAGCGGCGGCCAGCGGCATGAAGGCGATCCGCTTGTCGGGGTAGGCGGCGCGCAGCACGTTGCGCCAGGCCCAGGCGCGTGCCAGCTGCATGCCCAGCAGGCAGGCGAGGGCGATCGCGAAGGCCGTCCAGTGGACTTCCGAGAGGTGGCGGAAGAATTCGGCCGCCCGGTTGAAGAACGCTTCGAAGTTGTCCTGGAGATTCGCGAACGGCATCGCAGCTAGACTAGCCCGCTCGTGCCGGAACCCGACACGCATACGCCGCCCCCCACCGCCATCCACGACCCCGCCGACGAGGCGATGTGCGACCGTGCCCGCGAGCGCTACACCGCCGACCGCAATAGCGGCTGGCGCCGCCGTCGCAAACGCCATGCGCAGCTGCCGAACCTGATCATCATCGGTGGCCTCAAGTGCGGGACGACGAGCATCCACCACTACCTCGGCCTCCATCCGGAGATCCAGATGTCGAAGCCGAAGGAGCTCAACTTCTTCGTCGAGGAGCTGAACTGGGACCTCGGGCTCGACTGGTACGCGAGCCGCTTCGACGACCGCTTCGAGGTCCGCGGCGAGTCCTCCCCCCACTACACCAACCTGCCGCGCTTCGAGGGTGTCGCCGAGCGGATCAAGCAGAACTGTCCCGACGCGAAGCTGCTCTACATGGTCCGCGACCCGATCAAGCGGATCCTCTCCCACTGGGTCCACGCCACCGGCGCCGGCTACGAGACCGGCGACCTGGTCGAGGTCCTCTCCAACCCCGACAACTCCTACACCAACCGCTCCATGTACTGGATGCAGCTGCAGCCCTACCTCGAGCGCTTCGACCGCTCGCAGATCGAGGTCATCACCCAGGAGGAGCTGCAGACCGAACGCGAGGCGACGATGCGCAAGGCGTTCGCCTTCGCCGGCGTCGACGAGAGCTTCACCTCCGAGCAGTTCGACCGCGAGTGGGAGAAGTCGAGCGCCAAGCAGGGCGACAAATACCAGTTCATGGAGAAGCTGATCAAGCTGCCGGGCTTCCGCTCCTTCGACCGCAACTTCGACCGCCTGCCGGAGTCGATGCGCTGGATCGTCGAGAAGGTCGTCCACGATCCCGAGAAGCCACCGGCGCCGAAGCCGAAGCTGCCCGACGACCTCTTCGAGTCGGTCCGCGTTCGCTTCACCGAGGACGTCGCCGAGCTGCAGCGCTTCGCCGGCCGCGAGTTCGCTGGCTGGCACGACTACAGCTGAGGCGCCCTCTCCGACTTTCACCCCGCGCCAGCGGGGTCAAAATCGGAAGCGCCGGGTATGTTCACCGCCGATGCGGCGGCTGCTCCCAGATCCCGGCCCGACCACGGTGGCCGAGCAGCTCGAGGGCTACCGGCCCGGCGAGGAACCGCGCCCCGACCGGCCGCTGGTCGGGATGAACTTCGTCGCCACGGTCGACGGGCGGGCGACGATTGAAGGGCGCTCGGGGCCGATCGGCTCCGACGCCGACACGGAAATGCTGGTCGGGCTGCGGACGCGCTTCGACGCGGTGATGATCGGCGCCGGGACGATGCGGGCGGAGCGCTACGGCCCGATGAAGCGCCCGATGGTCCTGGTCAGCGGCCGGCTCGACCTCCCCTGGGACGCGCCGCTGTTCACGGAGGAGGGGGAAGTGGTGATCTTCACCGCCTCGGAGGCCGAGCCGCCCGAGACCGCCGCAAGCTTGGACGTGGTGCGACACGAGGGGGCGGTGAACCTGCCCGAGGCGCTCCGCTACCTGCGCCACGAGCGTGGCGTCCGCGCCCTGCTCTCCGAGGGCGGGCCGCACCTGCACGGGCAGATGCAGGCCGAGGGCCTGGTCGACGACCTCTTCCTGACGACGGCGCCGAAGCTGAGCGGCGGTGGGGCGCCGCGGATCATCGAGGGGCCGCTGCCGGGCGTGATCGACCTCGAGCTGGCCTGGCTGCTGGAGGAGGAGGGCGAGCTCTTCGCCCGCTACCGCCGCCGGACCTGAGGCGCCCATCGAATAGCGTTCACCTCCCCGAGAGGACGAGGAGAGAGGACACCGATGGACTTCACCCCCAGCCCCGAGGTCGCGAAGCTGCGCGAGCGCGTCCTCGACTTCATGGACGAGGAGATCTACCCGCAGGAGCGGGAGATCATGGAAGCGCTCGACGAGGAGGTGGGACCGGGGGTCCCCTATCCGCAGCGCCTGGTCGAGGTGCGCGAGAAGGCGAAGGCCGAGGGGCTCTGGAACCTCTTCATGCCCGACGAGCGCTTCGGCCCCGGTCTGACCAACTGGGAGTACGGGCTGCTCTGCGAGGAGATGGGGCGCAGTCCGATGGCGGCGCCGATGGCCTTCAACTGCTCGGCTCCCGACACCGGCAACATGGAGATCCTCGCCGAGCACGGCACGCCCGAGCAGCGCGAGCGCTGGCTGGAGCCGCTGCTGGAGGGGAAGATCCGCTCCTGCTTCTCGATGACCGAGCCCGAGGTGTCGGGGTCGGACCCGACGCTGTTGCAGGCGCGCGCCGTCCTCGACGGGGACGAGTGGGTGATCGACGGCCACAAGTGGTTCACCAGCGGCGCCGTCGGCGCCGACTTGGCGATCGCGATGGTCGTCACCGATCCCGACGCCCACCCCTACGGCCGCGCCTCGATGATCTGCGTCCCCACCGACACCCCCGGCTTCAACCTGGTGCGGCCGATCTCGGTGATGGGCCACGACGGCGGCCCCGGCCACTGCGAGATCCGCTACGAAAGCTGCCGGGTGCCGAAGGGGAACCTGCTCGGCGAGCGCGGCGCCGGCTTCGCGATCGCCCAGGACCGGCTCGGTCCCGGGCGCATCCACCACTGCATGCGGGCGATCGGCACGGCCGAGCGGGCGCACGAGATGATGTGCCGCCGCGCCAACGAACGCTCCGCCTTCGGCGGCCCGCTCGGCGACAAGCAGTTCGTCCAGGAGTCGATCGCCGCCTCGCGGATGGAAATCGACCAGGCTCGCCTGCTGACCATCTTCGCCGCCTGGAAAATGGACACCGAGGGCAAGCGCGCCGCCCGCCAGCAGATCTCGGCGATCAAGATCGTCGCCGCGAATATGGTGATGGACGTGCTCGACCGCGCGATCCAGGTCCACGGCTCGCTCGGCATGACCGACGACACCCCGCTGGCGATCATGTGGCGCTTCAGCCGCATGCTCCGCCTCGCCGACGGACCGGACGAGGTCCACAAAATGGTCCTCGCCCGTCGCGAGCTCAACCGCTGGGCCAAGCGCGCCGAGGCCGAAGCCGAAGGCACCCTCGAGCCTCGCCACGCGACGCGGATGGTGTGAGGTACGAAGGCCGGGCGGATGCCCGGCCTTCGCAGTCAATTTGGACCGAGAGCGTCAGCTTTCGGCCTTGTAGGTGATGCCTTCGAGGACGATCGGGTTTTCTTCATTGCCCAGCACCTTGCCGCTGAGTTCGAAGCCCGAGATGTTGGTGCTGCCGCCGAAGATGATCGCGGTCGCTTCGGTCAGTTGTTCGAAGATCGCGGCATGGCCGGGAGTCGGCCGGAAGCCGGGTGGGAGGGTGAAGACGGTGGGAACCCCCCCAGCGCTTTTTCCGACTTCCGCAACGCCCTGCAGGTGGACGATGCCCTCGTGGTCCTTGTAGAAGCCGACTGGGAGGAGGGGGATCAAGCCGGTTTCAGGAATGTTGTGCGCTCCGTTTTCGAATCCCGGCTCGCCCGGGGCGCCGACGATGTGGGTCGCTTCAACCGGCGAGAGTGAGTTGGCCACGCTGGCGCTGGGCACGGTGCCGAGCGTCGCCTCGTTCACCTGCGTCCCGGTGACGGCGTCTTTCTTGATTTTGGACGTCGTCACCGCGTTCTTCTTGATTTTCGCGGCGGTGACCGCGTTCTTCTTCAGCTGCTTGGTACCGACGCTGTTCTTCGGCAGCTGGGTCGCGGCGAAAGCGGTGGCACCCAGAGCCACGAAGACGGCGATTACCGACATCACGTTCGCGAACGTGAGCCGCTTGCGTAGTTGCTTCATGAGCCTCTCCCTCGAGTGGTGGACGATGCAATCCCCACCCTCTCAAAGAGAGGAGCCCCCCGCCAGCGGCGGAGGGCTCCGAGACATCGAATGCGAACTGCGCTGTCGATCAGCTTTCGGCGCGGAAGGTGACGCCGTCGAGGGCGACCGGGTTTTCGGTTTCGAGCCCGAGGATTTTGCCGCTGAGGTCGAAGCCTTCGAGGTTGATGTTGCCACCGAAGACGAACGCCCCCGCTCCTTTGATCTGTTCGAGGATGATCGTCTTGCCGGAAGCCGGGCGGAAGCCGGGCGGGAGGGTGAAGACGAAGGAAGGGGAGGTATTGCCGGTTTCGGCGATGCCCTGCAGGTGGACGACCCCCTCGTGGTCCTTCCAGAAGCCGACGGAGTTGAGGGCGAACGGGCCGGTCGAGCCGAAGTTGTGGCTGCCGTTTTCGAACGGCGGCTCGCCCGGGGCACCGACGATGTGGACGGCTTCGGGCGGCGTCAACGCGCTGGCGACGCTGGCGCTGGGCACGGTGCCGAGCGTGGACTCGTTCACTTTCGCCCCGGTGATCGTGTCTTTCTTGATTTTCGCCCCCGTCACCGCGTTCTT
>JBQCIG010000226.1:0-5160 GCA_051953975.1 Solirubrobacterales bacterium | reverse complement strand
CCGAAGCCGTGCCGCTCAACGATTCTAGAGAAACTTCGCCGGGTTGAAGCGGCAGTAGCGGAACTGGTAGTCGAGGACGAGGGTATTGGTCTTGCGGGCGTTGCTTTCGAGACGGGCGACCATCCTCACGGCGGCGTTCTTTTCGCCCTTGGCGAGCTTGCGGCCGGTCGCTTCGAGCCGGTCCACCTCGGGCTTGACGCCGGTCAGCCCCATCGGCAACCGAGCCCCGTCTTCGGCGGGCTTCGGCACCTTGACCAGCTGGGCGCGGGCGCGCTTCAGCGCCTTGGCGGCGGCGAAGAGCTGGCGAGACGCCTTCTTCGTCTTGCCTTCCCTGACCTCCTTGCGGACGCCTTTGAGGATCTTTTCGTTGGCTTCCGTATTCGCCTGGCAGATCGGTTCGACTTCTTCCTTGTAGGTCTGAGCTTCGGGGCCAAGGGCGAATGCCGAGGCCGCACCCACCAGCATCAGCAGTCCGACCAACGAAAAGATGAGCTTCTTCCGCACCGTGGTTCCCTCCCTCTCGCCTCGCAAGTTATGGCTGCCAGGTATACCTTGCCGGGCCGTGTCTCGTCCCTTCCTCTGTGTTAACGCTGTTTTGTGCTGCCTAGTTGCGGTCTTCCTCGGGGGTTGCGGCAACTCGGAATCCGCCTCTCGTCCGGCGCCCTCGGCGGCCGAGTTCCCCTCCGCGAAGGGGAAGACATCGACCAGCTGCTGCGCAGCTCGGGGGCGAAGCCGACCAAGCTGGTGATTGCGCCGGCGGCGCAGGTCTTCGAAGTCGGCGAGAACCGCTACCCGTTCGGGGTCTTCACCCGCGGCAACGAACAGGTCGACGACGCCGACGTGGCGATGTACTTCGCCGGGAGCCCGAAGGGGGCGGTGACCGGCCCGCTGCCGGCGCAGGTCACCTCGCTGCACGGACGGGCCGACTTCATCCACATGGGGGTCTATAACGACAACGATCCCGGCAAGGGAATCCGGCCGCAGCTGCGCACCTACCACCTGCCGACCGAGCTCTGGACCTTCCTGATCGACCGCGACGGGGTCATCCGCGATCGGATCGAGGGCGCCTTCGGGGTGTCCGAACTGGAACAGGGGATGCGGATGATCGTCCCTGGCTGATCGGCCAGGCTTCGCTACGCTCTAGCCGGCAGGGGAGCCCTCGGGGAGGCAGGGTCGAAACGACGACGCTGCAAGGAGACGCATGAAACAACGGCTGGCAGTACCCGCTTTCGCCCTCGCCCTTTGCTTGGCGCTCGGCGCCTTCGCCTCGCCCGCGCTCGCCGCCAAGGGCGGCGGCCACAAGAAGCAGGCGAAGGTGAGGGCCTTCGAAGTCTGCAAGCACGGCTGCCGGTACCGGACGATTCAGAAGGCGGTCGACGCCGCCGGCTCCTTCAAAGCGAAGAAACGCAACGACAAGGTGAAGGCCGTGGTCGCGATCCGTCCCGGCAAGTACGTCGAAGGCGTGGTCCTCGACGGCACCCTGAAGAGGAAGGACTTCGACGGGCTGGTCATCGAAGGGACGAAGAGGAACCGCAAGAAGATCATCCTCGAAGGCCGCAACGCGAAGGGCGAGCTCGGCGCCGCCCAGAACGGGATCGAGGCGATCAGCGTCGACGGGATCGTGCTGAAGAACATGTGGGCGCGGAATTACCAGTCCAACGGGGTCTTCGTCCACGCCGCCAACGAAGGCGGCCAGCACTGCGACGGCTACACGATGGACAACCTGCTCGCCTCCGGCAACCGCTCCTACGGACTCTTCGCGAAGAACTGCTACGGCGGAAAGATGGTCGACTCCGCCGGCTACCACCAGGGCGACTCGGCCTTCTACGTCGGCGAAACGCCGTGCGACTCGAAGAGCTGGACCAACCACGGCGTCGCGCCGCCGCCGAAGCCCTGCCAGCGCAAGCCGAAATGGACGCTACTGAAGAACGACCGCAGCTACGAAAACGTGCTCGGTTATTCGGGGACGAACTCCAAGTACGTGAAGATCGTCGACTCGGCCTTCTACAACAACGGCGCCGGCATCGTCCCGAACACGCTCGACAGCGAGGGCTTCGAGCCCAACGGCTGGAACATCATCGAACGCAACGACGTGTTCTGGAACAACTACAACTACTTCCTCGCCGGCTCGAAATTCCACACGGTCTCGGCGGGGCTGGGGCAGCTGGCCGGGGCGACGGTGAACTACCCGACCGCGGTCGGGATCGTGCTCTACGGCAGCGCCAACACGATCGTCCGCCGCAACAACGTCTTCGGCAACTACAAGTGGGGGATCGCCTCCTTCTCCGGCCCCGGCGAAGTGTTCGTCGCCAACGAAGGCGATGACGCCAAGAACATCAACAACCAGATCACCGAAAACGTGATGGGGCGCGAAGGGGCCGACCCCAACGGCGAATACGACTTCTGGAACGACAACACCGGCGGCGGCAACTGCTGGGGCGGCAACAGCGCCAACTCGAGCTTCGCGCCCGGCAACGGCAAGGTGGCGCTGAGCCACATCTACCCGGCCTGCCCGCAGGCCGAAGTGCTAGCCGACCAGGTGCGCAGCCTCGACACCCAGGCCGGGCTGCAGATCAACACCGAAGAAACGAGCGACCCGCGCACGATCCTCGGCTACGCCGGGTCCAGCCCGCCGCAGAACCAGCAGTGCAGCTGGGTGCGGCGCGTCCCCGCGCACCCGCCATTCAAGAAGTTCAAGCCGATCGAGGTGGCGCCGCAGCCAGGCGAACTGAATTGCGGATGAGGGGCTCGAGCAAGCTGCGTCCGCTGAAGGCCATGGCGGCCTGCGTGGCCGTGGTCGCGCTGCTCGGAGCCAGCGCGGCGGCGGCGCAGGCTCCGCAGCGGCCGAAGCCGACGATCGTCACCGTCAACGACTTCTTCTTCGGACCGGACACGGTGACGGTCAAAGCGGGGCGGACGGTGAAGTGGGTGTGGTCGGAAGCCAACACCTATCCCCACGACGTCCACCTCAAGCAGGGGCCGAAGCGGCTGAAGGAACGCTCCACCTACTCGACCCACACCACCGCCGTCACCGACGCTCATTTCAAGAAAACCTTCGAACGGCCTGGGACCTACCACTACATCTGCACGATCCACCCGACGCTGATGAAGCTGACGATTACGGTGAAGAAGTGAGGGGCCGGCCCGGGCGCGCCTCTTTCCGCATGGCGGGAATCGCTGCGTTTGCGTTGGCGCTGGTGCTGGCGGCCCTGCTGGCGCCGGCGGCGAGCGCGGTCAACACCCGCGTCTCGATCGCCTACTACAAGTGGTCGAATCCGGAAGTGCACATCGACCTCGGGGAGAAGGTGACCTGGGACTGGCTCGGGCCGGACCTGGCCCACTCGGTGACCGGCGTCTCGGCCAACGCCCTGCAGTGGGATTCCGACCCCCACACCGACGCGCCCTACCACCGCGCCGGCTACAGCTACACGATCCAGTTCAACCAGCCCGGCACCTACGACTTCCGCTGCAAGCTGCACCCGATCGTGCGGGGCGACGTGGTCGTCTCCGACGTGCCCGGCGATCCGAACTCCGATCCCGGACCGCAGCCGCCGCTGAACGTCGATGTCACCCCGCCCAAGCTGGGCCCCGTGAAGCTGGCGAAGCACCGTGCGCGTGGCGCCGCGGGTATCCCTCTCACCGTCGAAGTCAGCGAGAAGGGCCACCTGGAAGCGCAGTACTACCGCTTGGCGCCGGGCGGGCGCGCCTACGCGGGATTCGCCCGCTGGCGGACGCGGGCGGGAGCCAACCACTTGAAGCTGGGCGCCCGCTGGAAGCGCTTCCCGGCGCAACCAGGGCGCTACGAAGCGGTCCTGCGGGCCTTCGACGGCGCCGCGAACCAGTCGAGGACGGCGAAGCTGCGCTTCACGATCGCCGGCTAGAGGCACCGCGCTTCGAGCGCCGCGAGCGCTTCGAGCTGCGGCGTTTGTCCGCCGGCTCGGCTGCGCCCTGCAGGGTCCGTTCAGCGGCCTTCTCGGTCGACTCGCCCATCGTCATCTGGAACATCGCCAGCAGCCCGTCGGAGGCCAGCGGGCGCAGGCGGTCGAGCGCCTCGCGCACCTTCGGCCAGTCCTGCTCGGGCCGGCCGGCCTTTTCGAACGGCTCCCAGATCTCCCTGACGAAGAGCTCGACGAAGGTCCTGGCGACGCCTTCCGAGTAGCCGCGCAGCGCCTCAGCGGTCTCGACCGCGGCTTGGGGAGATATTCCCAGCTCGATCAGGGCGGCGCCGGCCCGCTGCAGGCGGGGGCTCAGGACCTCGACCTTGCCGTCGGGCAACTGCCGCGAGATCCCCATCTGTTCGACCCGGGCGATCAGTTTCGGGTCGAACTCCTCCGCACCCCAGGCGGCCGCCAACTCGCTTTCCTCGAAGATTTCCGGCGTCTCGTCCTCGAAGGGGGCGCGAACGGCGCGGGCGAAATCGACGATCTCGCGGGAGGAGCCTTCGCTGCTCTCCAGGACGCGCCGGATCGCCTCGAGGTTGAGGCCCTCCGCCTGCATTTCCCGGGTCAGCTCGATCCGCGCGACGTGGTCCTCGTTGTAGTAGCCGGTGCGGCCGTGGACCTCGGGGGGCGGCAGCAGGCCACGAGTTTGGTGGGCGCGGATGTTGCGGATCGTCATCCCGGTCCGCCGCGCCAGCTCCCCGATCGTCATCTGGCCGTCGGGCGCGCTCTGCCCCTTGCTAGTCATCGACCCATGGTAAGGGGGAGCCGCTGGCCGTTCATCTTTCCGGCGGCATCCGAACAGAGGAATGCAATCGCCTCGGCGATGTCCTCGGCGGGGGTCAAGGTGGGGAACTCCTTGCCGGGGTTCTCCTCCCCCATCTTCGGAGTGAGGATCGCGTCGACGACGATGATGTTGGCGGTCGGGCCGCCGGGCTCGAAGCCATCGGCGTGGGCGTGGGTCCAGGCCTCGGCGGCGGCCTTGGCGGCGGCATAAGCGGCGCTGGCGTTGCTCGGCGCCTGCGCCTGCTTGGCGGAGACGAGGACGAAGCGGCCGCGGCTGCCGGCGGCGATCTGGTCGTGGAAGGCGCGGCTCGTGTGCTGGACGGTGCGGATCAAGAGGTCGTGGAGGAGGTCCCAGTCCTCGAGCGATGCCTCGTGCAGCGGCTGCCCGCCCCGCCAACCGCCGACCAGGTGGACGAGCCCGTCGACGCGGCCGAAG
>JBQCIG010000225.1:0-12722 GCA_051953975.1 Solirubrobacterales bacterium | reverse complement strand
TTGCCCGCTTTCTGTTTCTTCAGCAGCTTCTGCTTGCGGGTGACGTCGCCGCCGTAGAGCTTCGCGGTGACGTCCTTGCGCAGCGCCTTCACGGTCTCGCGGGCGAGGATCCGGGAGCCGATCGCCGCCTGGACCGGGATGTCGAAGAGCTGGCGGGGGATCGTCTTGCGCAGCCGCCCGACCAGGCGCTTGCCCTGGTCGTAGGCGAAGTCGCGGAAGACGATGATCGAGAGCGCGTCGACCTTGTCGCCGGCGAGGAGGATGTCGACCTTGACCAGGTCGGAGACGCGGTTGCCGATCGGCTCGTAGTCGAGCGAGGCGTAGCCGCGGGTTGAGGACTTGAGCTGGTCGAAGAAGTCGAGGACGATTTCGGCCAGCGGCAGGTCGTAGCGGATCTGCACCCGCTGCGGGCTGAGGTAGTGCATGTCGACGTGGGTGCCGCGGCGCTGCTGGCAGAGCTCCATCACCGCCCCCACCTGCTCTTTCGGGCAGATGATCGTGGCGCGGATGTAGGGCTCTTCGATCGACTCGATCGTGCCGGGGTCGGGTAGCTCGGTCGGGCTATGCACCTCCTTGGTCTCGCCGTTCGTGAGGTTGACCATGTAGCGCACGTTGGGCGTCGTCGCCAGCAGGTCGAGGTCGTACTCGCGCTCGAGGCGCTCGCGCACGATCTCCATGTGGAGGAGGCCGAGGAAGCCGCAGCGGAAGCCGAAGCCGAGCGCCTCGGAGGTCTCCGGCTCCCAGGAGAGGGCGGCGTCGTTGAGCGAGAGCTTCTCGAGCGCGTCGCGGAGGTCTTCGTAGCGGTCGGTGTCGATCGGGAAGAGGCCGCAGAAGACCATCGGGCGGACCTCGCGGTAGCCCTCGAGGGCCTCGCTGGCGGCGTTCGCCTGCGAGGTGAGGGTGTCGCCGACGCGCAGCTTGGTGACGTCCTTGATCCCGGTGATCAGGTAGCCGACGTCACCGGCCTCCATGCCGCCGACCGCGGTCATCGCCGGGCGGAAGAAGCCGAGGTCATCGATGTCGGCGGTGGTGCCGTTCTGCATCGCCAGGATCGGCTCGTGCTTGCGGAAGGAGCCGTCAACCATCCGCACGTAGGCGATCACTCCGCGGTAGGAATCGAACTCGGAGTCGAAGATGAGGGCGCGTGGCGGGGCGTCGAGCCTGCCCTCGGGCGACGGGATTCGCTCGACGATCGCCTCCAGGACTTCGATCACCCCCTCCCCCGTCTTGGCCGAGATCGGCAGCGCTTCCTCGGGATCCCCGCCGAGCAGGTCGGCAATCTCCTGGGCGACCCGCTCGGGCTCGGCGCCGGGCCGGTCGACCTTGTTGATTACCGGGATCAGCTCCAGCCCGTTCTCGATCGCCAGGTAGGTGTTGGCGACGGTCTGCGCCTCGACCCCCTGAGCGGCGTCGACGACCAGCAACGCCCCCTCGCAGGCGGCGAGGCTGCGCGAGACCTCGTAGGAGAAGTCGACGTGGCCGGGGGTGTCGATCAGGTGCAGGTGATAGGCCTCGCCGTTCTTCGCGCGGTACTCGACCCTCACCGCCTGCGCCTTGATCGTGATCCCGCGCTCGCGCTCGAGGTCCATCGAGTCGAGCAGCTGCGCCTGCATTTTCTTCGGGTCGACGGCGCCGGTCAGCTCGAGGATGCGGTCGGCCAGGGTCGACTTGCCGTGGTCTATGTGGGCGATGATCGAGAAGTTTCGGATGTGGTCCATCGGCGGAGGGGGAGTATGAGGGACGAAGGCTCTCGGCCGGCGGGTCCTGTCACGGCAGGGAACCCACCCCCTCCGAGGACACCTCGGAGGGGGGTCCCCCCTACGGTGCCACCCGCCGGAGGAGCCTGGTCATCTACACCCCGAGGGACTTAGCTTTTCCGGCAGCTTGAATACGACCGTGGGGGGTTTTTTCAGGATGGCTTGGGCTCCGGCGCGTTCGGTCCACTTAGCCGAGAGGGGGTACGGAGGCTTTTTCGCTTCCAGTCGATCTCGCGTCGCGATTACGTAGTCGTAGTGGCCCTCGTTGAGGAGTCGGAGGTATTGCTGACAGGTCTTTGGGGATTCGAAGCCGCCGTGGGGGCTTTCTTGGCCTAGGTACTGGACTTGGTTGGAGAGGTCGGTGCCGAAGAGGGGGTATTGGCGGGTGCTGGTGGTGGCTATGCGGGCGCCTGAGACGTTGCGGGACCAGGCGAAGGCGGCGTTTAGGCCCGGGGCGGTGAAGGTCGGGTCCTTGTAGCGGTTCTCCAGGTAGTGGCGCTGGATCGGGTAGCCGACGGCGATCGCCAGGACCATGAGGAGCGCAAGGCCACCAAGGGCCCATCGCTTCCCGATCCCCCAGCGCTTGCTCCGGTCATTTGCGCCGCTATCCGGCACAAATGACCGGCGCACCCCGACAGGCAGCAGCGCGAGGCCGAGGATCAGGGCAGGAGCGAGATAGCGAAGGCCGGATTCGAACCCGCGCGGCATCCCCTCCGGACCTGAGGCCGAGGTCGGCGCGATCAGCCACGCAAGGGCGCTGGCGAGACCGACGAGTCCGGCCACAGCGAGCGCTCCACCCCAGTTCCGTGGTTCCTTTGTCCTCTCATACCGGACAAAGGAACCATGGAACGGGAGGACGGCGAGGACCAGGCCCGTGAGGGCGGCTGCGAGCAGCAGTGGCCAGACGATCCAGAGTCCTTGGTGGAGGCCGGGGAAGAACCAGTCCGACCAGACGCTGCCGTCGGTGAGATAGCCGAGGACGGAGTGGGCTTCGCGGCCGCCGAGGGCCTGTTGCGGCGCCGGCAGGTCGATCGGCCCGAGGTGGTGGATCCAGGGCAGCGGGTTGCCGGTGTGGACGAGGTTGCGCAGGTACCAGTAGCCGCCGCCGGCCAGCGCCGCCAACCCCGAAGCCCCGAAAGCCCGCCGACGGATGCCCTGCGGAGCGATGGCAACCATGCCGAGAACCAAAACCGTCGCCGGCAAGAGGAAGTTGAGCTTCGTCCCGGCGGCCAGCCCCGCCGCCAGGCCGGCGACGAGATAAGGGCCAACGTCCGCGGCGCTGCTTCCCCTACCCAGCTCTTCCCTTCCAGCGTTTAGGACGACGGCCATCGCCGCCAGCAGGAAGAAGATGCCGACGATGTCGTTCCTCGCCTCCCCCGCCTGGTCGGCCAGCGCCGGCACGCTGAGGGCGATTGCTCCCAGGGCCAGCGACCAGGGCGCCACCCGGTAGGGCCGTCCGATGCACCAACAGGCGACCAAACAGCCGACGAACCAGCCGAGGTTGAGCAGCGGCGAGAGGACGTCGCGACTGAACGCCAGCATCCCGACCGCGTGGAAGATTTCGCTGTTGGCCGGGTAGAACCAGGCCAGGAACTGCGGCGCGATGAAGTGCAGGCTCCACGTATCGCCGCTCTGGAAGAACCCTGCCGCGAAAGGCCCGTGGTACCAGGTGCTGTCGAACCCGGTCATGCCCGTGGAGAGCCGGGTCTTTACTCCGCCAGTGAAGTGAATGACCGCGACTGCAGCGATCACCAACGCAATCAGAGCCAGCCACCAGCGCCTATCCCGCCGGAGGAGGGAGTCCCGCCCCCTTACCTGCGGGGTGGGTTGGGGCAACCCCTCCGCCCGCGGCCGCGGCGCGAATTTCCACAGATCCAGCCCAATCGCCACAACAAGAAGCAGATAGGGCACCGGCTCAAAGATGCTGAAGGAACCCAGCAGCTCCGCCGGCCAGATCACCAGGGCCAGCGCCAGCACCGCCGTCGCCAGGTGCGCCGACGCGCCCTCGAAGCGCGGCAGCAGCCATCTACGCAGCGCCATCCCACCCAGCCAGGCAAAGCCGCCGAGTAGCAGGATCTCGAGGACCCCGAGCAGGTATCGCCCCGGTCCGAGCATCAGGAGCCGCGCCGCCGCAACAGGCGGGTCATCTGCTCCAGCTCCTCGATCCGCAGCAACCAGGCCACGGCCACATAGACCAGCCCGCCGAGGAGGAGGCCGCTACCCAGGGAGACGATCTGGCCGGCGAGGCCGCGTCCGAGCGCCTGGTCGAGAACGTCCCAGACGAGCCATCCCACGCCCGCCAGGGCGGCGGCGGCGATCGTGATCCTGATCCCGGTCGAGAGCAGGCGCCGCAGCTCCAGGCCGCCAAAACGGCGGCGCAGGATCACCGCCGGGGCGACGACGGCGACGGTGGTGCCGATGCCGGTGCCGGCGACGACGCCGCCGACCCCGAACGGCGCGTACAGCGCCAGCGCCGCAAGGGCCGAGACGACGAGGTCGATCACCGCCAGCGCCGTCGCTCGCCAGGGCCGCTGGATGCTGAAGAAGGTCCGCGTCTGCAGCAGGTAGAGCCCGTTGGTCGGCAGCGAGAAGGCGAACCAGAAGAGCGCGGTGGCGACCAGGGTCGTTTCCGCGGGGCCGAATTCGCCGCGCTGGTAGACGAGCCGGATCATCGGTTCGGAGAGGGCGAGGATCGCGGCTGCAGCCGGGACGAGGACGAAGAGGATCTGGCGCATCCCGTTCGCCATCGTCGCCCGCAGGTTGTCGATTTCCCCCGCGTTGGCGAAGCGGGCCAGGGCCGGGAAGAGGACGGTCGCGACGGCGACCGAGAAGATTCCCTGCGGGAGCTGGTAGAGGCGGAACGCCTTGTCGATCGCCGCCGGCGCCTGTTCTGAGATCAAACCCCCGAAGAAGCTGTTGATCAGCGCGTTGAAGTTGATCAGGCCGAGGCTGATCGTCACCGGCAGCATCAGCAGCAGGACCCGGCGCACGCCCGGGTGCCGCCAGTCGAAGCTGAAGCTGAACCGGTACGGCGTGTGGCGCAGGTCCCAAGTCGGAATCAGCAGCTGGACCAGGGTGCCGATCACGATCCCGATCGCGTAGGCGTAGATCTTGTCGCGGCCGTGGAAGAGCGGCTCGAGGACGACGAGGACGACGATGATGGTCAGGTTCCAGAACAGCGGCGAGATCGCGAAGGCGCCGAAGCGGTCATAGCTGTTGAGGATGCCGACGACGACGCCGCTGACCCCGAGCAGGATCAGGATCGGGAAGAGGACCTGCGAGAGCGTCACCGTCAGGTCGATCACGGCCTGGCTCCCGAAGTTCGGGATGAAGACCGGCATGATCACCGGCGCGAGGAGGATGAAGAGCGCGGTGAGCGAGCCGAGCACCATCGTCGCCAGCAGCAGCAGCGTCGAGGCGAGCCGGAACGCCTCCTTGTAGCGCTTCTCCCCGAGCAGTTCGGTGAAGACCGGGACGAAGGCCGGCTGCAGGGCGGCGTCGGCAAACAGCGCACGGATCAGGTTCGGCACCTGGAAGGCGATCGTGAACGCCGACATCGGCCCCTTGACGCCGAAATAGCTGGCGGCGACGACTTCGCGCGCGAGGCCGGCGATGCGCGAGGCGCCGGTGGCGATCGAGAAGAACGCGGTCGAGCGGGCGATCCGCCCCGCCTGGCGGCCGGGCGGCGGCTCGCGGGTCAATTCCTCGCCCGGTTCGAAGGCCTCCGCCTCCCAGACGGCGACGTCGGCGTTGATCGCCCGCTCGTCGGGATCGGAGGTGTGAGGTGCCTTGGGCGTCTCCAAGCTTTGTCTCAGTCGCTATAGTCGGCGGCCGCCCGAAGCCGGCACACGCCTGCTGGGCACCTGAACATGGCCAACATAGCCTCACAGAAAAAGCGGATACTGCGGAGCGAGCGCGAGCGGACGGAGAACCGGCTGCTCACCAGCACCGTGAAGACGCACTTCCGCCGCCTCGAAAGCGCGGTCGAGTCCGGCGACGCCGAAGCGATCGCCAGCGAGCAGCGCGCCCTCGTCTCGAAGATCGACAAGGCCGTGCAGAAGGGCGCCCTCCACAAGAACACGGGCGCGCGCAAGAAGGCCAAAGCCGCCCGCATAGCGGCCGGTTCCGCCAGCTAAGCCGCTCCGGCCGCCGCCTTTCTCAAAGCGATGGTGAGCGCCAGCTCATCGCCGTAGTCGGCGCCGCCGCGGCACCAGAGCTCGAGGTCGGCGAGGGTCTCGGTCGCCGTCCGCAGGCTGGCGAGGTCGGTGCCCTGGAGGCGGCGCACGAGCTGCTTGGCCGCGTAGGGGTGCATCTTCAGCGACGATTCGACCTGCTTCGGCGGGATCCCCTCCTCCAGCTGCGCCGCTGCGGCGCAGGCGCTGCGCAGGCGCGAGGCGAGGCCGTAGATCAAGCCGGTGACGTTCTCCCCTTGCCCGATCAACCGCTCGCCGATCCGCAGCGCCGCCGCCGCGTCGCCCTCGATCAGGGCGTCGGAAAGCGACCAGACCGCCGCCTCGGAGGTGTCGGCGACCATCGCTTCTAGGTCCGCCAACCCGACCTCACCCCCCTCGCCGGCCCACAGCGCCAGCCGCTCGAGCTCGTTGCGCAGGCGCAGGGGGCTCGCGCCCATCCGCTCGACCAGCAGCCGGGCCGCCCCCGGATCAAGGCGGAAGCCGAGCCGTTGCGCTTCACCGACCAGCACGCGGGGCATCTCCCGCGCCTTGGGGGTTTCGAATTCATAGACCTCGCCGCCGGCCTTCTGTACCGCCTTGGCCAACTTCGCCGCCGGCTTGTCACGGCAGATCAGGACCAGGGTCAGGTCGGGCGGCAGCTCCCCCAGCGCCGCCAGCACCGGGTCGAGCTGGCGATCGCGCCAGCGCTCGATCCCGTCGGCGAGCAGGTAGCGGCGCGAGCCCATCAGCGACATTGCCGGGATCGCCGCCAGCAGCGCTTCGTGATCGGGCATCCCCTTCCCCTCGGCTGGCTCGAACACTTCGAGCGATGCGGCTCCGCCCTCGCGTTCGGCGCGCGCCCGCAGCCGCGCCCGGGTGACGTCGATCTTCGCCTGATCGGTGCCGGCGATCAGGTAGAGCGGCAGCATCTCCTCGGCCATGAGCCGAGTCTAGAACTCGCTCCGGCTCCCCCGCCTTTGCCTACTTGTCGTGGCCGTAGGCGTTGCCTTTGCCCTTGCCGTTGCCGGGAGCCGAAGACGATTCGTCGGCGGCCGGCGGACTCGCCACCGGAGGCGGGGCAGGCGCAGGGGGCGGAGCCGCGTGTGGCGTCGGCGCCGCCTTGGCGGCGGCGTGCTTCGCAGAGCGTTCGATCCCGCGCGCGCTGGCATGGCTGGCGGCAGCGGCAGACTGAGAATGACCTGGGGAGGCGGTCTTCACTGCCGGAGTCTTCTCCGGCGCCCTCGACTCGACCGGGGCCGGTTCGGGTGCCGCGGACGGTGCCGACCCGGGATTCGAGCCCGACACGGGTTCCGGGGTGGGTTCCGCCTGAGGGGCACCGTTCCCGGCTCCCCTGCCTGCGGCAGGTGCAGGCGAGGCAACCGGCCGCGGCGGCGAGCCGACCGCGGCGGCTCTGACGGTGGACCCTGCGCCACCGCCCTTCGCGCCAGCTCCCCCAGGCACCGGTCCCGTCGTTGCGGGGTGGAAAACCAGGCTCGCGGAGCCGACACCGGGCTCGCCGGCGCCGGCCAACCTCGGAGCGTGACTGACCTCGACCGCCTTCGCGCCACCAACCGCTCCCGAGGGTTCGCTGGGCAGCGGCGCCGGCGAGAGCAACGGCCCTCCCGGCTGGGCGAAGATCGCGACGAGCGCCAGCCCCGCCGCCGCGGCGAGGCCAAAGAGGGCGAAGGTGGTGCTGCGCATCCTCTCCGCCAAGCTCCTGCCGGCGAGGCTCGGGCGGCTCGGCGCCAAGGGGAGGGTGTGGAAGCTGAAGTGCACCACTTCGTTGATCGGCTCTCCAGGGCGCCACAGGAGCGATTGGACGAGGTTGCTCGACTATCGATTCGATCATCCGTCCAACCGCATCGAACCCCTCGTGACGTCGATCACGACATCGCCGTCCTCGTCGGTCCGCAGGGTCGGCACGCGGTGCCGGGCAAGCACCGCGAGCGTGCCCGGCGTCGGGTGTCCGTAGGGGTTGTCCTTACCGACGGAGATCACCGCCAGCCGCGGCCGAATGCGGTCGAGGAGCGCCCCCAGCCCGGCGTCGTCGCTGCCGTGGTGGGCGACCTTGAGGACGTCGACAGGGCCGGGATCGAGCGGCACCGCCTCGGCCTCGGCGTCGGCGGTGAGGAGCATCGAGAAGCCGCCCCAGCGCGCCTCGATCACCAGCGCGAGCTGGTTTGGGTCCGCCCCGCTCCCCTGCCCGCGAAGCAGCTCCGCCGGCGGCCAGAGGACCTGCAGGCGGAGCCTCCCCGAGCGCAGCTCCCGCCCCGCGACGACGCGCTGGGGCGCGGCTCCCGCCACGGCGGCCGCGGCGATCGCGCCCCGGCGGAGACGAGCGAAGACCAGCCGGCGGACCGGGAAGTCACCGAGCAGTTCCTCGATCCCGGCAGCGTGATCGGATTGATCGTGGGTGATCACGGCGGCGCCGAGAGCGGTGACGCCGGCGTCTTCGAGCTTCCCCCGCAGGCCGTCTCCCGGCGGGCCGCCGTCGACCAGCACCGCCGGCGCTCCCCGTGGCTGCAGGAGGATGGCGTCGCCCTGGCCGACGTCGAAGACCTCGACCCGGAGGCCGTAGGAGGGCGGCGGCAGCGACCCGTCCCCTCCCACCGGGAAAAGCGCCACCAGGACGAGCAGGGAGGCGAAAACAGCCAACCCACGCGCAGCCACCCGTAGACGCCCCAGCCGAGCCAGGTAGACGCAAAGGACGCTCGCGGCCGCCAAGCCGACATAAGCGCCCACCAGCCCGCCGCCGCTCAAGCGCACGTGCAGCTCGGCCCAGTCCGGAGCCGCGCACCAGGAGGCGACCTGGGCGATGTAGGCGAGCAGGAGGGCGTTCAAGGCGTTCAGCGGCTCGAGCGGCAACCCGGGCAGTTGCGCGAGCCCGGCGCTCAGCATCCCCAGCCACATCGCCGGCGCCACCGCCGGCATCGCCAGCACGTTCGCCGCCAGGGTGGTCGTCGAGAGCGTTTCGAAGTGATAGGCAATCAGCGGCGCCGTCGCCAGGGTGGCGGCGACGGTGACGGCCACCCCCTCGGCCAGCGTCCGCCGCCACGACCCGAGCCCGAGGCGCGCGACAATGGCCCGGCGCAGCGGCGTCGCCAGCAGCAGGATCCCCAGCACCGCGGCGAAGCTGAGCTGCCAGCCGATGTCGGCGGCGACCCCGGGGTCGATCGCAAGCGTCACGATCGCCGCCAGGGCCAGCGCATAGAGCCGCGAGCCGCGCCGGCCGCCGAGCGTCGCCAGCACCCCCAGCGCCCCCATCACCCCGGCGCGCTGGATCGAGGGGCCGGCGCCGGCGACGGGAACGTAGACGACGATCAGCCCCAGCACCCAGAGCAACCGCTCGCGCAGCGAGATGCCGAGCGCCCCCAGCAGCGACATCGCCAACAGGGCGAGCAGGGTGACGTTCTCACCGGAGACCGCGAGCAGATGACTGAGGCCGGCGCGGCGGAAGTCTTCCTGCGTTTGCGTGTCGATCTCCTCGTCCTCGCCGAGGACGAAACCGCGAGCGAGCTCCGCCTCCTTCGGAGGCATGCCCCGGCCGAGCCCGTCGCTGGCCCGCGCGCGGATCTCGCCGCTGTGGGCAAGCGCCAGGGCGACGAGGAGCGCGAGCCCGAGCAGGACCGGCAGCGAGGGACGGGGCGAGCGCACGGATCGGCGCCTACGGCTGCAGCCGCGCCCGCAGCGCCTCCATCGTCGCCGGGCCGATCCCCGGCACCTGGTCGAGTTGCTCGACCGAGGAGAGACCGCCGTGTTCGTCGCGGAACTTGACGATGTCTTCCGCCGTCACCGGCCCGATGCCGTCGATTTCTTCCAGCTGGCCGACCGTCGCCGTGCCGAGGCTGATCGGGCCCTCTTCGCTCCCGGCTGCGGCACCTATCGCCGCCCCGCCCGGCGCCCGCTCGGGGACGACCACCTGCTGACCGTCGGCGAGCCGTGCCGCCAGGTTCACCGCTTCCAGCTCCGCCTGCGGCTCCGGCCCTCCCGCTCGCATAACCGCGTCGTTGACGCGACTCCCCGCCGGCATCCGGTAGACACCCGGCCGCCGTACCGCTCCGGTCACGTCAACGACCAGGTCCCCGCTCTGACCGGAGATCGAGAAGCTTCCCGTCCCCGAGCCACCACCGGTGGACGCCGCGAACGAGGAGTCGGTGCCGCCTTCACCTCGAATCGCCCGCGCCCCGACCAGGAGCAGGGCGACGGCGACCGCGGCGTAGACGACTACCTGTGATCGACTCAGCTCCGGCATCGCCGGCGATGCTGACTTGCGCCGGCGCACGCGTGGCGCGCAGAATCAAAAACTTCTCAAAGAAAAAGATGATGGAGGTGTAACGGGGGTGCTGCGGTCCGGTCGGCGCCGGGGGAGGACCCGGAGGAGCCTCCACTACTTTGCGACGGAGGGTCCTCCCCCGGCGCCCCCGGCGCTCAGTAGTCCTGATCGTCGTCGTCGTAACCCGCCACCTCTGCCAGCTGGTCGCTGTAGAGCTCGGCGGCGGCGACGGGCGGCGACTGGATCGAGACGCAGGCCAGCTCGGCCTCGCCCTCGTTTCCGATCGAGTGCTCGGTCGCGGGCGGGACCAGGATCAGGTCTCCCTCGGCAACCTCCTGAGTGTCGCCGGCAACCGACATCGTGCCGCTCCCGCGGACGACGACATAGGCCTGCTCGGCCTCACCGGAGGAGTGCAGCGTCTGCTGCGTCCCGGCGGGCACAGTCACCCAGGTGACGGAGAGGTTGCGGGAGCCAAGTTCGCCCGCGTCCATGAGCACGTGGGCGCGCAGGCGGTGCCATTCCTCGACCGCGGTTTCGTGCAGGCGCCTGACCAACATCGGCGGCTTTCTAGCAGAACGTCCGGTCCCCGTGGATGGCCCTAGCGGACCACTAGGTTGACCAGCTTGCCTGGAACTACAATTTCTTTGACTATTTGCTGGCCATTTAGATGACGGGCGACCTTCTCGCTCGCCCGCGCAAGCTCCAACAGCTCCTCCTTCGAGGCCTCCGCCGGAGCCTCGATCCGGTCGCGCAGCTTGCCGTTGACCTGCACTACCAGCGTCACCGTGTCGCTGACCAGCAGCTCCGGGTCGGCCTGCGGCCAGGGCTGCTCCCAGACCCGCTCCCCCGTCAGCCGCTCGAAGATCTCGCTGCCGAGGTGTGGCGCGAAGGGGAAGACCAGCGAAGCCGCGGTCGCGGTCGCAAAACGGACCGCCGCACCCCCCTCCGCCGTCCCGTAGAGACCGTCCTTGAGCCGGTAGGCGTCGTTGACCAGCTCCATCACCGCCGAGATCACGGTGTTGAACTGGAAGCCGCGGTTGAAGTCCTTGGTCGCCTTGTCGATCGCCCAGTGCGCCTTGGCGAGCAGTTCGCGCGCCTCCCCAGCGGCCGCGACATCCGGCTCTCCCGCCTCGGTCCGCTCCGCGGCCTCCTCGCCGAGCCGCCAGAGCCGCGAGAGGAAGCGGTTCACCCCCTCGACCCCCTCGTCGGTCCAGTCGCCGCCGCGCTCGGGCGGCCCCATGAAGCAAACGTAGGTGCGGGCGGTGTCGGCGCCGTAGCGGGCGACGTAGTCGCCGGGACTGACCGTGTTGCCCCTCGACTTCGACATCTTCGCCCCGTCGCGGGTGATCATCCCCTGGGTGAAGAGGTTGGCGAACGGCTCCTGCACGCCTAGGTGGCCGAGGTCGGCCAGCGCCTTGGTGAAGAAGCGCGCGTACATCAGGTGCAGGATCGCGTGCTCGACGCCGCCGATGTACTGGTCGACCGCCATCCAGTGGTCGGCGGCGGCGCGGTCCCAGGCGGCTTTGCCGTTGTGCGCATCGAGATAGCGGAGGAAGTACCAGGAGGAGTCGACGAAGGTGTCCATCGTGTCGGTCTCGCGACGGGCGGCGGCGCCGCAGCGCGGGCACTCGGTCGCCACCCACTCCTCGGCCGCTGCCAGCGGGCTCTTGCCCTGCGGCGCGTAGTCCTCGATCTCCGGCAGCTCGACCGGGAGCTGCTCGGCGGGCACCGGCACGATCCCGCACTCCTCGCAATAGACCACGGGAATCGGCGCTCCCCAGTAGCGCTGGCGCGACACCAGCCAGTCGCGCAGGCGGTAGTTGACCGCCGGCTTGCCGCGCCCCTCCTCCCCCAGCCAGGCGACGATCTCCTCGTAGGCCTCGCGGTTGTGCTTGCCGTCGAAGCGGCCGGAGCCGGTCATCTGTCCGTCGCCGGGGTACGGGAGCCCATCCTCGTCGCGGGCGAGATCGGGATCTTCTCCCTCGATCACCCGCTTGACGGGGAGGCCGAACCTCTGGGCGAATTCGTAGTCGCGGCTGTCGTGGGCGGGAACCGCCATGATCGCCCCGGTGCCGTACTCCATCAGCACGTAGTCGGCGACGTACATCGGGACCTCTTCGCCGTTGACGGGGTTGACGACGCTGCGGCCGAGCGGGACGCCGGTCTTCTCGCGGTCCTCGGCGCCCCGTTCCTCGGCCGACTCGCGGCCGACCCGGTTGACGTACTCGCGCACCGCCCCCTCGGCAGGGGTGCCGGCAACCAGCCGCTCCAGGTCAGGGTGCTCGGGCGCCAGGACGAAGAAGGTGGCGCCGAAGAGGGTGTCGGGGCGGGTGGTGAAGACCGGGAAGTCGAGGCCTGCCTCCTCGCAACGGAAGACGACCTCGGCGCCCTCGGAGCGGCCGATCCAGTTGCGCTGCATCGTGATCACGTGCTCGGGCCAGGACTCGAGCAGGTCGAAGTCGGCGAGCAGGCGTTCGGCGTAATCGGTGATCCGAAAGAACCACTGCTCGAGGCGGCGCT
>JBQCIG010000224.1:0-2809 GCA_051953975.1 Solirubrobacterales bacterium | reverse complement strand
AGGTGCTCGATCTCGGCGTCCTCGAAGCCACCTACGGCGCCGCGATCGTCGCCCTGCCCGGCTCGGACGATCGCGCGATCCTCCCGCCCCACCACCACTGACGTGTTCGAGCCACTGCAAGACGAATTCATGCGGCGCGCGATCGCCGAGATGACGCTGATCGGTGTCGCCGGCGGCGCCCTCGGCTGCTGGGTCGTCCTCTACCGGCTCTCCTACGCGGCGGAGTCGCTGGCGCACTCGATCTTCCCCGGGCTGGTCCTGGCGGCGATCGCCGGCGCGCCGCTGATCGTCGGCGGCGCCCCGGCCGTGGTCGTGGCGGCGCTGGCGATCGCGCTCGTCGCCCGCGTCCCCGGCCTCAGCCGCGAGGTCGCGGTTGGCGTCGTGGTCACGACGATGTTCGGGCTCGGCGTGCTGCTGGCGCTCTCGCCCGAATCCCCGCCCGGGATCCAGGAGGTGCTCTTCGGCGACATCCTCGGCCCCTCGAACGCGGACCTCTGGTCGGCCGCCGCCCTCGCCGCCGTCGTGGCTATAGCGCTTTTTCTCCTGCACGGCCGGCACCTCGCCGGTGGCTTCGACCGCGGCGCCGCGCGCTCCCTGGGGGCAGCGCCGGCCGCCACCGAAGCGGCCCTGCTCGTGTTGCTGGCGCTGGCGATCGTGGTCGCGGTGCAGGGGCTCGGCAACCTCCTCGTCGTCGCCGTCTTCGTCGGCCCGGCGGCGACGGCGCGGCAGCTGAGCGAGCGGATCGCCCCGATGATCGCCATCGCCGTCGCGACGGCGGTGCTCGCCGGCCTCGCCGGCCTCTACCTCTCCTATTACGCGGGCACGGCGGGCGGCGCCTCGGTGGCGCTGGCGATCGTCGCCTTCTACCTGCTATCGCTGCCGGCGGGGCGGCTGGTTGCGCTTCTGCGCAGCGAAAGGCGCGTGGCGGCGGAGGCTACGATCGGCTGATGGCAAGCGCAGTCGACACCACCTGGTCCGAGCACGCGCTGGCGCGCCTCGACGAGGCCGGCTACCGCCGCGGCGGCGCCCGCACCGCAGTCGTCGAGGCCCTCGCCCGCCACGGCTGCGCGGTGACGGCGCTGGAGCTGGAGGAGGAGCTGCGGCGGCGCCAGGTGCGGGTCGGCCGGGCCAGCGTCTACCGCGCCCTCGAGGTGCTGGAGGAGCTGCGCCTGGTGCAGCGCTTCGAGGCGGCGCGGGGGATCGCCAGCTACGAGCGGATCGACCCCAGTGGCCACCATCACCACCACGCGATCTGCCGCCGCTGCGGACGGATGGAACCCTTCGAGGACCGCGGCCTCGAGCGGGCGATCGGCCAAGTCGCCGACCAGGTCCCCTTCGAGATCGCCGAGCACGACGTCGTCCTCCGCGGCCTCTGCGAGCGCTGCGCGAGCTGACTGACTATGGAGGCGGATGAGCGACTGCGGGAGGCTCTGCAGCGACGCAGAGAGGAATCGGCTGGTAGGGCCGAAGAGCAGGCCGTCCTCAACCTTCGGCGCGAAGCGTACGAACGCAAGGAGGATGACGTTCGGCGTGGTCTATACGAGATGGCGACGCTGACCGTCAGGGCGCTCGTAAGGGAAAGTAGCCCGGAGACGACCAGCGGATCGAGAATGTCCGCACGGGGGAGGCGTCTGCAGAAGAACCCGCTTCACGAAAGCCTTCTCCCTGGACACCTGGCGGCGGGATGACCATCAGGCAGAGTTGAGCTCCGAGCTTTCCCTGACGGAGAAACGGGTCATCAAATACCTCATTGAGATCCTCGACGACCGAAATATCTCGATCTGAGCACCGTGTAAGGCCCCTCGCCGAGACCGTAAAAACCTTGTTGAAGAAGGGTTTTGCGGTCTCGCTGTTTACCGTCCCCTTGGCAGCTGGCCATGCCTCCTATATGGTCGAAACTTATTGATAAACCAGTCTGGGTTTGAGCGGGGGCGAAGGGGTCTCCGCGGGCGGGGGCGCCCGGTCGTTTCAAGAGGGAGAGAGTTATGAAGTGGAGGCGCATCTCAGCGGTTCTCTGCGTGGCGGCGTTCTTCGCCGTTTTCACCGGACAGGCCTGGGCGACCAAGTACGTCGCGCTGGGCGATTCGTACTCGTCGGGCGTCGGCACGCGCACGTTCTACGAAGAAGGTTGCAAGCGGTCGGTCTACGCATACCCGTACCTGATTCACAACGCGCATCCCACCTGGACGTTCGTGAACGCGACCTGTTCGGGTGCGACGACCGAAACGCTGCTCAACACCCAGGCGGCGAGCCTCACGTCCGACACCAACTGGGTCAGCTACACGATCGGCGGCAACGACGCCGGCTTCTCGGAAGTGATTACCGAATGCGCGCTGCCCTCGTGGGCGTCGGACTGCAACGGTGCGATCAACAGGGCTCAGTCCTACATCCAGAACACGCTGCCCGGTCGGCTCGACCTGGTCAACAACAAGATCAAGGAAAAGTCACCGAGCGCGCAGGTGGTGGTGCTCGACTACCCGCGCCTGTTCAACGGCGAAGACTGCAACCTGTTCACCTTCTTCAGCTCCAGCGAGGAGACGCGGCTGAACGAAACCGCCGACATGCTGAAGAACGTGATCAGCGCCGCGGCGACGAGAGCGGGGTCGAACTTCCACTTCGGCAACGTGATCCCCGCGTTCATCGGTCACGCGGTGTGTGACGGTGGTAGTGGCTCCTCGACCGAGTGGATCAACGGCCTCTCGGAACCGACGAGCGAAAGTTACCACCCGAAGGTCACAGGTCAGGCCGACGGGTACTACCCGGTGATCCACGGGATCACCGGCTGAGCAGTTACGGCAAGGGCGGTGCC
>JBQCIG010000223.1:0-5315 GCA_051953975.1 Solirubrobacterales bacterium | reverse complement strand
AAGAGCCGGCCCGCCCGCTCGCTGATCCGGGCGAAGACCTCGGCGTGCGGCTCGCGGCCGTTGGTGCGGGCGTCGCCGAGCACGATCACGGTCGAGCGCGGGTCGAGGTCGTCGGAGATCTCGTCGAGGAACTCGAGCCAGACGCGGCCGTAGTCGGTGTAGCCGGAGACGTCGGCGACGCCGCCCTCGCTGGAGATCCGCTGCGCGACCGTCGCGAAGTCGCGCTCGTGCTCGAAGACGTCGGTCACCTCGCTGATCCGCTCGATGAAGACGAAGCTGCGCAGTTTGCGGAACGAGTCGTGGAGGGCGTGGAGGACTGAGAGGAAGAAGACGCTGGCCGAGGTGACCGAGGTGGAGACGTCGCAGAGGACGTAGATCTCCGGCCGCCGCGGCCGCTTCGGCCGGTAGCGCAGCCGCAGCGGCACGCCGCCGGTCTCCAGCGAGGCGCGCATCGTCCGCCGCACGTCGACGAACTGGCCCTTGCGGCGGCCGCGCTGCTCGTGCCCGAGCGTGGCGAGGCGTCGCTTCATCTGCGAGACGGCGCGGTGGACGGCGGCGAGGTCCTGGGTCGGGCTGGTGGGCAGCGCCCGGTCGAGCTCGGCCAGCGGCCGCGAGGGCGGCAGGGTTTCGGTCCGCTCGATCAGGTCGCGCTCGAGCTCGCGGCGCAGGTGGCGCTCGAACCCGGTCAGCTGCTCGCGGTCGATCGGCGGCCGCTCGCTGCCGTCCTCGGCCGGCGGCTGCGAGCCGGCGGTGAGGCCGAGGGTGCGGCGGATCCGCTGCACGTCGACGCCGACCACGCCGGAGCCCTCGCCGCGGCCGAAGGCGGCGATCGCGAGGCGGGCGAGGTCGCGCATCCGGTCCTCGTCGCCGGCCGCCATCGCCTCGCGGATCGCCTCGCTCAGCTCGTCCATGTCGAAGCGCTCGCCGTTGCCGGCCGGCGCGCCGCCCTCGGCGTGCTCGGTGACGCCCCGCTGCACCGCCTCGGCCTCGGCGGTGCGGAAGAAGTAGCGCTCGAACAGCAGCTCGAAGACCCGGCGGTCGTCCTGGGACTTGGCGATCGTCGCCGCCAGCGCCTCGCGGAAGTCGGCGCGCGAGGTCCAGTCGACCTCGGAAAGGGCGGCGAAGGCGTCGAGCATCTCCGAGGTGCCGACCGCGACCCCCTCGCCGCGCAGCTCCTCGCAGAAGCCGAGCAGCTTCGCCGCCATCCCCGGCGGCCCGGCCTCAGCCTTCGGTCCGTAGGGGGTCGGCAAGTTTCACCCCGACGCGCTCGGCGACCAAGTCAATATCGGTGCGGTGCTTGACGATGATCGACATCGACTGGGTGAAGGTCTCCTGGTCGATGTCCTCGGCGCCCATCAGCAAAAGCGTTCGCGCCCAGTCGATCGACTCGGCGATCGAGGGCGGCTTCTTGAGGTCGAGCGAGCGCACCATCCGGATCACCTCGACCAGCCGCCGCGCCAGCGTCTCCGGCAGCTCGGGGGCGTGGAGGCGGACGATTTCCATCTCCCGCTCGAGCTCGGGGTAGTCGAGCCAGAGGTAGAGGCAGCGCCGCTTTAGTGCCTCGGTCAGCTCGCGCGAGTCGTTTGAGGTGAGGACGACGATCGGCATCGTCGTCGCCGCGATCTGCCCCAGCTCGGGGATCGTGATCTGGAAGTCGGAGAGGAGCTCGAGCAGCATCGCCTCGAACTCCTGGTCGGTCTTGTCGATCTCGTCGATCAGGAGGACCACCGGCTCGGGGCTGGCGATCGCCTGCATCAGCGGCCGGGTGAGCAGGAAGTCCTCGCTGAAGATGTCGTCCTGGACGTCCTCCCAGCCGGCCTCACCGCCGGCCTGGATCCGCAGCAGTTGCTTGCGGTAGTTCCACTCGTACATCGCCTTCGCCTCGTCGAGGCCCTCGTAGCACTGCAGCCGCACCAGCTCGCGGCCGGTCGCGCGCGAGAGCGCCTTCGCCAGCTCGGTCTTGCCGACCCCGGCCGGGCCCTCGACCAGGACCGGCTTGCCCAGCTTCTGGGCGAGGAAGGAGACCAGCGCCGCGGGCTCGTCGGCCAGGTAGCCGACGTCGGCCAGCGACTGCTTTACCTCTGCGACGGAGCCTTGCGCCATGCGGGCGATGATAATCACGCCCCCGTGCCGGTCCACGCGCTCGTCCTCACCCCATCGCTCCTGGCGCTGCTTCCCCACAGCCCCGGCGCCTACATTGCGCTCGTCGCGATCGGCTTCGCCGTCGGCATCCTCGGCCACCTCAGCGGCGCCCGCTGGCTGGTTGCCGCCGGCGTGACCCTGATCTTCCTCGGTGTCCTGCTCTTCCCGCTGGCGGTCGACGTGACGACCGGCAACCCGTCCCCGCCACTCGAAGAATCCCGCGGCGAATGAGACCATCGGGGGCATGGGGCGGCTCGACGAAGTCGATCTGACGCTCGATCTCAGCCGCAAGGAGGAGGAGCGGGTGCTGCGGGCCTGCGGCGAGCGGCTGGCGCAGCTGCGGTTGACGCTGGGCGGCCTGATCGGCGAGTGCCGGCTGGGGCCAGCGCTGATCGTCGTCTTCGAGGGCTGGGACGCCGCCGGCAAGGGCGGCGCGATCAAGCGCCTGGTGGCGCCGCTGGACCCGCGCCACGTCCGGGTCGCCCAGTTCGCGGCGCCGAGCGCTGACGAGAAGCGGCATTACTTCCTCGGTCGCTTCTGGCCGGCGCTACCGGGTTGGGGCGGGATGACCGTCTACGACCGCTCCTGGTACGGGCGGGTGCTGGTCGAGCGGGTCGAGGGGTTCGCCACGCGCGAGCAATGGGGCCGCGCCTACGGCGAGATCGAGGCTTTCGAGCGGGCCCTTGCCGACGAGGGGGCGATCATCGTCAAGCTCTGGCTCCAGATCTCGGCCGAGGAGCAGTTGAAGCGCTTCGAAGCCCGCGCCGCCGACCCGCTGAAATCGTGGAAGCTGACCGAGGAGGACTGGCGCAACCGCGAGAAGCGCCCCGCCTACGAAGAGGCGGTCGAGGAGATGCTGGAGCGGACCGACCGCCGCCACGCCCGCTGGCGTCTCGTCCCGGCGGAGTCGAAGCGCTACGCGCGGGTCGCCGTGATGAAGATCGTGATCGAGGAAATCGAAGCGGGAATGCGGCGCTGGGGGCAGGAGCCGCCGCCCCGTCCCTAGAATCTGGTGGGTCCTGTTCTCCGATGACGAGGAGCCCCATCTCTTGAGCCGCATCCGACTTTTCGCGCTGTTCGTGATCCTGGCCGCGCTGGCGACGACCTTCGCCGCCTGCGGCGGAGGCAGCAGCACCAGCAGTGAAGAAGACCCGCAGAAGGTGGTCGAAAACGCCAGCCTCGCGGGCGTCAAAAGCGGCGAACTCGAACTGTCGCTCCACGTCAACGCCGAAGGCGAAGAAGGCGGCAGCGCCGACGTCGAACTCTCCGGCCCGTTCGAACAGGGCGCCAAGGGCGAACTGCCGCAGCTGGAACTGGCGGCCAAGGTGAACGGCTCGGCCCAGGGCGAAAACATCAACTTCGAAGGGGCGCTGACGATGCTCACCGACCGCGCCTTCGTCGAATACGAAGGGACCGACTACGAAGTCGACCCAACCACCTTCGGCTACCTCAAGTCAGCCTTCGAACAGGCGCAGCAGAAAGGCGGCGAAGAAAGCGGCGACGTCACCGCCTGCCAGAAAGCCGCGGAAGGGATCAAGTTCAGCCAGTTCACGGAAAACCTCAAGAACGAAGGCAGCGCCGACGTCGACGGCACCTCGACCACCAAGGTCAGCGGCGACCTCGACGTCTCCGGCGCGATCGACGCGCTGGTCAAGCTGAGCGAAGACCCCGCCTGCAGCTCCCAGCTCGAAGCCGCCGGGCCGCTGCCCTTGAACAAGCTGGAAGAAGCCAAGGGCGAACTCACCAAGGCGATCAAGAAATCGCACGTCGAACTCTACGTCGGCGAAGACAACATCATCCGCAAAGTGGCGGCCGAACTGACGATCGAACCGCCGGAAGCGAAGGGCGAAAAGGTCGAACTGGAATTCGAACTCTCGCTGGGCGGGGTCAACGAAGAACAGAGCTTCTCCGAACCCTCGAACGCGAAGCCGCTAGAAGCGCTGTTCAAGAAGCTCCACGTCAACCCGCTCGAACTGCTGGAAGCCGGCGGCAGCGGTGGCATCGGCGGGCTGCTCGAAGGGATCACCGGCTCTTCGGGCGGCTTCTCCGAAAGCAGCTCGGCGAGCGGCGGCGCCTCGGCGCAAAAGGAAATGGCGGAATGTCTGAGGTCGGCGAAGACGGCGACTGACATGCAGCAGTGCGCAAACCTCGCCGAATAACCGAGTAGGCCGCGCAGCCGTGAACCAGCGAGGGCCTCGCCTCGACGCGTCCTTTTTGCGGACGCCGATGGGCTGGCCCTACCTGCTGGCGCCGTTGATCCCGGTCGCGGTCGCGCTGGACCTCGCGGGGGCGCCGGCGACGGCGGTCTTCGCCGCCTCGGCGCTGGGGATCGTCCCCACCGCGGCGCTGATGGCGCGCGCCACCGAGGAGCTGGCGGCGCGCTCGGGCCCCGGGATCGGCGGCCTCCTCAACGTCACCTTCGGCAACGCGCCGGAGCTGATCATCGCCCTCTTCGCCCTCGGCCAGGGGCTGCAGGAGGTGGTCAAGGCCTCGATCGTCGGCTCGATCGTCGGCAACATGCTGCTGGTGCTCGGGGCGGCGATGCTGGCGGGCGGGATCGGGCGCGAAAAACAGCACTTCAGCCGCACCAGCGCCTCGATCCAGACGACGATGCTGATGTTGGCCGGTGGGGCGCTGCTGATGCCGGCGATCTTCGAGCTGGTCGAGGGCAAGGGGTTGCCGCAGCCGGGCTCGGAATCGACCCACTACGGGGGCACCGTCGAGCACCTCTCGCTCGCGGTCGCGATCGTCCTCCTCGCCACCTACGTGATCGGCCTCTTCTTCTCGCTGAAGACGCACCGAGACCTCTTCAACCCCGAGTACGAGGACGAGGATAGCTGGGGGTGGTCGACCCGTACCTCGGTGATCGTGCTGGCGATCGCCGGCGTCCTGGTCGGGGTGATGTCGGAGGTGCTGGTGGGGTCGATCACCGAAGCCTCGGAATCGATCGGCCTCTCCGAGTTCTTCATCGGCGTGATCGTGGTGGCGATCGTCGGCAATGCCGCCGAGCACTGGGTCGCGGTCCTCGTCGCGATCAAGGACAAGATGGACCTGGCGGTGAACATCGCCGTCGGCTCCAGCGCCCAAGTCGCCCTCTTCGTCGCCCCCGTCCTCGTCCTCGCCTCCTTCTTCATTGGCCCCTATCCGCTCGCCCTCGTCTTCAACGGCTTCGA
>JBQCIG010000222.1:0-8169 GCA_051953975.1 Solirubrobacterales bacterium | reverse complement strand
CCTGGGGGGCCGGCTGCATGCCGGTGCCCGAAGGGGCGGCTCGCACCGCCGCCAACTGCGGTGCGAGCCTCGTGCGAGGAAGGGCGATCCCGCCGCCTGGCGCGCCACTTGCGGTGAGGCAGGTGATCGCCGCCGCCAACCGGATCCGCCACCGCCCCTACCTCTGGGGAGGCGGGCACGGCAGCTGGCTCAGCCGCGGCTACGACTGCTCGGGCGCGGTCAGCTACGCCCTTCACGGAGGGGGCCTGCTCGGCGTGACGATGGTCTCCGGCCAGCTCGCGAGCTGGGGCGAAGCAGGGCCCGGTCGATGGATCACTGTCTACGCCAACCGAGAGCATGTCTTCATGGTCGTCGCCGGCCTTCGCTTCGACACCCGCAGCGATCCACCCGGAGTCTCCGGCCCGCGCTGGCACCGGGCCTGGGCGGACCCGCATAAGTTCACGGCGCGGCACCCCCTTGCGCTCTGAGGCCGTTGTCTAGTACATATAGGAGCATTCAAACAAACGGGTTTATCTAAACTGGCAGCAATGCCCTCTGGCGACGACAGCTTGCCGAAGGCGGTTTTCACGGCGCATCAGCGGGACCTGGCGCCCCTCGCCGCAGAGAGCGTCGAGGCTCTCGGCCTCGACGAGAGACAAGCGGCAGCGATGGAATCCTTCCTCTACAAGGCCTGGTTCTTCGGTATCCGCACCGGCCACAGGGTGATGGTCGAGACGAAAATGGGACAGGAGGGAGACCCGCTCGACGTCATCGCCGACATGGAAGGGGAGCTCCGGGACCTGATGGAGCGGCTGGGCGAGGCCCTTGACACCACGGTCAGGGCCACGATCGCCGCATGGGACTACCTGGGACGGGCGTGGATCGCCGGCTCCAAGTTCTGGGAAGTCGAGATCGCCGCCCGCCTGATCGAAGGGCAAACGGGCGGATTCGACGAGGTGCTGCGCCGGCTCAGGGAATGAGCCAGACGGCCTTCTCCGCCCACGTGACGGCGCCGCGCTCGACTAGATGACGCAGTGTTCGAGGCCGTATTTCCTCGCCAGCGCGTCTGCTTCTTCGAACATCACGGTGCTGGTGACAGCCTGGCGCGGGTCGGCTTCGAGTTTCTTTTGAGCCTTTTCCATCGCCTTGATCAGTTCTTCGATTTCGGCTTCGTCCCCTGCCGGGGCTTCCAGGCTCTTGACGTTCTTGATCATCTTTTCGTAGCTGGGGAAGATGATCGTTTCGATCATCCGGGCCTGTTTCGCGTGGCTCAGGACTTCGCCGGGCTTGAGCTTGCTGGCGACCGCGTTGAATTTCTGTGACCGTTCTTTTTCGCGCTCTTCGCAGAGCGCGTCCACTTTGTTGACGTACTGGACCTTGGTCACGGCGCTGGTCGAATCGCCCCCGCCCCCGCCGCAGCCCCCGCCCACCAGGGCGATCGCCGCGATCGTTCCTGCTAATGCCAGCAAAGCTCCCTTGCTCACTCGTCTCTCCCTTCAAATCCCCTTGAGCAAAGGAGGAGCTTAGCGTATTCGCGGCAGCCTCCGCCCCCCCGAAAAAGGGCCGCCAGATGGCGGCCCTTTTTTGAGTGAGACTGGATTTTCCATTGACCGACTACGGTGCGGTGACCGCAAAGCTGCCGAAAGCGCTCGCTTCTTTGAATTCGCCTGGGGTGGCGGTTTCTTTCATGTTGAAGACGAGGATCGCGCCAGCTTTGGCGTCCCCTTCGGTCCCGGTCGCAACGCTCGAGAAGAATTCGAAGAATTCGGCTTCTTCGGCGAAGGAGGGCGCGCCTTCGTAGACGCAGAGGTTCCCCGGTTCAGCTGCCGGATTCTGCTCCGTACCCGGGCACGCAGCGGGCGGGGTACCGCCGGCTGGGATGAAGTGGAGCGTAGGGGCGGTTGCCAGAGGAATGTTGAACGAGATCGAGGTCCACACCTGGACCTGCGTTTTCGTCGTTTTGCCCCAGGCCCAGCGCCCGGTCTCGGTTTTGCCGCTAGGCAGGGTTGAGGTGAAGCCGGTTTCGCCGGTCGGGCCAGTCGGGCCGGTCGCGCCGGTTACACCCGGGGCGCCGGGGGTGCCGTTGTTGCCTTTAGCGCCGGTGGCGCCTTTGGGACCAGTGGCGCCTTTGGCGCCTGGGCCGCCAGCGGGTCCGGCCGGGCCGGCCGGGCCGGTCGCGCCTTTCGCACCAGCAGGACCAGTCGGGCCTTTGCCCTGGAAGCTCTTGGCGATTTTCTTTACTTCCTTCTTCTCGCCACCGGAAAGGTGGTTGTCAGAGGCGGCCCATGCGGCACCGCCCAACGCGGCGACGAGCGCCACGATCGCCACGACCAGACCGGCCGTGCCGAGCTTGTTGTGAATACGAGAGAGCATTTAATCCTCCCTAGTGGTTGACAGATACTGGCGTCGACAAGCGACGTCCTGGTCGCGGAACAACCGCGCGCAAGGCGCACCGGCAAGCATCGAGCTTGCGTCGCCATCCACTCGGGTGGCTTGAGCTTTCGCCCTCACGTTGTCCCCTCCGGTTCCCTTCATCGATGGTCCGGGCGCGTCCCTGGCACGCCAGGCCTCCGAAATTAGAGGACGGGAACCAGCGTGTCAAGGCCAGCAAACAAGGCCCTTTTGGCTGTTTTACATTACTTAGCTAGTCTTTGAGCTATGAACGGAGGGGGAGCAACGGGAGCTGGCGGTCCGATCAAGCTGGTGACGCTGGGGCCCGCCGGCACCTGCCATGAGCGGGCGGTGCGCCACTACATGGAGTTCCAGGGGATCGAGGACTTCGAGATCGAGTTCATCGGCGACTTCCTCGACGGCCTGGAGAAGGTCCGCGGCCAGGAGAACGCCTTCCTGATCCAGTGCAGCGCCCATCCCAAGGTGCACGAGGTGACCGAGCGCTACTGGAAAGAGGTCTTCGTCGTCGACACCTTCATCTTCCCGACCAAGCACCTCGTCGTGCTGAGCCGGCGCGAGGTCGAGCACCCCCGCTCGCTGGGGATCGTGCCCGCGACCAAGGGCTACGTCGACCTCTCCCAATGGGAGGAGATCATCGACGTCGTCTCCAAGCCCGTCGTCGGGGAGGAGCTCCTTGCCGGTCGCTACGACTCCGGCCTCACCCACATGGAGCATTTCGAGGAGCACCGGGACGAGCTGCGCCTCGACCTCGACATCGGCGAAATCGACACCACCTGGGTCGTCTACGGGACGAAGAAGCGCTTTCGGGGCGAGGTGATCGGAATCCCCTCGCGGGAGATCTTCTCCCCTGAGAGCGTCGCCGGCGGCGTCGCCTAGCTAGTCGAGCCAGATGACCTGCTCGCGGTCCGGCCCGACGCCGACCAGCCGGATCGGCACGCCGACGAAGTCGGCGATGAAGCCGAGGTAGTCGCGTGCCTCGCGCGGCAGGTCGTCCGCCTTGCGGCAACCGCCGAGGTCGAGGTCGAAGCCGGGCAGCTCCTCATACTCCGGCGTCGCCGAGTGGAGGATCGACTGGTGGTAGGGGAAGGTGTCGAGGACGGCGCCTTCTTTCGAGCGGTAGCGGACCGCGACCCGCAGCGGGCCGAGGCCGCTGAGGACGTCGAGCTTGGTGATCGCCAGCGCGTCCATACCGTTGAGGCGGACGGCGTAGCGCAGCGCCACCAGGTCCATCCAGCCACAGCGCCGCCGCCGGCCGGTGGTCGTCCCGAACTCGTGGCCGCGCTGCAGCATCTGCTCGCCGACCTCGTCGAAGAGCTCGGTCGGGAAGGGCCCCGCCCCGACCCGGGTCGCGTAGGCCTTGGCGATCCCCCAGACCTCGTTGATGTCCTTCGGGCTGACGCCGGCGCCGACGCAGGCCTCGCCGGCGATCGGGTTGGAGGAGGTGACGAAGGGATAGGTCCCGTGGTCGAGGTCAAGCAGGGTCGCCTGCGCGCCCTCGAAGATCACCGTCTCGGAGCGATCGAGGGCCTCCCAGCAGAGCCGGGCGGTGTCGGCGATGTGGGGCTCCAGCCGGTGGCCGTAGTTGACGTGCTCCTCGACCATCGCGTGCAGGTCGAGCCGCGGGTCCGGCACCTCGGTGCCCGTCTCGATCGGTTTCGCGTCCTCGCCGGCCTCCTTCAACCGCTTGCGCCGCTGCACCGACAGTTCCCGCAGCGCCTGCTGCTTCGGCTCCAGCGCGGCGCGGATCTTCGTCCGCAGGATCTTCTCGTCGAGCAAGTCCTGGACGCGGATGCCCAGCCGCAGGGCCTTGTCGGCGTAACAGGGCCCGATCCCGCGCCGCGTGGTGCCGATCGAGAGCTTCCCCAGCTTCGTCTCGCCGGCGGTGTCGAGCAGCACGTGGTAGGGCATGATCAGGTGCGCGTTGGCGGAGAGCCGCAGGTTGCCGACGCTCACCCCGCCCCGTTTCAGCCCGTCAATCTCGCCGAGCAGCACCCGGGGGTCGACGACGACGCCGTTGCCGATCACGCAGGTCTTCTCCGAGTAGAGGATGCCGGAGGGGATCAGGTGGAACTTGAACTCCTCGCCGCCGCGGACGATCGTGTGGCCGGCGTTGTTGCCGCCCTGGAAGCGCACGATCGCGGTAGCCCGCTCGGCGAGCAGATCGGTGATCTTGCCCTTTCCCTCGTCGCCCCACTGGGCCCCGACTATGACCACGCCTGGCATCGCCGCGGGGGATTGTGACGGGGTTCAGCCGACCGCGCGGGCTCGGTAGCGATGATCGGAGCCGAACAGGGGCAGGGGGTCGCCGCAGATCTCGATCAGGCGGGAGACGGTGCGGCGGCCGATCTGGTCCTCGAGCTGCTGCTGGCCGCCGTGGACGTCGCCTTCGGCGTTGCTCGTCACCAGCATCGCCCGCTGGTTCTCGTAGCGCTCGTTGATCACCGCGTAGAGCTGCTCGACCACCCAGTCGGTGTGGCGCTCGGAGTCGAGGTCGTCGTTGTAGAGGAGGTCGACCGCGGTGACCCGCTCGAAGAAGCGGCTGTAGGCGTTCTCGCTCTCGGCTTCCTGGTAGGTCTGTCGAATCCGGGTCAGCAGCTTCGGCGTGAAGTAGACCCCAACCGATTTGCCCGCCTTCAGCGCCTCGCTGGCGACCAGCATCCCCAGCGTCGTCTTGCCGGTGCCGGTGTCGCCCATGAACCAGAGCCCCCGGCCCTCTGCCAGGTTGCGATCGAGGTCCGCGACGAAGTCGCGCGCCGCCTGGACGACGTGGCGGGTGGTCATGTCCCGCGCCATGTCGGAGACCGGCGGCCGCTCGAAGGAAACGCCGCGGTAGCGGGCCGGGATCGCCGAGGCGACGCCGCGGCCGCGGTCCCGGTTGAGCCGCTCGGCCCGGCACTCGCAGGGACGGGCGACGTCTTCGGGGCCGAGGATCCAGCCGGAGCCGTCGCAGACGCCGCGCGGGCAGGCCTGTTCGCGGAAGGGCTCGGAGCGGGCGATCGCGGCCATCAGAAGTCAGGCCCAGCCGCGGCAGCGTCGTCGAACGGCGGCACCTCGCCGGCGGGCTGCTCGATCGGTGCTTCCTGGTGGGCGTGGTCGGCGAATTTGGGGTAACGGTCGAGGAAGACCAGCTTCCTGGTCCCGATCGGGCCGTTCCTGTGCTTGGCGACGATCAGGTCGGCCAGGCCGTCGGGCTCCTCGTCGGGGTCGCGGTAGTAGTCCTCGCGGTAGAGGAAGGCGACGACGTCGGCGTCCTGCTCGATCTGCCCCGACTCGCGCAGGTCGGAGAGCTGCGGCTTCGGCGGGGTGCGCTGCTCGGGCGCGCGCGAGAGCTGCGAGATCGCCACCACCGGCACCTCGAGCTCGCGGGCGAGGATCTTCAGCCCGCGGCTGATCTGGCCGACCTGCTCGACCCGGTTGGCGCGGTGGTCGTCGGAGCGCATCAGCTGGATGTAGTCGAGGATGATCAGGCCGAGGCCGCCGCGCTCCTGTTCCTGGGCGTGAAGCCGCCGCGCCTTCGCCCGCAGGTCGAGGATGCCGAGGTCGGAGGAGTCGTCGAACCAGAGCGGCGCCTCTTCGAGCTCGTTGCAGGCTCGCAGCACCTTCGGCCAGTCGCGTTTGGAGACCTGGCCCTTGCGCAGCTTGTCGCCGGAGATCCGCGCCCGGCAGGCGATGAAGCGCTGCGCCAGCTCGACCTCCGACATCTCGAGCGAGAAGAAGGCGACCGGCAGCTTGCGCTTGACGGCGACGTTTTCGGCGATGTTGGCGACGAGCGCGCTCTTGCCCATCGCCGGGCGGGCGGCGACGATGATCAGGTTGCCGGGCTGGAAGCCGCCGGTGATCGCATCGACGTCGCGGAAGCCGGAGGGCGTCCCGGTCAGTTCGGTCTCGCCGGTAGAGAGCTTCTCCAGCCGGTCGACCTCGTCGTGGAGGATCTCCGAGAGCAGTTTGAAGTCGCTCGCCTGCTCTTTGTGGGCGACCTCGAAGAGGAGTTTCTCGGCCCGCTCGGAGAGCTCTCGCGGCTCTCCGTCGCGCTCGTTGACCCAGCCCTGGATCTCCTGGCCGGCGCCGAGCAGCCGCCGCAGCAGCGAGTTCTGCTGGACGATCTCGGCGTAGTGCTTGGCGTTTGCCGCGGCCGGCACCTTGGCCGCCAGCTCCGAGACGTAGTGGCGGCCGCCGGCGGCGTCGATCTTGTTGCGCTGGGTCAGCGCCTCGCTGACGCTGAGCTCGTCGACCGGCTTCGAGGCGGCGTAGAGGTCGTGGACGGCCTCGAAGATCTCCTTGTGCTTGTCGAGGTAGAAGTCCTCCCGGTGCAGCTTCACCTCGTCGATCACCCGCGTCAGCGTCGGCTCGGCGACCAGCATCGCCCCCAGCACCGACTCCTCGGCCTCGATGTTCTGGGGTGGGACGTGGGTCGTCGGCGGCTGCGGCATCGTGCTCTAGATATAGGCGCCCCGGCGGCGGGAAGAGGCGCTTTTCAAGGAAACCAGAGGCGGGATCGCGCTACGTGATCCATCTGTGCAAATCCCGCGAAAAGGACTTCACACTCTCGTGACGTTTATGCGGCAGTTCCGAAGGAGAGCTGGTGGTGCTGGGGCGGGGGGATGAATCCCTCCTGTTCCTGGCGGCGCTCGCCGCGGCGGAGCATGCGGAGGGTGAGGATGGCGATGCTGAGGATCGCGGTGGCGCCGAGGCTGAGCTGGACCGAGAGCAGCCCTTCGCGCGTCCAGTAGACGTCGCGCAGGTCGAGCAGCAGGGCTGCCTCGTCGAAGGTGAGCCCGATCCCGGCGCCCATCGGTAGCGCCAGCCGCTGCTCGACCTCGTCGTCGTCGGTGAGCAGCGCCGCGGTGCCGGAAGCGAAGGCGATCAGGATCCCGGGAACGAAGTGGTGGACGTGACGGCCGCCGATCTGGACGTTGCGGAAGGGCCCGTGGCCGTCGCGGATTCCCCAGGTCGAGAGCCGCACCAGGGCGAAGGAGCCGAGGAAACCGGCGAGGAGGTTGAAGAGGACGGTTTCGCTGCGCGGCGCCTCGACGTAGCCGCGGACGGCTACCGCGACCGTGTCGGCCGCCGCCACCGGCGCCGATTCGAGCAGCGCTTCGGGGTCGCGCGCCTCGCTTGCCCGCCGCGCCAACATGCGGCTGAACTGACCGACCATGACGGCGCCGGCGGCACCGATGGCAACCGCGGCGAGACCGACCGTCGCTCGCTCCGAGCGCGCCCAGCCGGACCTGCGACGACGAAGCGGGACTACTTCTCCTCGCTGATGATCGTCTTCACCGCGGCGGTGGTGCCGTCGGCGAGCTCGATCTCGACCATGAAGGTGCCGATTTCGCGCAGCGGCTGCTCGAGGCGGACTTTGCGTTTGTCGATGCGCAGGTCGCGCGCCTCCTGCAGCGCGTCGACGATCTCTTTGGCGCCGACCGAGCCGAACAGCTTGCCGTCCTCGCCGGCGCGCTGGTGGATCGTCAGCACGGTTTTGGAGAGCAGGCCGGCGGCTTCCGCTTCCCGCTCGGCGCGCGCTTTCTCCGCCCGCTCGGCGGCCTCCATGCGGCGGCGCGCTTCCTCCAGCGCCCCCTCGGTCGCCGGCTGGGCCAGCTTGCGGGGGATCAGGAAGTTGCGGAGGTAGCCCTTGCTGACGTCGACGACGGCACCGCGCTCGCCGACGTTCTCCACGTCCTTGAGGAGGATGGCCTGCGGCATGCGCGTCTCCTCGCGGTCGCGGCCGCGCTCGTCGCGGGTGTCGGCGCCCACGTAGGGCAGCAGCGCCAGCTCGCGGGC
>JBQCIG010000221.1:0-4758 GCA_051953975.1 Solirubrobacterales bacterium | reverse complement strand
GATCTCCTCCGGGTCGCGGCGGTTGAAGGCGGCGTAGAGGCGTCCGATCAGCTCTTGTTCCGCCTCCGAAGCGGGTTCCACGTCCGCCGAGGCGGGGGCGATGGCGACGATCGCGACGTCGTCGTCGAGCGTGCCGCCGGTGAACTCGTGCAGCGCCCCCTCGATCCGCTGCGCCGCCAGCGCCGGGCTACTGACCCCCGCCAGCTCGGCGCGCAGGCGCTCCTCGCCGAAGCGCTCGCCGTCGGGGCCGAGCGCGTCGGTGATGCCGTCGGTAACGATGACCAGCTGCTGCTCGGGAGTAACGGTGGCCCCCTCCAAGCGCCAGGTCTCATCGGAGAAGGCGCCGAGGACTGGTGCCGGCGTGGTTGCCTCCGTCACCGACTCGCCATCGACCAGCAAGGGCGGCGGGTGCCCGGCGACGGCGAGCCGAACCGGCCGGCTCGGGTCTTCGGCGACGGCCATCGCAGCGACGCTGCAGAGGGCCGCTCCGCGGCGGCCGAGCAGCTCCCGGTTCAACGTCCTCAACGCCACCACGGGGTCGCCGGTGAGGGCTGCCGCGGTCCGCAGCGTGTAGCGGGCGTGGGCAGTAATCGTCGCCGCCTGGGCGCCGCGGCCGGTGACGTCGCCGATCACCACCATCCAGCCGCCGGCGATCCGGAAGGCGTCGTAGAAGTCGCCGCCGATCTGGTTTTCCGCGCCGGCGGGCCGGTAGGTCGCCGCCACCGACCAGCCGGGGATGTGCGGCAGCGGCGGCGGCAGCAGCCCCCGCTGCAGGGTCTCGGCGATCTCCGCCCGTTCCTGCTCGCTTCGCTCCAGCACCGAGAAGAGGCCGGCGTTGTCGAGGGCGAGGGCGACGCGGCCCGCTAGCACGCTGGCGAAGTGGACGTCGTCGCGGCGCAGGTGACGGCCGGAATGGCTAACGCCGTAGGTCAGCAGGCCGGTCGGCCTGCCGCGCGCCCGCAGTTCCACCGTCACCCCCGCGCGGATCCGCATCTCGCGCAGGAACTCGAAGTCCTCATCGTCCTCGGCGACGTCCCGCAGGTCCTCCTCGCCGACGTATTCGAAGAAGCGCGGCTCCTGGCGCTCGAACGTCGCCGCCGTCGCCATCCGCTCCTGCAACGCAGGGCTGCGAGTGGCCAGCTTGACCTGGATCTCGGCGGCGTTCGGGCCGCTGACCCGGGTCGCCGCCCGGCGGACCTGTTCGTCCTCGATCACGTCGATCGCGCAGAAGTCCCCCAGCTCGGGGACGATCACGGCGGCGATCGCGTCCAGCGTCTCCTCCAGCGAGCCGCCGCCGTCGGCGATCTTGGCGATGTCGTCGAGGACCTGGAAGCGACGGTTGACCCGCCGCACCTGCACCACCGAGAGGGTGGTGACGACCACAGCCACCACCACCACGACCAGGGCGATGGCGGTGGCGGAGATCATTCGTCTCCAGTGCTCGTGGTCAGGCTCGAGGCCGCGCCGCCGCTGAGGACGCGGCGCACGAGGAACGGCAAGAGGATGCGCGAGACGGCGGCGAGCGCGTAGGGCCGTGGGACGTAGCGCTCGGCCTTGCCGCCGGGCCCGACCTCGTAGATCGCCGCGGCGACCTTCTCCGGCTTGGAGACGATCCAGCGGGTGAGGGCTTTCTCGCGCAGCTCGGTGGCGGGGAAGCCCTCGGTGCGGACGAAGCCCGGCAGGACGAGGCCGACGTGGACGCCGTGCGGCTTCTCCTCCGCGTATAGCGAGTCCGACCAGCCGATCAGGGCGAACTTGCTGGCGCTGTAGGCGCCCGTGCGGGCGCGGGAGACGCGGCCGGCGGTGCTGGCAACGTTGACGATCGCGCTGGGGGCGGAGCCGCGCAGCAGCGGCAGCAGCGCCTCGGTGAGACGGACGACGGCGTCGAAGTTGAGTTCCATGTGGCGGTGCACGTTGGCGTAGCCGCCATCGGCGAAGCTGGCGCGCCAGGCCGCGCCGGCGTTGTTGACAAGCAGGTGCAGGGCGCCCCCGTGCTCGGCTTCGAGGTGGGCGCGGACGCGCTGCGGCGCCTCCGCGTCGGTCAGGTCGACTGCGAGACAGGAGACCCGACAGGGCAGGGAGCCAGCCAGCTCCCGCAGCCGCTCCTCGCGGCGGGCGACGAGGACGAGCTCGGTCCCCGGCTCGCGGGCGAGCCGGATCGCCGTAGCCCGGCCGATCCCGGCCGAAGCGCCGGTCACCAGCGCCACTCTCCCACTTGCCATGTTGCTCACGCTAACCGATGCGGCGCGACTGCAAGGATGGCGCGATGGAGGGCTCGTCTGAAGCGCATCACTCGCGGCTGACCGCCATCCGCCGCGAGGGCGAGCGGGTGACGCCGCTGGAGCTCTTCTTCGACCTCGTCTTCGTCCTCGCGATCACCCAGTGCACGGCGCTGATGTCGCACGACCAGAGCTGGTCGGGGCTGGCGCAGGGGCTGCTGATCCTCTGCGTGCTCTGGTGGGCCTGGGTCGGCTACGCCTGGCTGACCAGCGTCATCGACCCCGAGGCCGAGGCGGTGCGCGGGGTGATCTTCGTCGCGATGGCGGCGCTGCTGCTCGTCTCGATCAGCGTCCAGGAGGCCTTCGGCAACCTCGCCCTCACCTTCGCCCTCGGGATCGGCGTCTTCCGCGCCGCCCACATCGCCCTCTTCATGCTCGCCGGGGCCAGCGACGAGAACCTGCGCCGCTCGGTGATCGGGCTCGCGGTCAGCACTGCCGTCGGGGTCGGCATCCTCGTCCTCGCCTCCCTCTTCGACGGTCTCGCCCAGGGGGCGCTCTGGGTGCTGGCGATCTTCCTCGACATGGCCGGTCCCTACTTCTTCGGCTCGGAGGGATGGACGCTGGTGCCGGGCCACTTCGCCGAGCGCCACGGCTTGATCGTCATCATCGCCCTCGGCGAGAGCATCGTCGCGATCGGGGTCGGCGCCTCCGGCGGCCTCAACCTCGGCATCGGCACCGCCGCCGTCCTCGGCGTCTTCCTCGCCGCCGCCCTCTGGTGGACCTACTTCGACGTCGTCGCCCTGATCTCGGCCCGGCGCCTCAGCGAAGCCGAGGAGGGACGGGTGCGCAACGAGCTCGCCCGCGACTCCTACTCCTACATCCACCTGCTGATGGTCGCCGGCATCGTGTTGCTTGCCTTCGGAATGAAAGTGACGATCGCCCGCCACGGCGAGCAGCTCCCCTACGTTCCCGCCTTCGCCCTGCTCGGCGGCCTGGCGATCTACCTGCTCGGGCTGGTCGCCTTCCGCTACCGGCACATCCACACGCTCAACCGGCACCGGCTCGGGCTGGCGATCGTGCTGCTGCTCCTGATTCCGGCCGCGACCGCGGTGCCGGCGTTGGCGTCGGTGGCGGTCGCGAACGTAGCGATCTGGTCGATGATTGCCTACGAGCACCGCGGGTATGGAGTGCGGCGTGAAGAGCTGCGCCGCGAAGTCAGCGCGTCGCACTCGATGACTCCCAGCCCATCCCCCCAGGGGCTGGACCAGCCGACGGACGAACGTTCGATTTAGGCATACTCCCCGAACCTTTTGACCACTCCAGTCCTCCTCAACAACCTGCTCCGCGCCGGCGCGCCCTCTGGATACGAGGGCCCCGCCGCCGAGGTGTGGCGCGAGGCGGCTTCGTTTGCCGAGCTCAACACCGACGGAATCGGCTCTTCGATCGCCCGTGTGGGCGACGCCGCGCCGCTGCTGGCGGTGGTCGGCCACATCGACGAGATCGGCCTGATCGTCACCCACATCGACGAGAAGGGCTTCCTCTGGTTCGCTCCGGTCGGCGGCTGGGACCCGCAGATCCTGGTCGGCCAGCGGGTCGAGGTGCGGGGCAGGAACGGGCTCGTCCCCGGCGTCGCCGGGCGCAAGCCGATCCACCTGCTCGAGGCCGACCAGCGCAAGAAGGTCGTCGAGCTGAAGAGCATGCACATCGACGTCGGCGCCGCCGACTACGACGAGGCGGCGGAGCTGGTCCGGGTCGGCGACCCGGTGGTGATCGCCGCCGAGCCGATGCCGGTTGCCGGCGAGCGGCTCGTCTCGCGGGCGATGGACAACCGCCTCGGCGCCTACGTGGCGCTGGAGAGCCTGCGCCGCTGCGCCGAGGGCGATGGACCGGGCGGTTCCTTCGCCGCCGTCGCCGCGGTCCAGGAGGAGATCGGCCTCTTCGGCGCCCGCACCGCCGCCTTCGAGGTCCGTCCCGACATCGCCGTCGCCGTCGACGTCACCCACGCCACCGACGCGCCGGGGGTCGACGAGAAGGAGATCGGCAGCCATGCCTTCGGCTCCGGCCCGGCGATTGGCCGCGGCTCCACCCTCTCCCCCAAAGTCTTCGAGCTGCTGGTCGAGACCGCCGAGGCGGAGGACATCCCCTACACGATCAGCGCCAGCGGCCGCGGCACCAGCACCGACGCCGACGTCCTGCAGATCTCCCGCTCCGGCATCCCCACCGGCCTCGTCTCGATCCCCCTCCGCTACATGCACTCCCCGGTCGAGATGGTCGACCTGCGCGACGTCGAGGCCGCGGTCAAGCTCCTAGCAGCCTTCGCCTCCCGCCTCAGCAGCGACATAGACCTCAGTCGCTGAGGGACCAATCCATTCGGTACAGGGGACGGGTATTCCCCTCCCTCCCTGGGTTGCTCGCCTGGATCGGAGCCGGCTGACCGCGAACGTCGCAGGTGCGAGCAAGAGGACGCCGGTCGGTCCGGGGAATACCCGTCCCCTCCACCACAGAGCTCCGGCAGACGACCAAGCTGACGGCAGCTTTT
>JBQCIG010000220.1:0-3539 GCA_051953975.1 Solirubrobacterales bacterium | reverse complement strand
TTACGGCCGGCTGGTCAGATCGCATCCGGGGGTCCCACGTGCGTGGCTGGCGAGCGCCGGACCGAGGGGGGCAAGGACGCAGGGGCCGGCAAAGCTGGTTTCATTGCCGGCCCCCCACGACGCCCCACCCCGCAGGTCCGCCGCCGCCAGACGCGTGCGGGGGACCTCCGGATGCGATCTCTAGGCCGCGGTGGCTGCGAAGCGCTCCTCCAGGAGGCCGTCGAGGTATTCCTCCGCGCCCTCCTCGTCCTTGTCGAGCGCGTACATGAACTCCGAGGCGAGGATTTTCTTCGCCCGGGTGTACATCTGCTTCTCGCCCGTGGAGAGGCCCTTTTCCATCTCGCGGATCGCGAGGTTGCGGACGACCTCGGCGAGCTCGAAGACGTCTCCCGTCTTGATCTTCTCGCGGTTGTACTTGAAACGCCGGTTCCAGTTCTTCGGCATCTCGGAGACGTCGTCGGTGAGAACCGCTGTGACCTTCTTGATTTCCTCCTCGTCGATAACTCGGCGCAGACCAGCTTTGCCGGCGTTCTCGCAAGGAACCATCACCGTCAGCTCGTTGTGGAGGATCTTGATCGTGAGGTACTCACGTTCCTCCCCCATCAGCTCGCGCTTCTCTTTGGTCATCACCAGTCCCGCGCCGTGATGCGGGTAGACGACCTTGTCGCCCTCCTCGAAGTCGCAGACATACTCGACGTCCTCCTCGAAGACAGCCTCCACGGTGGCCTCGTCTAGCTCGGAAATCGGTGACTCCTTTCTTTTTTCCGACGGCCCAGTGCCGTCAGCTCTGCAAGTACCGGTCGACCAGATCGACCTCCTGGAGCCGCCGCAGGCCCTCGCGGATGTCTTTGGCCCTGGCGGGGCCGACTCCGTCGACGGCGGCGAGCTCGGTGTCGGAGGCCATCAGGACCTCTTCCAGCCCGCCCAGCTCCTGGGTGATCTTTTGGACGACAAGCTTTGGGATGCGCGGGACCCGGCCCAACACCCGGTATCCGCGCGGCGCGACCGGGAAGTCCAGGGTGTTGACCTTGCGGTCGTAGCCGAGCAGCTCGGCGAGGCGACCGAAGTCGAGCACGTCCTGGTGGGGCATCCGGCCCAGCGCCTGCAGGACCGCGGTCAGGTTCTGCTCGGAATCCTCGACCGAGTAGTCGCGGATCAAGGCGGTCTTGTCAGCAGCCACGCCGACCATCGTCTCCTCCAGCTGCATCTCGATCAGCCGACCCTCGGTGCCGAGCTCGACGATGTAGCGCTCGACCTCGACCGCCATCCGCGTCACCAGCTCGGCCCGCTGCAACACCGAGAGCGCGTCGTGGAGGACGCCGCCGCCCTCGAACTCGAGCTGGGTCAGCCGGGCGGAGACCTGGTCGAGCCGCTGGCGGTACTTCTCGAGCGTGGCCAGGCCCTGGTTCGCTTTGGCGAGCACGGCGGGGATCTCCTGGAGGATGTACTTGGTGCCCTCGACGTAGAGCGAGACGACGTCGCGGCGCTGGGAGATCGCGATCACCAGCGCCGTCGTCTGCTTGGAGACGCGCTCGGCGGTGCGGTGGCGGGTGCCGGTCTCGGAGCTGAGGATCGTCGGGTCCGGCATCAGCTGGACGTTGGCCCAGGCGATTTTGGTCGCCTCGCCGTTGAGGACGATCGCCCCGTCCATCTTCGCCACCTGGTAGAGCATCGCCGGCGTGTAATCGACGTCGAGCTTGATCCCGCCCGAGAGCAGATGGGAGATGTCGTCGAGATCGCCGACGACGAGCAGGCCGCCCGTCCGCGAGTGGACGATGTTGTCGATTCCCTCGCGCAGCGCGCCTCCGGGGGCGACTACGTCGAGTGCTCTGAGTAGCCGAGGATCTTGACGTTCGGAAAGCTCTTGGAGCTCATCCCCGGACAAAGAAGGCATCCCCAAGAGGATGGCAGAAACGGCTCTGGAATGCGGTCTGACCGATTCCGAGTGGACAGGTCGGAATGGAGTTTGTCAAGCGGGCTTAAAGGTGGAAGCGGCGGTGGTGCATGTGGTGCGGCGAATGTTCCTCTACCGGCTGCTCGGGGTCGCGGACGTAGGCCCAGGTCAGAGCGGTGCCGATGGCGCAAAGGACGACGACTACCCAGGTCGAGTCGGCGATCGAGGCGGCGAAGGAGTGGCCGTCGCCGAGCAGGGCGTGGAAGACGGCGCCGGTAGCGGCGAGGGCGACGGCGCCGGCCAGCACCCGGTCCATCGCCAGCACCCCGGAGGCGATTCCCGCCTTGTCGCGGGGCATCGCCGCCATCGCCGCCGTCGACATCGGCGCGTAGACGAGCCCGAGGGCGATCCCGAACAGGAGGTAGCCGACCAGGATCAGGCCATAAGAGGTGTCGGACCCGATCCGGGTGAGGACGAGGAGGCCGGCGGTGCCGCAAACCATCCCCGCCGTCATCAGCCGGCGGGCGCCGAAGCGGCCGATCAGGCGGCCGGAGAAAGGCGAGACGAAGATCATCGGCACCGTGATCGGGAGGATCATCAGGCCGCTGAGGATCGGCGAGTGGCCGCGCACGTCCTGCAGGTACTGGGGCTGGAAGAACATCACCGCCCAGTAGGAGCCGACCAGGGCGAAGGCGGCGGCGCTGGCGCCGAAGTAGGGCCCGTTGCGGAAGAGAGCGAATTCGACGATCGGGTTCCGGGCGCGCTGCTCAATGCGCCAGAAGTTGATGAGCTGGCCGACGCCAACAACTGCCATCGTCACAATCGTTGCCGTCTTCCAGGCCTGCGACTGAACCAGTGCCAGGACGACGGAGGTGAGCCCCAAGCTGAGCGCCGCCAAGCCGAGCCAGTCGATCCGATTGCCCGCACCGGGGTCGGTCGACTCCGGCGCCGCGGCGAGCGTGATCGCGATCCCGAGCGCCGAGACCGGCAGGTTCATCCAGAAGATCACCCGCCAGTCGATTTCGATCAGCAGGCCGCCGGCCAGCGGTCCGATCGCCAGCGCCACCGCCGAGACCGCGGCCCAGATCCCCAGCGCCCGCGGCTGCTCCTCGGCTGGGAAGACGTTGCAGACGAGCGCCAGCGAGAGCGAGAGCATCGGCGCCGCCCCGGCTCCCTGCAGCACCCGCCCGACGATCAACTCGACCTGGTCACCGGCGGCGCCGGAGACGACCGAGCCGGCGGCGAAGAGCACCATCCCGGCGAGGAAGACCCGCTTGCGCCCGAACATGTCCCCCAGCCTCCCCGCGGTCACGACCAGCACCGCGATCGTCAGCAGGTAGCCGTTCATCACCCACTGCAATCCCTCCGCGCTGGCGTCCACGTCATGCCGGATCGCCGGCAACGCCAGCGCCACCACGGTCGAGTCCAGCATCAGCAGGAACAACCCCGCGCAAGCTCCGGCAAGCGTCCACCACTTCCGGTTCCCCTCCGTGATCCTCATCCGGGGCGAAGCTATAGACGTCTCAGGACGAAGCGCTGCGGTAGAGGGGTCCGGTCGTCCCCTGAGCGAATTTGTCGCGGCCCTATCGGGCCTGGCTCCCTCAGATGCTGCTCCCCTATGGGGAGCAGGAATCAGATTGCATAT
>JBQCIG010000219.1:0-3510 GCA_051953975.1 Solirubrobacterales bacterium | reverse complement strand
TTTTGATTAAAAAGAACCCACGCAACGTCATTTAGTCCTTCAGAGCGCGGCTGATCCTGGTGACGACACCCTCCAGGTCGCCGTGCATCTGCTTCCAGGTAACGCGCATGACGCGGTAACCAGCGGCGACGAGAAGCTGGTCGCGGTGACGGTCGTTCTGGAAGGCGACTGGCGTTTCGTGCGTCCCGCCGCCGTCGGTTTCGACGATGAAGCGCTGTTTCGCCCAGAGGAAGTCGACTTCCAGAACCTCGCCATCAAGCAGCATCCTCACGTTCGTCTCGGGCCGCGGCAGCCCCATCCTCGCCAGCTGGGGAAGCGCCAGCGCCTCGAAGTCGCTGCGGACGTCCGGGAGCGATCCGTCATCCGTGCGCCAGTCGTCGGCGATCGCGCTGAGGATGCGCACCCCTCGGCGTCTCTTCGCGTGGTAGATGGCGAGGTCGAGGGCATCGACGTTCAGCTGCTTCAAGAAAGCCGCACGCCCGACAGCCCGGCGCAACGAGGCGGTGCCCCAGATCCCGGCCAGGTCCACGAGCGTGCGGGCAACCGTGGTGCAATGCACGCCGTGTCGGATCGTGATCTCCTCGTCGAGCGGATAGCGACACCGCCGGCAGCGGATCCCGTCGATCTTCCGCCCGGCCTGGACCGGAACCGTTACGTCAATCAAATGCGGCCATTTGTCCCATAGCCCATGCAGCGCCGCCGCCGTCCCATACGAGATCACCGCCCCCTCGCCACAAGCCAACAACGCCGCCCGCAGGTGCGTCGCTCTGCTGATCGACCGATGCCCCACGGCATAGACACCACGATGCACCCGGTGCAACGAGCCGTCTCTACCGCGATCACCCGCAACCTTCGCGGAAATACCCTCGTCTCTCAGTTGCCCCAGAGAAACGACGCCACCTTGCCGGGTAGCCAACTCCGCCACCTGCTTCCGGACGTTCCCTTTCTCGTTTGCGCGGTTCCTTTTGCACGACATGCGTGCTTAAGGAACCGCGCAACTCAAACTCTCCCCCCGTCAGCGATTCCGCGGTTCCTTTTGCACGGTATGGGTGCAAAAGGAACCATGGAACTGGGAGGCGTGCCTTGGTCGGGCTAGGGGCTAGCCGCCGGCCTCCTCGCCGTTGCCTTTCAGCGCGTACCACTGGGCGCCGAAGGCGCTGGTGTCGTTGCCGTTGGCTTCGCCGGGCTTTTTGTCCTCGACGAAGGTGTAGAGGGGATGGCCGGCGTAGGTGACCTGCATCGTCCCGTCTTTGCGTTCGGTCGTGCCCAGCTTCGAGGCGGAGGCGCCGTTGCCGACGGTCGGTTTGCCTTCGGTGGTCATCGGCGGCCAGGCTTTTGCGCAGGCGCCGTAACAGGAGGACGTCGTCCCCTTGTCTTTGTGGAAGTCATAGAGCGTCATCCCATTCGAGTCGACGAGGACCATGCCGACTTTGGTGTGACCGAGCGAGACCACGGCGGCGGACCCCCCGCTCGATTCCGAGCTGGCGGGCTTGTTTTCGCTGGCGGAGCTTTCGCTCGAGGCGTTTTCCTCCGAGCCGCCCGAGTTGCTTGCGCTCGTGGTGCTGCTCCCGCCGCCGCAGCCCGCGATCACGAGCGCCACGGCCATCAGCGCCGCCAGCGGCGCCAAGACATAGGACTTCCTGTTCACGTCTTTTCCTCCTGGTTGTGGGTGACTGCCGCTATCGGCGCCCTCCCCAGAGGCGCGACGAAGGTCCTGTTGCCGGCTCGGACGACGACCGCGCGGGTCCGGGAGAGATCGAGCGCCGAGCTCAGCACCGCTTCGGAGTCGTCGCCCCAGCGGTAGCGGAAGGTCCCCGCGGGGTAGGTAACGCCCCCGGGCCCGCGCAGCGAGACCCGGCAGAGCGTGCCGGAGGGGATCCCTTGCACGTACATGTGGATTTCGGTCCCGTAGGAATGCGGCTGCAGCGTCGCGTCGATCCTCACCCCTGCCGGCAGCGAGGCGAAGCGGACGGTCTGTTCGGGGTTTTCGCCGCTCCCGCCGAGGACGAAGATCGCCAACGCCGCCGCGGCCAGCACCGCCGCGCCGCCCAGCGCGAAGCCGCCGAAGGCGCGCCGGCGCCGGCGCCGCTGGCGGACTCGCTCCCGTTCGGCAGCGATCGTCGCCTTGATCCGCTCCCCCAGCTCAGGGGGCGGTTGCGGCGCCGACTCGAAGCGCGCCGGATCGGCGTGGGGGAGCATCGCCGCCACCGGCTGCAGCGAGGCCAGCTCCTCGCGACAGCGACCGCAGCCGTCGAGGTGCGCCTCCAGCGCCACCCGCTCGTCGCCTTCGAGCTGGTCCAGCGCGTAAGCGCCGAGCAGCTCGCGCCATTCCCGGCAGTCGTTCCTAGTCTTCATAGCCCATCTCCTCGAGCACGACCCGCAGCGCCCGCAGCCCGTAATAGACGCGGCTCTTCACGGTTCCCTCCGGGACGCCCAGCTCCTCCGCCACCTCCGCGTAGGGCCGCCCCTTGTAATAAGTCTCGACGATCACCCGCCGGTGGTCGTCGCCGATCCGCCGCATCGCCTCCTCCATCTGCCAGGCCTGCAGGGCCTCCTCCAGCGGCTCGACGCTCGGCTCGATCCCACCCTCGGCGACGCCGGGCCGCACCGCCCGCGCCCGCCCGAGGTCGATGACGACGTTGCGGAGGATCGCGAAGAGCCAGGTCCGCAGCGAGCCGATCTTCGGGTCGAAGCGGTCACCCGCCCGCCAGGCGCGGACGAAGGTCTCCTGGACCGCCTCTTCGGCGAGCCCGGAGTCGCCGAGCGAACGGACCGCGAAGCCGTACAGCTCGCCGGAATGGGCGGAGTAGGCCTCGCGGACGTCGCGTTCGCGGCCGAGCGCTCCCCGGGTCGAAGTTCCTAGTTGGATCATCCGACCCGGCATACGCTTCCCGGCTTGGCCGGGTTCAAATGCCTCCTGGGGCGACCCCTATTCGAGTTTCCCGATCTTGAAGATTTTCGTCCCGCAATCCGGGCAGACACCCTGGATCGCCGGGCGACCGTTCTTCATCGTCACCTGCTTGGCGTCTTTGATCTCGACCTTCTTACGCTCTTTGACGCAGTAACCCTCAGGCATGAAGGGCCCCTCCTTTCGTTGCCGCGAACAGGCAAATCTCGCCTTGTGGGCGAGGTGGATTGAGGCGAATGTAACGCAGGCTCACGACGTTCCGCCCAGACTTTGTGATGATCCGCACGAAACGCCCATGTCGCCCGTCAACTACCCTCCTGCCGCAGTCGCAAGCCCTTCCCAAGCCTTCAAGGAGATAACGGAATGCCCGAAGCAGTGATCGTCGACACCATCCGCACGCCCATCGGCAGGGCCTTCAAGGGCTCGCTGGCCCAGCTGCGCCCCGACGAGATGGGCGCCTACGTGGTCGATCGGCTGCTCGAGCGCAACCCCGAGGTCGACCCCGCCATGATCGAAGACGTCTTCTGCGGCGTTGGCATGCCGCAGGGCCTGCAGGCCTTCAACCTCGCCCGCATCATCTCCCTGCTCAGCGAGAAGCTGCC
>JBQCIG010000218.1:0-3277 GCA_051953975.1 Solirubrobacterales bacterium | reverse complement strand
TTCACCCCCCGACTGCCCTCGCCAGCGCGCCGGATCAGCTCCATCATCTGCTCGTGGGAGCGGCCATGGAGCAGTTGCACACGCCGGGGCGGGCCGTCGTCTTCCAGCCAGGTGACAGTGCCGGGCCAATAAGAGTTGGGTGGGGTGCCGGGCTGGTGGAACGCGGAGGCGAAGACCCAGCTGCCGGTGTTGTGCAAGGTGCCGCCGCGTGGGAGGGACCAGCTGGGTTCATCGGGGAGCGGGCCGCCGCGGTGGGTGTGGCCGGTGATTACCTGGACATCGTCGAGGCCGAGCCGCCGCGTCATCTCGATCGCCGCCTCGACGCCGCCGCGGAAGATCGCCGCCGGGGTCACGTCGGGCTCGAACTCGGCGCGCAGCAGCGAGTTGAGGCCGCGGATCGCCAGCGGGAAGCCGGCGCGGGCGGCCCGGCCCTTGAAGCCGTCCCTGCGCTCGCCGGCGAGCACCTCCCAGGCCCACTCGAAGGGCCCGTTGCGGCGCCGGCGCACCGGTAGCACCTGGGCGAGGCCGTAGGCGAACCCGTATAAGGGGCGCAGCACGCGCTCGTAGTCGTCGGGCGTGGCCCGCGGCGGCAACGGCTTGGAGAGGCGGACCATCGTCGCCGCGGCGACGCACTCGGCGCGCGGCAGCCTCAGGTGGACGTCCATGTAGTGGCCGTGGGTGGCGTAGACGTCCTCGCGCAGCCAGACGCCGGGGTAGGCAAATTGCAGCCGCGCCGCGCCGAGCCACTCGTCGATCAGCTCGGCCGGGCCGGGCGAGGGGGCGTTACCGGGAGGGAGGGGCTCGTAGTAGTTCTCCAGCTCCAACGTCGGGTCGCCGCCGATCGAGAGCTGGTCGAGCAGCGGCTCGGCGAGGCGGGCGTCGTGGTTGCCGGGGACCAGCGTCACCTCCTTGTGGGTGAGCACCTCGCCGAGCTCTTCGAAGAAGGGGCGGCTGCGCTCCAGCGAGGGCCCGAGCGGCAGGTTGCGCAGCTCGACCACGTCGCCGAGCAGGACGAGGCGGTCGGCGCCGGCGATCTCCTCGAACAGGGCCCGCCGCACCGCGGGGTCGCGGAGCACGTCCTCGTCGCTGGCGACGCCGAGGTGGAGGTCGGAGATGATCGCCGTCCGCACCCGCCCGTTCTACCTCATGTCGCCTTATGCGCCCATATATGGATGCAAAAGACGACACGCCCCAAGTTTGGCTGCCCAGCCAAACTGGGTACGATCCCGAGATGCATCGCTTTGGCGACGAACTGATGGCACCCGCCAACGGGATCGAGCTCTGCTATCAGGAGATGGGCGACCCCGACGGTGAGCCGCTGCTGCTGGTGATGGGGCTGGCGACGCAGATGATCGCCTGGGACGAGGAGTTCTGCGCGCTGCTGGCCGAGCGCGGCTTCCGCGTCGTCCGTTTCGACAACCGCGACATCGGCCGCTCGACCCGGCTCAGCTCCGGCGGCGCGCCCGGCCGCCTCGACATGCTCCTCGGCCGCGGCAGGGCGCCCTACCTGCTCCGCGACATGGCCGCCGACACCTTCGGCCTGATGGACCACCTCGGGATCGACTCGGCCCACCTGGTCGGTGCCTCGATGGGCGGGATGATCGTCCAGACCGCCGCGATCGAGCGCCCCGAGCGCGTCCGCTCCCTTACCTCGATCATGTCGACCACCGGCAGCCGCCGCGTCGGCCACCCCAGCTACAAAACCTTCGGCCTCCTGCTCGGCTCTCCGCCGCGCGAGCGCGAGGCGATGATCGAGCGCGTCATCAAGACCTTCAAGGTGATCGGCTCGCCCGGCTACCCCTTCGAAGAGGACCGCGTGCGCGCGATCGCCGGCCGCTCCTTCGACCGCGGCCACAGCCCGGCCGGGGTGATGCGCCAGCTGCACGCGATCACCGCCTCCGGCGACCGCACTCCCCGCCTGCGCGAGCTCGACCTGCCCGCCCTCGTCATCCACGGCAAGAGCGACGTCCTCGTCAACCCCTCCGGCGGCCGCGCCACCGCCAAGGCGATCCCGAACGCGCGCCTGAAGATGATCGAGGGCATGGGCCACGACCTGCCGCGACCCCTCTGGCCGACCTTCGTCGAGGAGATCGCCGCCAACGCCGCCCGGGCGCCGGAGGCGGCGCCGGTCACCCGGGTCGCCTGAGCGCATCCGACTTCGGGCCCACCCCGCTGTGTCGAATCTCCGATGCCCCTGATGGGAGCACTCTTGAACCATCAAGAGCAGCTTGAGCGGCTAAACGTTCTGCGACAAAAGCTCTTGAAGGTCGCTGCGGATGCGCCGGAAACCCCGAAACCTCCGATGCGGTTGCGCTGCGGGGCTGTCCAAGTAGCGGCAATCAAAGTGCTGACCGCTGCACAGAGGCCGATGGAGGTTCAAGAAATCCATGCTTCCGTTGAGCGCCTTCTTAGTATGCGAGTGCCAAAGAGTTCCGTCAATAGCTGTCTCTCAACGCGCTCGAAGGGCAAAAAGCCGCTTTTCAAGCGGCTAGGGCAGGGGCGGTATGCCCTTATTCCATAGTTCGGCCTAGGCTGGAGACTCTAGGATTCCGCGCCCGATGAGCGCGGACAGAGCCTTTCAAGTCGAGACGAGCACGAGGGGCGGCGCAAGCGCGGTAGCGGACGCCGCAGACGACCAGTCCACGACCACGACGCCCGCGCCCCCGAACATTATGCGTCCTTGAGGGGATTACTCCGATAGCCGTTCCAATAGCTCGCGGTCTTCTTCCAGGCGCTTCTTCAAGCGCTCTTTGAATGCCTGGTTGGAACGGCAGGTAGCGATGTAGCGATGGACGGCCGCCCGGATTGCCTCTGAGACTGGCACGCCTTCGGCGCGGGCGAGGGCATCGAGTTCCTTCGCCATCTTCTCCGAGAAGCGGACGCTGATTGCCTTGCCATTCATGCGGCCTCACCGCCCAACCCGAGAGCGGCCCGCGCCCAGGGCACTTCGTCAACGAGGGACGTTGCCTCATAGAAGTGCTCGACCGAGCCGCGCCGCTTCTCTTCGGCGACAATCTCGACGGCGCCGTAGTCCACGAGAACGCGGACGTGGTAACCGACATTGGAGACGTGCTTCTTCGTGAACACGGAGAGTTCCTTCGGACTTAGCATTCCGTCCTCCTCGACGTAGAGCCGCAGCAGCAGCTTCCGCAGCGGGTGCGCGAGGACTTGCAGCAGCCTGTCCTCCGGGGTGGTGGGCTTCGGCTTCCTCCGCCGTTTCTTCTTCGGCATGACTACCTCCTCTGGGGGCCGGGGGAGACAACGAAGCTCCCCGGCC
>JBQCIG010000217.1:0-7561 GCA_051953975.1 Solirubrobacterales bacterium | reverse complement strand
CACTCCCCAACGTCCGCCGAGGCATGCCCGGTCCTCCCCCCCGGCGGCTTCTTCGTTTCGCCCCTCCAACTGCCGGGGACGAGTAAGTAACGAACCGCTAGGGAAGGCAGGACATGAACGGACAACGAGAACGGCCCTTCGCCGTGGTGACGGGAGCGTCGAGCGGGATCGGCTTCGAGCTCGCCAAGGTATTCGCCGAAAACGGCTTCGACCTCCTGATCACCGCCGAGGACGAGGAGATCGAAGCGGCCTACCGCGAGCTCAACCAGCTCACCGCCAGCGTCGAGTGCACCCGCCTCGACCTCTCCACCGAAGAGGGGGTTGAGCGACTCTACGAGCGGACCAAGGCGACCGCCCGCCCGGTCGACGCGATCGCCCTCAACGCCGGCATCGGCGCCGGCGGCGACTTCGCTCGCGAAACCGATCTGCGCAAGGAGCTGCGGCTGATCGACCTCAACGTCCGCTCCACCGTCCAACTCTGCAAGCTGGTGGTGCAGGACATGGTCGCCCGCGACGAGGGGCGGATCCTCTTCACCTCCTCGATCGCCTCGACGATGCCCGGTGCCTACCAGGCCGTCTACAACGCCTCCAAGTCCTTCGTCCAGGCCTTCGCGCTGGCGCTGCGCAACGAGCTGAAGGACACCCGCGTCACCGTCACCGCGCTGATGCCGGGACCGACCGAGACCGAGTTCTTCGAGCGCGCCGAGATGCTCGACACCCCCGTCGGCGAAGAAGAGAAGGACGATCCGGCCGAGGTCGCACGCCAGGGGTTCGAGGCGCTGATGGCGGGCAGGGAAAAGGTCGTCGCCGGCAGCTTCAAGAACAAAGTCCAGACCGTCGCCGGCAGGTTCGTCCCCGATTCGGTGAAGGCGGAAATGCACCGCAAGATGGCCCAGCCGGCGACGGCGGGCGAGCGCGGGGACGAGCGATGAAGGCGGCCGTCTGGCACGGCCCGCGCGACGTCCGCGTCGACCAAGTCGATGACCCGAAGATCGAGGAAGCCACCGACGCGGTGGTGCGGATTACCTTGAGCGCGATCTGCGGCTCCGACCTGCACCTCTACGAGGTCCTCTCGCCCTTCGTGGAAGCGGGCGACATCCTCGGCCACGAGCCGATGGGGATCGTCGAAGAGGTCGGCCCCGAGGTGACCCACATCGCCCCCGGCGACCGGGTCGTGATCCCTTTCAACATCTCGTGCGGGCACTGCTGGATGTGCGAGCAACAGCTCTACGCGCAGTGCGAGACGACCCAGAACCGCGAGGAGGAAAAGGGCGCCTCGCTGTTCGGCTACACCAAGCTCTATGGCCAGGTGCCGGGCGGGCAGGCCGAATACCTGCGCGTGCCGCAGGCTCACTTCGGGCCGATCAAGGTGCCCAAGGGCCCGCCCGACGATCGCTTCCTCTACCTCTCCGACGTGCTGCCGACCTCCTGGCAGGCTGTCGATTACGCGGCGATCCCGGAGGGCGGCTCGGTCGCCGTCTTCGGGCTCGGGCCGATCGGGCAGATGACGGCGCGGATCGCCGCCCACAAAGGGGCGCGGGTGATCGGCGTCGATCTCGTCCCCGAGCGGCTGGAGCTGGCGCGCAAGCACGGGATCGAGACGCTCGACCTGGAGGAGCACGAAGACGTCTCCGAGGCGATCCGCGAGATGACCGAGGGCCGCGGCACCGACGCGGCGATCGACGCAGTCGGGATGGAGGCCCACGGCGCCCCGGTCGGCGAGTTCGCCCAGAAAGCCGCCGGCCTGCTGCCTGACAAGCTGGCCGAAAAAGTGATCGAAAAAGGGGGCATCGACCGGATGTCGGCGCTGTATCAGTGCTTCGACAGCGTGCGCCGCGGTGGCACCGTCTCGATCAGCGGCGTCTACGGCGGCATGGTCGACCCGATCCCGATGATGCAGCTCTTCGACAAGGGGGTGCAGCTGCGGATGGGCCAGGCCCACGTGAAGAAATGGATCGACGAGATCATGCCGCTCCTCGGCGATGAGGCCGACCCGCTCGGGACCGAAGACCTCGCCTCCCACAAGATCGGCATCGACGAGGTGCCCGAGGCCTACGAGAAGTTCCAAAAGAAGGAAGACGGGGCGATCAAGTTCGTGATCCAGCCGTGAACGGAGCCGGCCGACAGCTGCGCGTCGTCGTCACCGGGGCCAGCGGCAACGTCGGCACCAGCGTGCTGGAGGCGCTGGGCCGGGAGCCGCAGGTGAGGGAGATCGTCGGCATCTCCCGCCGCGTTCCCGAGCTGGCGATGCCGAAGGTCGAATGGGTCGGGGCGGACATCCTCGAGGCGCCGCTGGCCTCGCTCTTCGACGGCGCCGACGCGGTCGTCCACCTCGCCTGGGCGATCCAGCCGAGCCGCGACGAAGCGGTGACCGAGCGGATCAACGTCCTCGGCAGCAAGCTGGTCTTCGACGCGGTCGCGGCGGCGGAGGTGCCGGCGCTGGTCTACGCCTCCTCGGTCGGCGCCTACAGTCCCGGGCCGAAGCAACGGCAGGTCGACGAGTCCTGGCCGGTCGAGGGCATCCCCACCTCCTTCTACTCGCGCCACAAGGCGACGGTGGAAGAACTGCTCGATCAGTTCGAAGCGCGGACGCCGGAGACGCGGGTGGTGCGGCTGCGGCCGGGGCTGATCTTCAAAGCCGAGGCGGCGAGCGAGATCCGCCGCCTCTTCGCCGGCCCCTTCCTGCCCGGCTTCCTGGTCCGCAAGCAGTTGGTGCCACTGATTCCGCGAGTGCCGCGGCTGCGCTTCCAGGCTGTCCACTCGCGCGACGTCGGCGAGGCCTACCGGCTGGCAGTGGTCGGCGAAGCCGCCGGCGCCTTCAACGTCGCCGCCGAGCCGGAGATCGGGGTCGAGGAGCTCTGCCAGCTCTTCGGCGCCCGCAGCTTCCCGCTGCCGGCGGGAACGCTGCGCGCCGCCGCCGCGGCGAGCTGGAAGCTGCGCCTGCAGCCCTCGCCCCCGGGCTGGATCGACTTGGCACTCGGCGTGCCGATGATGGACAGCAGCCGCGCCCGCGGGGAGCTGGGCTGGAAGCCGAGCGTGACCTCGCTGGAGGCGCTGGAGGACCTGCTGCAGGGGTTGCGCCACGCCGAGGGAGCACCGACGCCGCCGCTGGAGACCCACGCCGGCGGCCCCGCCCGGGTGCGCGAGCTGGCGACCGGCGTCGGTCAGCGGCAGTAGCCGGAGCCGTTCGGCCTCCTAGGGATTTGGATTTCCGACCGATCGGCCCGAGCCGGTCCCGTACGGGCTATAGCCCGAACCGACTCCTTCTCGGTGATGGTGGCCGAAGATCAGGCCGATGGCGATCAGGCCGACGATGAGCGCCAGCGCGATCCAGGCCCAGTTGCGGGTGCGGCGGCGCCGGCCTTGCTTGCGGGCGAAGGGGTCTTCGAGGTCGGCGAGCTCGAACCCGGGGGTGGAGACGCCGGTCGCGTAGCGGAAGAGGGCGAGGTTGAAGACCTGCCGGGTGGCGTTGACGGCGGCGAGGATCGAGACAAAGGCGGTGGCGCTGACGACGATCAGGCCGATGCCGACCGCGGGATCGTTCTTCGCGACCGCGAAGCCGATGACGCCGCCGATGACGACGGGAATCATCACGATCGACGCCCAGGCGCTGATACTGACGATCCCGGTCAGCCCCTCGCCCCACTTGCTGCGGACGAGGTGGGCGGAGCCGCGCGCCGCCTCAACCGGCCCCGCGTCCTCGAGGGTGAGGAGCGGGATCGCGAAGAGGGTCGCGATGCCCCAGGCGACGCCGATCAACCAGGCGACGATCCGGCCGGCGGCGGGGAAGCGGGAGGCGATCTGGTTGATCACGAAGCCGACCACGGCGGAGAGCAGCGCCCACTGCGCGATCCGGTCGACCCGCTCCCAGGCTTCGCGCAGGGCGCCGCCGATGCCGATCCAGCGGCCCTCGAGCGTGGCCACCGCGGCGGCGGTGAGGGCGACGTTGAAGAAGACGCCGACGAAGGTGAGCGGGTAGAGGAAGAGCAGCGCGATCAGGCCGAAATGGGCGCGCGAGTAGTGCGCCGGGGAGAAGACGCCGCCGAGGTAGAGCATCAAGGCGGCGCCGACGAGCCCGCAGCCGGTGCCGAGGAAGGCGAGGCCGATCATCGTCGGGTTCTGGCGCATCAGCCGCCAGGCGGCGCCGGTCAGCCGCCAGCCGCGCGAGATCCGCGACTCCCCAGACCGCATTGGTTGCGCCTCCACCGTGTTTCTATCGGCATGGGAGCAGGAGATCTGAACCGGCCGATTTCCCCTAATTTCGGGGATGGTTCTTCGTTTTCGCGTCGAAAGCAGGGGTACCCAACGCCCATGGCAGCCCCGAACGTCAAGACCACCCCCCAACCCGGCGAGGTTTGGCTGAGCTGCCCGCCCTACCTGATGATGGCGCGGATCGTCGCGGTCGACACCGACGGCGAGACGCCGGTGGTCAGCTACGAGCTCCATGACGACGACGGCTCGCTGCTGCTGGTCGAGCACGCCACCCTCGACCGCGGCTGGTGGCGGACCTTCCAGCGGCTCGAACCGCGCTTCGGCTAAGCGCTGCGGCGCTTCCCAGCCGACCATAGCCGGCCCTTCTCTTACCTATACACTGCCTAGGCAGTGGCAAAGACGGTCGGGATCGGCGAGGCGGCGAAGATGCTCGGCGTCAGCACCGACACGCTGCGCCGCTGGGACAAGGCCGGCCGGATCGAGACCACCCGCGACGCTCGCAACCGCCGCCGCGTGCCGGTCGCGGAGGTGGAGCGCCTGCGCGAGGCGCCGCAGCGCCACGTCACCGGCGACGGCTTCTCCGCCCGCAACCGCTTCCCCGGCACGATCCGCTCGGTCGAGGTCGACGGGGTGATGGCGCTGGTCGAGATCGAGGCCGGCCCCCACCTCGTTACCGCCGCGATCACCCGCGACTCGGTCGAAGAGCTCGGCCTCGCGCCCGGGATGAAGGCGATCGCGACCGTCAAGGCCTCCTCGGTGATGGTCCAGCGGGGCGAGTGACCGGTGCCGACGGGCCGAAAAGCGGTCCATGTAACCGGGTTTGGTCCCCTCGGCAGCGGTGTGGTGATAGTGCTGGCGGTCGCGGGGCTCGCGGGGTGCGGTGGCGGTGGCGGCGAACCGACGCTGACGGTGTTCGGAGCCTCGTCGCTGACCGAAGCGCTGGAACGCTACGGCGGTTCGTTCGCGGGAGCCAAGGTGCGGAGCTCGTTCGCGGGATCCGACCAGCTGGCGGCGCAGATCCGCCAGGGGGCGAAGGCCGATGTCTTCGCCTCGGCCGACACCGAATACCCGGCGCAGCTGCACCGGGAAGGGCTGGCGGAGAAGCCGGTGGTCTTCGCCCGCAACCGCCTGGTCGTCGTCACCCCAGAGGACGGGTCGGTGAAGTCGCTCGGCGACCTGGCGCGGCCGGGGACGAAGATCGTCATCGGCGACCCCAGCGTGCCAGTCGGCGCCTACACCCGCGAAGTCCTGGGGCGGCTGCCCGCGGCGGAGCGCAAGGCGATTCTCGCCAACGTCCGCTCCGAAGAATCGGAGGTGACCGCGGTCCTGGCCAAGGTGGTGAACGGCGCTGCCGACGCCGGCTTCGTCTACGTCACCGACGCGAAGACGGTCGAAGGAGAAGTGCGAACGGTGGCGATCCCACCCAGCCTGCAACCGGACGTCGCCTACGCGGCCGCCGTCCTCTCCTCGAGTGAGGAGCCCGAACTGGCGCACCGTTACCTCGACGGGCTGCTGCACGGGCGCGGCGCCGAAGACCTGCGCCGGGCCGGCTTCCTGCCGCCGCGATGAGGCTGCGCTCGGGCTTCGGGCTGCTCGCCCTCGCGGCCGCGGTGCTCGCCGTCGCCTTCCTCGTCCTGCCGGTGGTGGCGATCTTCGCCCACACCAGCCCGGGGCGACTGCTCGACGCGCTCGGCGAAGAAAGCGCCCGCGAAGCGCTCTGGCTGAGCCTGCGGACGACGCTGATCGCGCTCGCGATAGTCGTCTTCGTCGGCACCCCGGCGGCCTACCTGCTGGCCCTGCGCCGCTTCCGCGGCCGCGCCCTCGTCCTCACCGCGATCGAGCTGCCGCTGGTGATGCCGCCGGCGGTGGCGGGAATCGCGCTGCTGGCGGCGCTCGGCCCGCACGGCATCCTCGGCGGCGCGGTCGCGGGGGCCGGGATCGAACTCGTCTTCCAGACCGCGGGGGTCGTCGTCGCCCTCGTCTTCGTCTCCGCCCCCTTCTTCCTGCGCCAGGCGATCGCCGCCTTTGCCGCGCTGGACCCGCGGCTGTTGGAGACGGCGCGGACGCTCGGCGCCGGCCCCTTCCGCGTCTTCGCCACGGTGGCGGTGCCGGGGGCGCGGCCGGGGCTGGCGGCCGGCCTCGCCCTCGCCTGGGGGCGGGCGCTGGGCGAGTTCGGCGCCACCCTCCTCTTCGCCGGCTCGCTGCAGGGGGTGACCCAGACGGCGCCGCTGGCGATCTTCTCCGAGTTCAGCCGGCCCGGCGGCTTCGTCGCGGCGCTGGCGCTCTCGGCGGTGCTGATCCTCGTCGCCGCGGCGATCCTGGTCGCGGTGAAGCTGCTCGGCGGGGATCGGTCGATCGAAGCGCTGGGGACGGAGGCACGATGAGGACCGCCGCAGCCGCGAGGCCGGCCCCTGCCGACGGCTTGGCGCTGGCCGCCGAGATGCCCCTGCGCGAGTTCGAGCTCTCGCTCGACCTCGCGGCCGCCGCCGGCGAGCGGCTCGCCCTCGCCGGGCCCTCCGGCGCCGGCAAGACGAGCGCCCTGCGGATAGCCGCCGGGCTGGCGCGACCGGCGAGCGGCAGGGTCGCGCTCGGCGGGGAGGCCTGGCTCGATACCGCCGCCGGGGTCGAGGTGCCGGCCGAGCGCCGGCGCTGCGGCTTCGTCTTTCAGGACTACGCCCTCTTCCCCGGCCTCAGCGCCTGGCGCAACGTCGCCTACGGGATGCGGGGCCCGCGGCGCGAGCGCCGGCGGCGTGCGCTCGACTTACTGGAGCGCTTCGGGATCGCCGCGCTTGCCGAGGCCAACCCGGCCGGCCTCTCCGGCGGCGAGCGCCAGCGGGTGGCGCTAGCGCGGGCGCTGGCCGCCGAGCCGCGGGCGTTGCTCCTCGACGAGCCGCTCTCGGCCCTGGACCCGGGTAGCCGACGCGACTCGCTGCGCGAGCTGCACGCGCTGCTGTCCGAGCTCTCGATCCCGGTCCTGCTCGTCACCCACTCCTACGACGAGGCGGCGCTGCTGGCCGACCGCATCGCCGTGATCGACCGCGGCCGCGTCGTCCAGAGCGGCGAGCCGGCGACGATCTCGACCCAGCCGCGGTCGGCCTTCGTCGCCGACTTCGCCGGCGCCGTCGTCCTCCACGGCGAGGCGAGCCGGGAGCCGGAGGGGCTGACGCTGGTACGCCTGCGCGGAGGCGGTGAGGTGCACAGCACCGACGCGGCGAGCGGGCCGGTCGCGGTCAGCGTCTTCCCCTGGGAGATCTCGCTGCAGCCGCCGGGCGGCGAAGCCGGGGACTCGATGCTGAACCGGCTCGCCGGCGAGGTCACCTCCGTCACCCCGGTCGGCAACCGGGTCCGC
>JBQCIG010000216.1:0-8648 GCA_051953975.1 Solirubrobacterales bacterium | reverse complement strand
CGCATTCGAACTCGACCAGCTGTTTGGTGTGGTAGCTGACGTTCGACAGCTCTTCGTCGAGCTCGCGGGCCATTTCGGCGGGGCTTGCGGTGCGGTCGGCGAGGATCCGTAAGACGGCCGCCCGGAGGGGGTGGCTCATCGCTTTGATCCGGTTCTCGGTGGCTTTGCGGTGCTGCGCTTTCGTCGACATTTTGCTCTTCCTTTGTGAGGGGTCTGATTACTGGCGAGCGCTTGATCCTAATCGGTTTACTGGACACGTTGTTCAAAAAATCGCGCTTTTTCCTGTAAGTGCTTTCATTAGTGGAACCAGTTCCACCAATTTCCCGGTCCCACCCAACGCAAGCCAGAGCCGGGGAGGAGGTGAAGACGGATGGATCTCCGGACCGAGCGCGTGCTGCCCCTCGATTCGATCGGGAAGGGCAGCTAACAGCCACCCGACGGCCGGCCCTCGCCTGGGGGGCCGGCCTTCCGTCTTTTGGTTAAAGACCCGGCGGGTGGCGGACGACGAAGCCGGCGGTGGAGGTGGGGGCGAGGTGCCAGCGGGGGCCGGTTCCCTGCGCGTCGCCGACCGTGTCCCAGCGCAGGCCGGCGATCTCGGCGAAGGTATGGCTGGCGTTGGCGTAGACGGTGATCCACTTGCCCGGTCCGGGTGCCCCCCAGTGCTCGAGCTCGCCCGAGGTGAGCGGTCGCGGGATCAGGCCGCCGCCGAAGAGGGCGAAGCTGACCGAGCCGGAGCAGTCGTAGCCGCGGGAGTAGAAGGAGGCGTGGCCGCCGCCCCATATATAGGGCCGGCCGATGATCTGGTTGGCGGCGTTGATCGCCCCCTTGACCGCTTCCGGCGCGTCGGGCGGGGCGAGCGCGACGCCGGTGAGGAGGATCGCGGTCGAGTTGGAGCCGCCGCGGCTGTGGGCGAAGATCTGCTCGCGGCTGAGCTGGGAGGCGTGGGGGACGGTGGTCCCGTTGCTGCCGGCCGAAGCAGGGGGAAGCTTTTCCGGGTCGGCGGCGATTTCCGCCGCGGTCGGTGCCGGCGCCGGGGCGCGCTGCGGTTGGTGCGTGGCTTGCGCTTCGAGCTGATGCTGGGTGCTGAGCAGGGCGAGGCTGTCGCTGACCGCTTCGACCCGGGGGCCGGCCCCGGCCCCCATCGCCACATGGCCGACCGCTACCAGGACCGTCGCGAGTGCTGCCGTTGCTCCCATCGTCACTGCAAGACTACGGATCGTGAAACTTCTCCTCATCCCATTGGCGATCGTCGCCTTCGTGATCTTCCTGCTGGTGCTGGGGGCGATCGGCCTCGGGGTCGCCTTCGCCGTCCTCTTCGTCTTCAACCGGATCTGGCGGCTGGTCTCCGGCGCCCGCCCCAGCCGGCGCCGCCGCGCTCGCCAACAGAGCGTCTGATCGAGCTTCGCGCGTCCCTCAGCAGGGGTGAATGGCGGCGGCGCTCTTCACCACTTCGAAGGCGCTGCCGGGGATCCGCTTCAGCTGGTCGAGGTTTTCGTCGTCCCAGCGGCGGTCGCTGCTGCCGGAGAAGAACCAGTTGGAGCCGTTGTCGGCGACGATCAGGCCATAGTGCTTCATCGCCACCGCGATCGTCTTCGCGCCGCCGTTGAAGTGGCCGAGGGGGTAGCCGGCCTTGAGCCGTAGCCGCAGCCCCATCGGCGGCGCGCTCGGGTCGGAGGTGTCGCCGGCGCAGTGGGAGGCGGGGTGGACCCAGGCGTCGCGGGTGCTTTCGACCGTGACGCGGATCGCGTGGTCGAGATGGCCGGCGGCGACTTCGTCGTAGCGGACGAGGCCAGGGAAGATCGGCAGCCCGGCGGCGTCGGCCGAGGTCCAGCCTTCGGGGCGGCGCGCCGCCGAGCGCAGGTCCCATTCGGCGCCCGAGTCGGCGTTCCAGTGCGGGTGCGGCTTGGCGACGTAGAAGGCGCGGTAGAGCTCGTAGAGCCTGCAGGCCGAGCGGTCGACGACGAGCACGTGACGGTCGCCGTCGCTGTGGTCGCCGCCCTCGACCGGCGCCCGCGCTGGGACCGGGAAGGGGCCCGGATCGCTCTCGTCGCCGTAGGCGGTGTAGTGGATCGGCAGCTGGCGCTGGCCGTCGCCGACGACCGAGTAGGGGAAGCCGTAGGACCGGGGCGAGCCGAAGTCGGGATGCAGGTGGTCGCCGCCGTGGGAGACGATGTAGGCGATGTAGGCGGCCGAGCGCGGGTCCCGCGGCGCCTTCGAGATGTCCTGGTTCCAGGCGGCCTCGGTGGGGAGGGCGGGCGCGCGCGGCGAGAGCGAGGCGGGCGGCTGGGGGAAGACCGGACAGCCGCGGAGGCTCGGGTAGGAACCGACGGCACCGGCGGAAGAGGCGAGAACGACCAGTGCGATTGCGAGCGCCATCGCCCCAAGCGCCACAGCGGTGTTCCTTATCGCCCTATGACGAGGAAAAGGCGCACCGCTGTGAGCTTGCTTCTTCGTCGGGGGCTGGCCGCTCATGCGCGCACCGTAGCGCGGCGACCCCAAGGGTCTCGACGGCTCTGGACGATGAAACGAGGCCGGTCCCGAACCATGGGACGGCACCGGCCGGACGCCTCGCCGCCGCAGCGGTTGGTCGTCTCATCCGAGCGGGAACCGGCGCGAAGTCGGTGAAAGCCGCTGGAATCCAGTCGGTGCCGCGCCGTCTGATTACCCGCGGTCGAATCCAGGAAAACGGCGGCGGTTAACCGGGCTCGGCGGTGCCGTAGATCGCCCGCAGCCAGATATCGACGAGGACGTCGAGGACGCGGTCGTCCTCGAGCGAGGGGGACTCGCCGGCGAAGGTCGCGTACTGGACCCGCTCGTTCATCTGCACGAGGGCGATCGCGAGGTCGCGGGCGGGCTGGCCGGACGGGGCGGCGCCGCGGGCGCGCTCGGCTTCAATCACCGCGGTGACGTCGGCGACCCAGCCCTCCATCACCTGCGCCCAGAGATCGCGGGCTTCCTCGTTGGTCGTGCGCAGTTCGGCCGCGGCCAGCGCCACCGCCCGGCGCGAGCGGAAGGCGGCGTAGAGGTCCTCCAGGCCCTGGCGCAGGCCGGCGCGCGGTTCGCCCTGGGCGAGCGTTGCCAGCGCCTGCTCGCGGCTGCCGGCCGCGGCGGCGACGAGGCGGTCGATGATCGTCAGCACGACCGCGTCCTTCGAGGGGAAGTAGAAGTAGAAGGTGGGGCGGGAGATGCCGGCGCCGCGGGCGAGGTCGTCGACCGAGATCTCGCTCAGCGGCCGCTCCTCCAGCAGCCGTTCCGCCGTCTCCAGGATCGCCCGCTCGCGTTCGTCACCGCTGGCCCGGGCGGCCCGGCGGCCGCGTCCTTTGACGGCGGGTTTGGTTTCGGGAAGGGCGGGCATGTGCTTCACGATACATTGCGTCGAGAGTTTCGACAAGTAGTGGACGCACTTGACACAGTGTTGATACAGTTGCGCTGTGAGCTTGAGCCAGGAGGCATCGATGGAGCGCGAGCACGTCAACGTCCTCATCGTCGGCGCCGGCCTTTCCGGCATCGGCGCCGCCGCCCACCTGCAGCGCAACTGCCCGGAGAAGAGCTACGCGATCCTCGAGGCGCGCGAGGCGATCGGCGGCACCTGGGATCTCTTCCGCTACCCAGGCATCCGCTCCGACTCCGACATGTTCACGCTGGGCTACTCGTTCAAGCCTTGGATCGGGCGCAAATCGATCGTCGAGGGCGGGGCGATCCTCGACTACATCCGCGAGACCGCGGACGAATACGGGGTGGAGGAGAAGATCCGCTTCGGCCACCGGGTCCTCGCCGTCGAATGGTCGAGCGACGAGGCGTGCTGGATCATCCGCGCCGAGCGCGACGGCGAGCCGGTCGAGCTGACCTGCGACTGGCTCTACGGGTGCACCGGCTACTACCGCTACGACGAAGGCTTCTCGCCCAAGTTCGACGGCGAAGACCGCTTCGGCGGCAGGATCGTCCATCCCCAGCACTGGCCCGAGGACCTCGACTACGACGGCAAGCGGGTGGTGGTGATCGGTAGCGGGGCCACCGCGATCACCCTGGTGCCGGCGATGGCCGAGCGCGCCGCCCACGTGACGATGCTGCAGCGCTCGCCCACCTACGTCGTCTCCCTGCCGGGGGTCGAGCCGATCGCCGGGGCGCTGCGCCGCTTCCTGCCGGAGCAGACCGTCTACGCGCTGACCCGCTGGAAAAACGTGCTGCTGACCTCGCTCAGCTATCAGCTCTCGCGCCGGGCGCCAAAGCTGATGCGCCGGATCCTGCGCAAGGGGGTCGAACGCCAGCTGCCGGCGGGCTTCGACGTCGAGCGCCACTTCTCCCCGACCTACGACCCCTGGGACCAGCGCCTCTGCGTGGTCCCGCGCGGCGACCTCTTCCAGGCGATCCGCAGCGGCGCCGCCGACATCGTCACCGACCGGATCGAGACCTTCACCGAGCGGGGCGTCCGCCTCATCTCCGGCGAGGAACTCGAGGCCGACGTCATCGTCACCGCGACCGGGCTCAACATGCTCGTCGCCGGCGGGATGAAGTTCGTCGTCGATGGCGAGGAGACCAAGTTCAACGAGACCGTCGGCTACAAGGGCGCGATGTTCAGCGGCATCCCCAACTTCGTCATCGCCCTCGGCTACACCAACGCCTCCTTCACCCTGAAGACCGACCTGGTCGCCGAGTACTTCTGCCGCCTGCTCAAGCACATGGACGCCCACGGCTACAAGGTGGCGACGCCGCGCGAGCCGGACCCCTCGCTCCCGCGCGAGCCCTTCATCAACCTCACCTCCGGCTATGTCCTGCGCTCGATCGACCAGCTGCCCAAGCAGGGCGCCCGCCGCCCCTGGCGCTTGCACCAGAACTACGCCAAAGACATCGGCCTCCTCAAGCGCGGCCCGGTCGACGACGAGATGGACTTCTCCCGCGGCCCGGCGGAGCAGACCGCGCCCGAGCGCGGCCGCACCGGCGAGTTCGCCGCCGTCGCCTGAAACGCCGAGTCCGCGAGAACCCGTGCTCTACAAGCGTCCACGCGAACTCGCTAGATTGAAGCCACCGCGGTGGATGTAGCTCAGCTGGTAGAGCTCCTGGTTGTGGTGCAGGCGGCTGCCGGTTCAAAAATCGGCCTCCCCAGCGACCTAAAACCGCCGCAAATGAGCAGTTTCACCCCCGCGGCGATCGTTTAAACCGAGACCCAAAATCCGCTCCTGATCAGGCAGTAACTGCCAGATGGGCGCCATATATGCGGCGATTGGCGCCGATTGCCCCTGATTCCGCTCGCTTTGGCCGGCGACCAGAGCTAAGACGTCCGTATCGGCCACGCGAGGCGAGGCCCTAACGGAATCAGGAGGATCACGATGAGCGCCACGGCACCGAAAAGCAAATCCAGCCGAACCCGCAAGAGGGGCACCGGCAAAGGCACCGAATCGAGCGGATCGAAAGCGAAAAGCACCTCGGCGAAATCGAAAGCCGTCAGCGCGAAAGCCGCGAACAAGGACGGCGGCAAACGTCTCAGCCCCGGCGCCTTGAACGACCTCGTGCTCGGCTACATGAAAAAGAATCGGAGCAAGCTACCCGTCACCGCCGGCACGGTCGGCCGCGGGATCAAACGCTCCTCGGGCGCAGTTGCCAACTGCCTCCACCGGCTCGAAAGGGAGGGGAAGGTGAAGCTGACCAACAAGAAGCCGCGCGAATACGACCTCACCACCGCGAAATAAGCACTAACTGAAAAAGGGCCCCCGTTGCCGCGTGACCGGCGACCGATGGAGAACGTCCTTCGCCCGGTCCCTCCTCGGTTGGCCTTACCGCGCTGGGGTCTCACGGCTGCGGGATTCGAACCCGCGGGGTCGCGGACCGCTTGCCGGGCTGGCGTCATTTCCTCGAACTAATTCGATCCGCCGGGCGGTGATCTACCAGATCAAATCGTCCTGAGTGAGCACGCCGGGCGGCGTTCGGAGGGCCTAACCACAAGGAGGCGCACCTCCCTAGGGCTGGCACGAACCCCTGCGGGCCGGCCCGAGCCGACGAAACCGATTGACCCGGGTGTTCTTCAAAGACTTTGGGCACTAGTAGGCGCAAGTGATCAGCCTGCCGTCGACGATCTCGAAGCCGTACCTGCTGGCAAGCCAGGGCAGCTGCAGCTCCTCCCGAACGCCAAGGCGCGAGAGGTGGCGACCGACGTCGTCGATATCAGCCGAGGGCTTGCTAAGGGCCTCAAGGACGACCCTCGTCAGCTCCTCGATGTCGCGATCGAGGATCCACTGGTCCGTGACGCGGTACTCGCCAAGCTTGAGCAACAGGGCCAAGCGATGTGCCGAGTGATTTGGCAGCGCCCGGGAGTCGACATCGATGACGGCCTTGGCCTCGTCTAGATCCTGCGGGCGAGCGACCGAGCCGAGCCGGGCGCGCAGCTCCTCCACCGCGATCCGGATCGGCCACTCCTCTTTGCGCATGCCTGAGGCCAGAGCGCGCTCGATCGTGGCCTCTCGCGCATAGATGAGCTGGATCGAAACCTGGAGCTCAGTTGCGAGAGCCCTCGCGGGGGAGGCAGGATTCTCAAGCCGTCGTCGCTTGAACGTCTCGAATGCTCCCATGCTTTCGAGCTTCTCGAAGGCGCCCGCCAGATCAGCCAGTCCGGTGTGCTTCTGCGGTTCTCCGCTCCGTGCTCGGAAGTCATCTTGGCTTCTCCCATCGCTACCCCGAAGGTAGGCTGCGGCCCACTCTTGCGCCACGGCCGCCAGGATCGACTCAACCGTCCCCGGACCGACCCCTGGCAGCTCCCCGATCTGCGCGGGAGTGACGCCCGCAAGATCCGCGACGCTGCCGAGGTCCGCCCGCCCGAGGGCGTTTGCCGCACGGATATTGACCCCGCTCAGGAATGCTGGAGCCTCGATCAGGTCGAGCCCCGGTAGGAGGTCGCGCAGCGGTCGCTGATGCCAGTCTGAGTGCCGGAGGGCCGCGCGGAACCGCTGGGCGGTGGGACTGGTGGTGTCGAGCAGAGCCCGCAGGATCTGGGCGTCGCCTTCGGGATCCGGTGAGCGCCCGATTAGCTCAAGTGGCGGATCGGTGGTAGCGACGAGCGGGTTTTCGGGGTCCTCGTGCAGGGGCAGAAAGCCTGATGCCCACTCCGACATCGCGAGGAGGATGATCTCTTCGACGGTGCCGGCGCCGACGTTGGGGAGGTGGCGCAGCGCTATCGGCGTCACTGCGGCCAAATCGCCCCAGCTCCCGATACCGGCCAACGTGAGGGATTTTCTCGCCCTGGTGCTGAGCCTTGCCGTCAGCGGAGTGCACAGCAGATCCAGCCCTGGGAGCAGTGTTCGAAGCGGCTGACGGTAGGTTCCCGCACGGCTCTGCAGGCGCTTGGCCACCTGGCGTGCGGCCGGATTCTCCCGATCACTGAGAAGGGCTAAGGCGTCTCGGTCCGCTTCGGGATCGGGGAGCCGGCCGATCAGAGCCTCCAACGGCGCGAGGGAGAGGGTCTGCGTAGAAGGCTCCACTCGTACCGGTAGTCAACCATGACTTGAACAATTTCCAGCAGATGATCGCGCTGAGGACGAGGGCGACGATCGGGGTGGCGAACCACAGAGGATCATTGGCTCAAGTATCGAGAGCCTTACGAGGCACTTTAAAGTAAACGAAGGAGGAGGACGTAGGGATGCCCGGCTCGCCGGATTCTGCCCGTCGTTCGGCGCTTTTCCGCTCCACCTCGGCCATCCCAAGTCGAGCCCTTTCATAGATCTCCATGCCTTCCTGAAAGCCCTCCTCGTCGAGGATAAGAGGCGTCCTCGTGATGTGAAAGTGTTTGTCGAAGCCAACGATTTCTGCCTTTCGCGATGCCACGAAATCGTCAAGGATTCGCTGTATGTAGCCACAGACCAGATCCTCGGCGGTGATGGGGTCTAGCTGCTCCCACTCATCAGTATCTATGAGGTGTCGTTCCGTGGCCCGGTAGAAGTGCTCAAGGGCCCCGCGTACGGGCCGAGTGCTGACTAGCTCTGCGCATTCCAGCTCCTCCAGCCTCCTGACGTGATAGCTCACATCTGAGAGCTCCGCCCCTAGGGCCCTACTCAGTTCTGCCGGACTCATTATGCCGCGCTCCACCAACGTTCGTAGAACCCGGGCTCGCAGGGGGTGAGACATCGCGTCGATGCGGTTGCTCTTCCCCTTCGCGCGCTTCGCCCTCGTCGTTTTCCCCCGCTCTTTTGGCTGGCCCTCTGGGCCCGCTTCAGCGGCTTTCGCAAGGCGTTTGTTCCCCTGGGTCCGCTTGGGCACCGGGTCCGCTCCTTCCGTCTAGCTTGACTGAGCGGTCGAGTGTAGTCGTCCACCCGCCTGTTTTTTAACGAACCAGCGTATTTCTTCCTAGGGTGCTCTCCAATACTGGAGCCGTCTCTAGTAAACCCCTTTCGAAGAGCCAAAGAGGCTGCGAGAGGGGGTGAAGACCATGCAGTTGACGGGAACCGAGCGAATCGCTCCGCTCACCACGATCGGTAAGGGGGCGTAGTCCCCAGGGAGTTCGGGGAGGGGGTGCCCAAAAGGGCTTGGCCGCTTTGCGAATCGACCGAAGTCTGACCGGCCCCTCGCCCCGCCCAACTTGCAGGCGATAATGCTCGGGAGTAGCCAACCGATAGAAACTCCTCGAACGACTTGTCATTGACAAGCAAACGTCTCATTCGAAA
>JBQCIG010000215.1:0-15753 GCA_051953975.1 Solirubrobacterales bacterium | reverse complement strand
CGGGAGGTTGGTGAGGCCCGGCTGGCGCTATTACGGCCCCGGAGTCCGCTCCACGACCGCCTCAGCAGTAGCCGCCTCGGCCTCCCGCGTCGCGGCGCCTTCCAGCGCGTTCGACAGCGCGCGGACATAGGCGCGGGCGCTGGCCTCGAGGATGTCGGTCGCCACTCCCTGGCCGGTGGCCAGGCGGCCGGCGGCGCGGAGCTGGACGGTCACTTCACCGAGGGCGTCCTCTCCCCCGGTCACCGCCTCGACCTTGTACTCGACCAGCTCGCACTCGGTCTGCACCGCGGCCTGGATCGCGTGGAAGATCGCGTCGACGGGGCCGTCGCCGCTCGCTTCCCCGACCGACTCCTCGCCCGAGGGACGCGTCACCGCCACTTTCGCCAGCGGCGGCTTGCGACTTCCCGCCTCGACCTCGAACCAGGCCAGCTCGTGGGCGTCGGAGCGCTCGCGCATCTCGTCGGAGACGATCGCCTCCAGGTCGAGCGCGGTCACCTGCTTCTTGCGGTCGGCGACCTCCTTGAAGGCCTTGAAGGCGTTGTTCAGCGCCTGCCCTTCGACCTTGAAGCCCAGCTGCTCCAGCGCGTCGCGCAGCGCGTGGCGACCGGAGTGCTTGCCCAGCACGATCGAGTTCGACTCCAGGCCGACTTCGGTCGCGTCCATGATCTCGTAGGTGCTGCGCTCCTTCAGCACCCCGTCCTGGTGGATGCCGGACTCGTGGGCGAAGGCGTTGCGCCCGACCACGGCCTTGTTCGGCTGCACCGGGTAGCCGGTGAGGCGGCTGACCATGCGGCTGGTGCGGGCGATCTCCCTGGTGACGATCCCGGTGTGCAGGCCGTGGACGTCTTCGCGGACGCCAACCAACATCGCGATCTCCTCCAGCGAGCAGTTGCCCGCCCGCTCGCCGATCCCGTTGACCGCGCACTCGACCTGCCGCGCCCCGGCCAGCACCCCGGCGTAGGAGTTGGCGACCGCCAGCCCCAGGTCGTCGTGGCAGTGGACCGACAGCTCCACCTCGCGCAGCGACGGCACCAGCTCGTACAGGCGCCGGAAGTAGTCGGCGTACTCCTCCGGCGTCGTGTAGCCGACGGTGTCGGGGATGTTGACGACGGTCGCGCCCTCCTCGACGGCGATCGCGCAGACTTCGGCGGTGAACTCGATCTCGGCGCGGGTCGCGTCCATCGGCGAGAACTCGACGTCCTCGCAGTAGGACTTGGCCAGCGCCACCGCCGCCCGGGCCTGGCCCTTGACGTCCTCGCGGTCGGTCTGCAGCTGGTGCTCGATGTGGATGTCGGAGGTCGAGATGAAGGTGTGGATGCGCGGCCGCGCCGCCTCCTTGATCGCCCCCCAGGCGGCGTCGATATCGGCCTTGTGGGTGCGGGCGAGGCCGCAGATCACCGGCCCCTCGACCTTGCGCGAGATCTCCTGCACCGCCTCGAAGTCGCCGGGCGAGGTGATCGGGAAGCCCGCCTCGATCACGTCGACCCCCAGGCGCGCTAGCTGTTGGGCGATCTCGACCTTCTCGGCCGTGTTCAGCGAGATGCCGGGTGACTGCTCCCCGTCGCGGAGCGTCGTGTCGAAGATGTGGACGCGATTGGCGTCGTTGTTGTCAGCTACTGGTCCCATCGGACCTCTCCTTCTCTCTCTAGTTCGAATGGCCTCTTGTCTCTCGCGGCTATCGCGCCGCCCAGCGCTATTCCCCCCGAGGGGGGAGGAGAAGGAGAAGCGCGAGGCTGTCCAGCCGGCGGCTCATTCGAATCCGAACCTTAGCGTAGGCTGCGCAAATCGCAACCTCGCAGCGCACCAGTTGGCTCGCCCTGCTGGCGATGGGGGTGGCCGTCGTCGTCATCGCCAACGACTTCTCCGCGATCAACGTCGCCCTGCCGACGATGGAGAAGGACTTCCAGACGAACGTCAACACGATCCAATGGGTCGTCAACGCCTACGCGCTCACCTTCGGGGTGATGATCGTCACCGGCGGCCGTCTCGCCGACCTCTTCGGCCGTCGCAACGCCTTCTTCCTCGGCACCGCGATCTTCGCCTCGATGTCGGCCCTGGGCGGAGCGGCGCAAACCGAGGACTGGCTGATCTTCAGCCGGGTGCTGATGGGGATCGGCGGGGCGATGATGTGGCCGGCGATCCTGGGGATGACCTACGAGCTGCTGCCGGAAGAGAAGGCCGGCCTGGCGGGCGGGATCATCATCGGCGCCGCCGGGCTCGGCAACGCGATCGGGCCGCTGATCGGCGGCGTCCTCACCGAGGAGCTGAGCTGGCGCTGGATCTTCTTCCTCAACGTCCCGGTCGCGCTCTTCGCGATCGCCGTCACCTACCTCCTCGTCCACGTCAAGGAGCCCGAGAGCGAAGAGCGGCAGATCGACTACGCCGGGATCACGGTCCTCTCGGTCGGCCTGGTCTCGCTGCTGGTCGCCCTCGACCAAGTCGACGACTGGGGCTGGGGCGACCCCCGGGTGCTCGGCCTGCTCGTGCTCGCCGCGGCGATGCTGCTCGCCTTCGTCCCAGTCGAGCGCCGCGCCGGCCGCCACGCGCTGGTGCCGCGGGAGGTGATGCGCAACGAGAGCTTCACGGCCTCCTGCGTCGCGATCCTCTTCATGTCGGCGACCTTCTTCGCCGCCCTCCTCTACCTGCCGCAGTTCATGGAGAAGCAGCTCGGCTACTCGGCCCTGGAAGCGGGGGTCGGGATGCTCCCTTTCCTCGCCACCTTCGCCCTCGTCTCCTTCGTCGCCGGGCCGCTCTACAACCGCCTCGGCGCGAAGACGCTGGTGGTGCTGGGGGCGGCCTGCATCACCGTCGCCCCGTTCACCTTCTCGCTCGTCGACTCGAGCTCGGGCTACGGGGCGCTGGTGCCGGGGATGATCGTGCTGGGGCTGGGGATCGGCAGCTTCTACCCGACCGCGACGACGGCCGGCGTCACCTCGGTCGACGAATCGCAGACGAGCCTCGCCGGCGGGATCATCTACATGTTCCAGATCGCCGGCGGCTCGATCGGGCTCGGCCTCACCACCACCGTCTTCTCCGCCTCGATCCCGCCCTTCGTCGACGGCATCGGGGCCGGCTTCCGGCTCGACGCGGCGCTCTCGCTGGTCGGGCTGCTGATCGCGCTCGGGTTCGTCGGCGGGCGGCTGTGGGGCTCGCCTGAGCCGGCGCGCGAATCGGCCTGAACCCCGGCCAGGCGGAGCGCTACTGCAGGAGGTGGTTCTTACCGGGACCGCCGCTGAGGACGTCGGTCCCGGGCCCACCCCGCAGCTGGTCGTCGCCGGGCCCGCCGATCAGGTGGTCGTTGCCCGGCCCACCGAGGAGCCAGTCATCACCGCGCCGCCCGGAGAGCATGTCGTTGCCGCTGCCGCCGACGATCTTGTCGGCGACACCCCCGCCGACCAGCTTGTCGTCGCCGGGACCGCCGCGCAGGGTGGCGGGAATTGGGATGTCGCTGGCGAGGATGACCTTGTCGTTGCCGCCGCCGGCGTTGACTTCGAAGCCGGCGATCGCCGGCGCTGCGCAGAGGAGTTCGGTCTGGCGCCCTTCGGGGTGGCTGCAGAGGTCGCCGCCGGCTTCGAGGACCGCCCGCGACTGGATCACGTAGTTGCGCCCGTCCGCGCTGAGCGAGATGCGGATGAAGTTGTCTTCGCTGCCGCCGGCGAGGAGCAGCGTCACCGGCCCTTCGGCCTGCGCGGGCGCGGCGGAGAAGACCGCAATCGCGGTCAGGATGGTGAAAATCGCCTTTTTCATCGGTCCCTGGCTCAGCGGGTTTTGTGTGACCCTCCCACAGGAACAACCGGTTTCGCCAGACGTTGCGCCCGCGCCGGGGCGAGCAGCGGCTTTCGTCAGCCGAGGCGACGCTTAGAGATCGACCGAGCGGCCGTTGGAGAAGCCCTCGAGGCCGAGGATCTTCTCGATCGCCTCCGAGCGCACCGGCGCGTCGGTGGTCAGTGCCATCACCGCCCGCTCCCCCCCGCTTTCGGCGCCGACGGCGGCGGAGACGATGTTGACCCCCTCTTCGCCGAACAGCGTCCCAACCCGGCCGATCATCCCCGGCTGGTCGGCGTAGCGGAAGACGGTGATGTGCTCGTCGAAGGGCAGGTAGAAGCTCTCGTTCCAGACGGAGACGAGATAGGGCTCGTTGCGCGGCCCGACGCTGGTGCCGGCGACCTCGACCTCGCCGTCGGCGGTCCCAACCCGCACCTTAACCAGCTCGGTGAAGTCCTCGGCGCTGGCGTCGGTGGTCTCGGAGAGCTCGATCCCTCGCTCCTCCGCCATCTGCGGCGCGTTGACCAAATTGACCGGCTCCTCGGTGTGGCCGGACAGGACTCCGACGAGGACGGCGATCCCCAGCAGCCGCGTGTCGTGGGAGGCGATGCGGCCGCGGAATTCGGCGCTGACCCGCTCGACCGCGCCGTCCCCCAGCCCCTGCGCGAGGCGGCCGAGCTTTTCGCAGAGCGGGACGAAGGGCGCCAGCGCCTCCATCGCCTCCGGGCGCACCGCGGCGATGTTGACCGCGTTGGTGACGACGCCGCCGGTCAGCGCCGCCGTCACCTGCTCGGCGGTGACGACTCCGGCCCGGTCCTGCGCCTCGGCGGTCGAGGCGCCGAGGTGCGGGGTGACGACAACGTCGTCGCGGGCGAAGATCGGGTGCTCGGTGAAGGGCTCGGAGGGGAAGACGTCGAGGGCGGCGCCGGCCAGCTTGCCCGACTCGAGGCCGTCGCTGAGGGCGTCGAGGTCGACCAGCTCGCCGCGGGCGCAGTTGACGAGGCGGGCGCCGTCCTTCATCGCCGCGATCGTCTCCGCGTTGATCATCCCGATCGTCTCCGGCGTCTTCGGCGTGTGCAGGGTGACCAGGTCGGCCCGCCCCAGCAGCTCCTCGATCGACTCGGCGCCCTCGACCCCGAGGTCGCGGAAGCGCTCGGCGGAGACGAACTTGTCGAAGGCGACGACCTCCATCTCGAAGCTCTGGGCGCGCTTGGCGACGAGCTGGCCGATGCGGCCGAAGCCGATCACCCCGAGCGTCTTGCCGTAGAGCTCGGCGCCCTTGAACTTGCCCCGGTCCCAACGCCCTTCGACCAGCGAGCGGTGCGCCTGGGGGACGTTGCGAAACAGCGCCAGGGCCAGCGCCAGGGTGTGCTCGGCGGCGGCCACCGAGTTCGATTCCGGCGCGTTGGCGACGATGATCCCGCGCCGGGTCGCGGCCGGGATGTCGACGTTGTCGACGCCGGTGCCGGCGCGGCCGATCACCTTTAGGTTGTCGGCGCGGTCGATCAGCTCCGGGGTCATCTTCGTCGCCGAGCGGATCAGGATCGCGTCGTACTCGCCGATCCGCTGCGCCAGCTCCTCGTCGGACATCTCCAGGCCGAGGTCGACCTCGAACTGCGAGCGCAGCAACTCGACGCCGGTGTCGGCGATCTTCTCCTTGACCAGGACCTTCACGAGGCGACGCCGTCCACGTTCTCGACGACCCAGTCGATGCAGGCGGTGAGCGCCTCGACGTCGTCGGGGTCGATCGCGGGGAACATCCCGATCCGCAGCTGGTTGCGGCCGAGCTTGCGGTAGGGCTCGACGTCGACGATGCCGTTGGCGCGCAGGGCGGCGGCGAGGGCGGCGGCGTCGACCGAGTCGTCGAAGTCGATCGTGCCGACGACCAGCGAGCGCTTCGCCGGGTCGGCGACGAAGGGCGTGGCGAACTCGCTGCGCTCGGCCCAGCCGTAGAGGCGGCCGGAGGAGTCCGAGGTGCGCTCGACGCAGCCGGCGAGGCCGCCGAGCTCCCCGAGCATCCACTGGAGCTGGTCGTTCAGCAGCAGCAGGGTCGCCAGCGCCGGCGTGTTGTAGGTCTGCTCCTTGCGCGAGTTGTCGAGCGCGGTCTGCAGCGAGAGGAAGGCGGGCTGCCAGCGATCGCCGGCGCCGTCGAGCTCCTCGATGCGGGCGATCGCGGCCGGGCTGAGGGCGGCGAGCCAGAGGCCGCCGTCGGCGGCGAAGCCCTTCTGCGGGGCGAAGTAGTAGGCGTCGGCCTGCAGCAGGTCGACGGGCAGGCCGCCGGCGCCTGAGGTGGCGTCGATCAGGACCAGCGCCTCGGCCGCGGCCTCGGGCCGCTGCACGTCGACCATGACGCCGGTCGAGGTCTCGTTGTGGGCCCAGGCGATCACGTCCGCGGCCGGGTCGGCGCTCGGGGACGGCGCGTCGCCGGGCTCGGCCTCGACCAGGATCGGGTCCCCCAGGAAGGGCGCCGCGGCGGTCGCCTTGGCGAACTTGCTCGAAAACTCGCCGTAGGTGAGGTGCAGCGCCCGCTCGCGCACGAGCCAGGCCGCCGCCGCCTCCCAGAAGGCGGTGGTGCCGCCGTTGCCGAGGGCGATCTCGTAGCCGTCCGGGAGCGAGAACAGCTCCCCCAGTCCCGTCCGCACCTCGCGGACCAGGTCCCGCACCGGCGCCTGGCGGTGCGAGGTCCCCATCAGGTCGGAGCGCTCGGCCAGCCGCGCCAGCGCCTCCGGGCGCACCTTCGAGGGCCCGCAGCCGAAGCGGCCGTCGGCGGGCTTGATCTCGGTCGGGATTTGCACGGTCGTCTGCGGCGCCATCGGGCTCGACAGGTTATTGACCAAAGCGGGTGGACTGCCGCCGGGGTCGTGAATAGGCTCGGCAGTGCGGTTTCCGTGCATCCACGACGAGGGGAGAGAGATGTACCCGGTCAACTACGAAGCCGATTTCAACCCGGAACCGGACCGCTGGACCACGTTCTTCCGGATCATCCTGGCGATCCCGTGGCTGATCGTCGCCGCTTTCTGGGGAATCCTGTTCCTCTTCACCCACTTCTTCGCCTGGATCTCGATCATCGTCCTCGGGCGCTATCCCGAATGGCTCTACGACTTCAACTCCGGCGTCGTCCGCTTCGGCGTCCGCACGGCGGCCTGGATCTACCTGCAGACCGACGCGTGGCCGCCGTTCGGCCTCGCCGACGACCCGAGCTACCCGATCCGGGTCAACATCGCCCCGCGGGCCGAGCACCAGAGCCGGCTCAAGGCCTTCTTCCGCCTGATCCTGGCGCTGCCGATGCTGATCGTCTCCTACGCGGTCAACTACATGCACCTCTGGGTGGCGGTGATCGCCTGGCTGACGATCGTCTTCCGCGGCTACCAGCCGGAGGGGGTCAACAACGCGCTGACCTTCGTCAACGGCTTCTACGCCCGCCTCTACGGCTACATCGCCTTCCTCACCGACGACTACCCGCCGATCGGCGCCGAGAAGGGCAACGGCCGGGCACCGGTCGCGGCCGTTCCCCCCACTCCCCCGGCCCCCGAGGCGGCCTGAGCGGATGGGCGAGGGCGAGAGCAAGGTGACCAAGGGCGACGGCTATGCCGTCGCCCACCTCGACGACCTCGGCGAGGGCTGGGGCTTCCGCAAGATCCGCAAGGAGCTGGGCGTCACCGCCTTCGGCGTCAACGCGGTGGTGATGCCGCCCGGCTACGAATCGGGGCGCCACTACCACGACCGGCAGGAGGAGCTCTACTTCGTCCACCGGGGCCGGCTCGAGATCGAGCTCGACGGGACCAGGCACGAGCTCGGCCCCGGCGGCCTAGCCTGGGTCGACGCCCACGTAGTCCGCGGCCTCCGCAACCTCAGCGACTCAGAGGACGCGATCTACGTCTGCGTCGGCGGCAAGGACGGCTACGTAGGCCGCGACGGCCGCCTGCCCGAGGGCGAGACGGATCCACGAGGGCCGATCAAAGGCAACTCGTAGGGTTGCGGTAAAGGGGTCCGGTCGTCCCCTGAGCGAAATTTGTCGCGGCCCTATCGGGCCAGCTCCCTCAGATGCTGAGAGCTGTCGTAGGAGGGTGCCGGTGTCCCTCGGAGGAATGTTCGGCGATATGCAATCTCGTTCTTGCGCGGGCGCAGCCCGCGCTCTTCGAATGCGGCTAAGCCGCGAAGCGGCGTGCCGCGCAATTCCGGAGAGGGATACCGGCACCCTCCCCCATCGCCGCTATTTGGTGTCTTTGAACCCCTGGTCGATCCAGGGCATCATGTCGCGGAGGTCGTGGCCGACGTCCTCGATTTCGTGCCCGGCCGCTTCTTTGCGCATACGGTCGAAGGACTCGCCGCCGGCGCGGTTCTCGGCGATCCACTCCTTGGCGAACTCGCCCGACTGGATCTCGGAGAGGATCTGCTTCATCGCCGCCCGGGACTCCTCGCCGACGACGCGCTTGCCGCGGGTCATGTCGCCGTACTCGGCGGTGTTGGAGATCGAGTAACGCATGCCCTGGATGCCCTTTTCGTACATCAGGTCGGCAATCAGCTTCAGCTCGTGGAGGCACTCGAAGTAGGCGAGGCGCGGGTCGTAGCCGGCCTCGACCAGGGTCTCGTAGCCGGCGCGGACCAGCTCCGAGGCGCCGCCGCAGAGCACTGCCTGCTCGCCGAAGAGGTCGGTCTCGCACTCGTCTTTGAAGGTCGTCTCGATGACCGCCGCGCGGCCGCCGCCGATCCCGGAGGCGTAGGCGAGGACGAGGTCGTGGGCTTCGCCGCTGGCGTCCTGGTGGACCGCCATCAGGCAGGGCACGCCGCTGCCTTCCTCGTACTGGCGGCGGACCAGGTGGCCCGGCCCCTTCGGCGCGACCATGCCGACGTCGACGCCGGGCGGCGGCTCGATCTCGCCGAAGTGGATCGCGAAGCCGTGGGCGAAGAGCAGCAGGTTGCCGGGCGCGATTCCGTCGGCGATCTCCTCGCGCCAGACCTCGGCCTGTTTCTCGTCCGGCAGCAGGACCATCACCAGGTCGCCGCGGCTGGCGGCTTCGGCGATGTCGAGCACCTCGAGGCCGGCCGCTTCGGCTTTGGCGCGGCTGGAGGAGCCGGGCCGCAGCCCGACGATCACCTCGACGCCGGAGTCCTTGAGGTTGAGGGCGTGGGCGTGGCCCTGGGAGCCGTAGCCGAGGATGGCGACGGTCTTGCCGTCGAGCTTGCCCAAGTCAGCGTCTTTGTCGGAGAAGATGTCGTCGGTTCGCATGGAGCGGCAGGCTATCGGGTGGCGGCGCCCGGCGGTTCGGGCCCAGGCGCTCAGCGGAGCGCTCTGCGCATCAGCTTCCCCGACGGCGTCCGCGGCAGCGCCGAGGCCAGCTCGACCCGCTTCGGCACTTTGAAGCCGGCCAGCGATTCGGCGCAGTGGCGCCGCAGCTCGTCCGGCGTCGCCTCCGAGCCGCTCTCCAGCACGACCACCGCCGTCACCGCCTGTTGCCACTCCGGGTCATCGCGGCCGATCACCGCCGCGTCGGCGACCTCAGGGTGGCGCAGCAATACCTCCTCGACCTCGGCCGGGACCACGTTCTCGCCGCCGCTGACGATCATGTCGTCGATCCGGTCCTGGACGTAGAGGAAGCCTTCCTCGTCGATGTGGCCGAGGTCGCCGGTGTGCAGCCAGCCGTCGGCGTCGGCGCTGCCGGGGGCGACGGTCGGTCCCTGGATCAGGATCTCGCCGTCGCGGATCCGCAGGTGAGTGGTCAGCAGCGGCCGGCCGGCCGAGCCGAGCTTGCGGCGGGCGTCGGCCGGCGCCAGCGTCGTCACCTGCGAGCAGGTCTCGGTCAGGCCGTAGGTCTGGACCACGGTGGCGCCCTTGGCGATCGCCTCTTCCAGCGGCTCCTCCGGCACCGGCCCGCCGCCGACGAGGATCGCCCGCGGCCCGGAGAGGTCGACGCCGGCCTCGAGCAGCCGGCTCAGCATCGTCGTCACCAGCGAGACGATCGTGATCCGGTCGCCTTCCAGCGCCTCTCCCACGCGGTCGACGTCGAAGCCGTCGTGGACGACCGCCGTGGTCCCGTAGATGACGCTGCGCATGACGATCCCGAGGCCGGCGATGTGGCTGAGCGGCACACAGCAGAGCCAGCGGTCCTCGGGCAGGACGCCGATGTTGAACCCGGAGGCGACCGCGTTCCAGAGGAAGTTGCCGTAGCTGAGCGCAACCGGGCGCGGGGCGCCGCTGCTGCCGCTGGTCAGGACCCGGCAGCAGATGTCGTCCATGTCGTGCTCGCCCAGCAGCGGCATGTCGGCCTCGGTCTGGGTCAGCTCGCCGGGGTCGTCGAGGTCGATGATCGGCTCCTCGGTGGCGACGACCGCCGCCCGCTCCTCCGCGGTCAGCCGCGGGCCCAGCGGCAGCAGCGCCGCGCCGACCTTCATCAGCGCGTGCAGTAGCACCACCTGCTCGCGGCGCGGGTGCATCGTCAACGCCGCGGTCGAGCCGCGGCGGACGCCCATCGCGGCGAGGCGGCGCGCGACCCAGGTCGCCTCGGCCTCCAGCTCGGCGTAGGTCATCTCGGCGCCGTCGGCGACCAGCGCCGTCCGGTCGGGACAGCTGAGGGACCTCTGCGCCAGCCAGTCGTCGAGCTTCATCGGAGGGATATCGTGCCGATCATGCCGAAACGCCACAAGCAAGCCCCCAGCGAAGACACCCTTTATGCGCCGATCGAGTGGACCTCGGCCGGCGAATTCGAAGACATCCGCTACGAGACCGGCGGCGGGATCGCCAAGGTGAAGATCGACCGCCCCGAGGTCCTCAACGCCTTCCGCCCGCAGACGCTGATCGACGTCTCCGCCGCCCTGGAGCTGGCGCGCGAGGACCCCGAGGTCGGGGTCGTCATCCTCACCGGCGAGGGCGAGCGGGCCTTCTGCTCCGGCGGCGACCAGACCGTCCGCGGCGACACCGGCTACATGCCCGAGGGCGCCTCGGTCGGCCGCTTCCACGTCACCGATCTGCAGGTGCAGATGCGGCGGCTGCCGAAGCCGGTAATGGCGATGGTCGCCGGCTACGCGATCGGCGGCGGCCACATCCTCCACGTCTGCTGCGACATGACGATCGCCGCCGACAACGCCGTCTTCGGCCAGACCGGGCCGCGGGTCGGCTCCTGGGACGGCGGCTTCGGCGCCTCGCTGCTGCGCGACCTGGTCGGGACCAAGAAGGCGAAGGAGTTCTGGCTGCTCTGCCGCCAGTACTCGGCCGAGGAGGCGCTGGAGATGGGGCTGGTCAACGCGGTCGTGCCGCTGGCCGACCTGGAGCGTGAGACTGTCGCCTGGTGCCGCGAGATGCTGGCGATGTCCCCCTTCGCGCTGCGCCTAGTCAAGGCCAGCTTCAACGCCCACGAGGACGGCTACGCGGGCATCCAGCAGCTCGCCCACGACGCCAACCTGCTCTTCTACGGCAGCGAGGAGGCGGCCGAGGGGCGCGAGGCGTTCAAGGAAAAACGGGCGCCGGAGTTCGACAAGTTCCCGAGGCGGGCGTGAGCATCTTGGCGCGCGGGTCCGGAGGCGCCCGATGAGGATCTGGCTTATGGCTGCCCGGCCGCGAACTTTGCCCGCGGCAGTGGCACCGGTGCTGGTCGGGACCGCGGCGGCGGTGCAGTGGCTCGGGCACCTGCCGCGCTGGGGGGCTTTCGTCGCCGCCCTGATCGGCTCGGTCTTCATCCAGATCGGGACCAACCTCGCCAATGACTACTCCGACGCCAAGCGCGGCGCCGACACCGCCGACCGGCTGGGGCCGGTGAGGGTGACCGCGAGCGGGCTGATCACCCCGCAGCGGGTGATGACCGCGACCTGGATCGCCTTCGGGGTGGCGGTCGCCTGCGGCATCTACCTGGCGACGGTGGCCGGCTGGGTGATCCTCGTGATCGGCGCCTTCTCGATCGCCGCCGGCCTGCTCTACACCGGCGGCCCGCGCCCCTACGGGTACGAGGGCTTCGGCGAGGTCTTCGTCTTCATCTTCTTCGGCCTGGTCGCCGTCAACGGCTCCTACTACGTGCAGCTCCAACACCTCGACGCGCTGCCGCTGGGGCTCTCGATCTCGGTCGGCTTCCTCGCCACCGCGATCATCGTCGTCAACAACGTCCGCGACGTCGAGACCGATCGCCGTTCAGGCAAGAACACGCTGGCGGTGCGGATCGGGCGCGAGGCGGCGGTGAACCTCTACCGGCTGCTGATCCTGGGAGCGTTCGTTGTCTTGCCGATCGCCTTGATGGCGGGGGAAGCGAGCGCGCTTCCGCTGATCGGGCTGCTGGCGGCGCCATTGGCGATACGCCCGACCCTGACCCTGCAGGAGCGGCGGGACGGACCGGCGCTGAACGGGGTGCTGGCGGCGACCGGCGCCCTGCTCGGCGTCTACAGCCTGCTGGTCGCGGCGGGGCTGCTGATCTCGGCCTGAGATGCTTGCGGCGTGCGCCTCTCCTCGGTAGAGGTCATCCCCTACGCGCTCCCGTTCAAGGAGCCCTACGTGACCGCGCGCGGAGTCCTGCAGCGGCGAGAGATGGTGCTGCTGCGGCTGCGCGACGAGGATGGAGTCATCGGGCTGGGTGAAGCGGTGCCGCTGGCGTTGCGCGGCGGGGTGGGGTTGGCGGAGGTGGTTGGAGAGCTCGAAGAGTGGGCCGAGCACCGGAAGGCCGAGGGACTGTCCGCGCCGGCGAGGTGTGCGGTGGCGACGGCGCGGATGGATTTGCTGGGTAGGAGGGCGGGGAGCGGTCGGGGAGCGGAGCTCGAAACGGTTCCATGCAATGCGACGCTTGTCGCGGGACCTCCGGAGGCGGCGGCGGTCGAGGCCGAACGCTGGGCTCGGGACGGTTTTACGACCTTCAAGCTCAAGCTCGGCGCCGAGACCGCAAAAAAGCACCTTGAGGATGCTTTTTTGCGGCCTCGCGGAGAGGACGTCGAACAGGTGCGGGCGGTGCGGGAGGCATTGGGGCCGGAGGTGCGGATTCGGGTCGATGTGAATGGGGCTTGGGACCTCGAGACCGCCAAGCGGGCGCTGGCGGAGCTGGAGCCGTTTGGGATTGAGCTGGCGGAGCAGCCGGTGGCGACCCTGGAGGAAATGGCGGAGCTCGCGGCGAGCACCTCGATTCCGCTTGCCGCCGACGAGAGCATTGCCAATACCGACGAGGCGGAGCAGGCGGCGACGATGGGCGCCTGCGCCTACACGGGAATCAAGCTCTCCAAGGTCGGTGGGCCCGAAGAGGCGCTGGCGGTCGCCGACGTCCTCCCCGCCTACGTCTCCAGCGCCCTCGACGGGCCAGTGGGGATCGCGGCCGGGGCGCAGGTCGCCCTCAGCCTCGCCGAGCACCCCGAACGGCTGGAGCTGGCGCACGGCCTCGCTACCCAGCGGCTCTTCGCCTCCACCGTTGCCGCGGTCGAGTGCGAGCTGCGCGATGGGATGTTGCACCTTCCCCCCGGTCCCGGCCTCGGCGTCGGGATCGACGAGGAGGCGCTGCAGGCGCATCGCATCTAGCCTGCGCCCATGGACCCCACCAATGCCAACACCGCCCTTGCCTCCGCCTTCGCCGAGGAGCTGGCGCGCGGGGGGCTGCGGCTGGCGGTGATCTCGCCGGGCTCGCGCTCGACGCCGCTGGCGGTGGCGCTGTGGCGGCAGCCCGAGATCGAGGTGAACGTGATCGTCGACGAGCGCTCGGCGGCCTTCTTCGCGCTGGGGGCGGCGCAGGCGAGCGGCGAGCCAGTGGCGCTGCTCTGCACCTCGGGGACGGCGCTCGTCAACTACCACCCGGCCGTGGTCGAGGCCGATGAATCGGGAGTGCCGCTGTTGGTGCTGAGCGCCGACCGGCCGCCGGAGCTGCGCGGGATCGGCGCCGGGCAGACGATCGACCAGATCAAGGCCTTCGGCAGCTCGGTGCGCTGGTTCTGCGAAGTCGGCACCCACGCCGCCGACGACGACGGCCTCCTCCACTACCGCTCGACCGCTTGCCGGGCACTGGCGGCGGCGCGAAGCGAGACCCGGCCCGGACCCGTCCACCTCAACCTCCCCTGGCGCGAGCCGCTGGCCCCGATTCCGGTCGAAGGCGCGGTGACCGCGACCGACCCGCTGGCGCTGGAGGGGCGCGAAGGGCGGCCGCTGACGGCGGTGACGCGGATCGATCTCGAGCCCTCGGTCTTCCTCCTCGACGAGATGGCCGGCCACATCGGCGACGCGATCTCCGGCGTGATAGTCGCCGGGCGACAGCTCGACCCCGAGCTGCGCGAGCCGCTCGCCCACCTCGCCCGCGTCGCCGGCTTCCCGATCCTCGCCGACCCGACCTCGCAGCTGCGCTGCGGGCCGCACGACCGCTCGCACGTGGTCGCCGGCTACGACCTACTGCTCCGCGACGAGCGCTTCGCCCGCTCGGTCGTCCCCGACTTCGTCCTGCGCTTCGGCGAGATGCCGACCAGCAAGCCGCTGCGGGCCTGGCTCGCCGAGAGCGGCGCCGACGAAGTCGTCGTCGACCCCTACGGCGGCTGGAACGAGCCGGGCCGGCGGGCGGCGGCGATCCTGCGCGCCGACCCGACCGAGCTCGCCTCGGGCTGGGCGACGCGGCTGGAAGGGCTGGAGGGACGCGAACGCCCGCTGCCGGATCGCTGGCTGGAGGCCGAGGCCGCGGCGCAGGCAGCCCTCGACGAGGTGTTCGCCCCAGAGGCCGCCATCTCCGAGCCCGCCCTCCACCGCGCTCTCGGCGCCGCCCACCGCGACGGCGACCTCGTCTACACCAGCTCGAGCATGCCGATCCGCGACCAGGAGTCGTTCCTGGCGCCGAGCGAGATCAACGCCTTCTTCCTTTCCAACCGCGGCGCCAACGGCATCGACGGCCTCGTCTCCTCCGGGATCGGCGCCGCCCGCGCCAGCGGCCGCCCGACGACGATCGTCACCGGCGACCTCGGCCTCCTCCACGACATCGGCGGCCTCGTGGCCCTGCGCGAGGTCTCCACCCCGGTTCGCATCGTCGTCATCGACAACGACGGCGGCGGCATCTTCCACTTCCTCCCGCAGGAGAAGGCGCTGAACGGCGGCGAGTTCGAGGCCCTCCTCGGCACCCCCCGCGGCATCGACACCGCCAAGGCCGCCGCCCTCTTCGACCTCCCCCACCTCCGCCTGGAGTCGCTGGCCGAGCTACCCGATGCCCTCGCCGCGGGCACCGGCCTGATCGAGGTCAAGACCGACCGCAAAACCAACGCCTCACTCCACCACCAGCTAACCCAAAGCGTCCAAGCAGCCGTCGCGAAGCTCTAGCGGCGTTCGAGGGAGGGACGGGGAGTCCCCGGAGGAGCCTCCCCAATCTGCGACGGAGGGGACTCCCCGTCCCTCCCCGCCGCCACCACCACCTACTCAGCCAAGAACGGCAGCAACGCCCCCAGCTTGACCTCGGTCTCCGCCAGCTCCGCCGCTGGGTCCGAACCGGCAACCACCCCGACTCCAGCAAAAAGGTGGGCCTCGCGGTCGCGGAGGAGGGCGCTGCGCAGGGCGACGCAGAATTCGCCGTCCTCGGTCGCGTCCATCCAACCGACCGGGGCCGCGTACCAGCCGCGGTCCATGTCCTCGAGGTCGGCGATCGCCGTCGCCGCGGCGGGCCAGGGCTCGCCGCCGACAGCCGGGGTCGGGTGCAGGAGGCCGGCCATCTCGATCGCCGAGTGGGGTTCGGCGAGCTGGGCGATCACCGGCGTTGCCAGGTGCTGGATGTTCGCCACCTTGACGATCTCCGGCTCGGCCCCAGCCTCGACCCAGACCGCGTGCGGGCGCAGGGCGCGGACGATCCGCTCGGCGACGATCCGCTGCTCGCGGCGGTCCTTGTCGCTGCGCAGGAGCTGCTCGCCGAGGTGGTCGTCGACGGCGGGGTCGGAGCTGCGGCGGGTCGAGCCGGCGAGGGCGACGGTAGAGACGCCGGCGCCGGCGCGGCGCACCAGCAGCTCGGGACTGGCGCCGATGAAGGCGGCCTCCGGCGTCCCGCAGCAGAAGCAGAAGCAGGCCGGGAA
>JBQCIG010000214.1:0-10861 GCA_051953975.1 Solirubrobacterales bacterium | reverse complement strand
CTCGCTGGCGATCGGCCGCGACGGCCAGAACGCCCGCCTCGCCGCCCGCCTCACCGGCTGGCGCGTCGACATCAAGTCCGAGACCGAGTTCGCCTCCGAAGAACAGGAGATCGAGATCGAGGGCGAGGAAACCTTCGACGGCCGCTGCCTGGCGGTGATGACGACCGGTCGCCGCTGCCCGAACGCGGCGATCCCCGGCTCGACCTACTGCGGCCTGCCGCAGCACCAGGCGCTCTCGCGCTTCGAGACCAGCCAGGTCGCGATCCTCGGCGATCTCTCCGAAGCCGAGGTGGAAATCCTCGCCGACCCGGAGGCCGACGAAGGCCAGATCGAAGAGATCGTGACGCGGGCGGAAGAGAACTTCGTCCCGGATGAGACCGCTGGGGCCGCGGAAGAGACGGCTGACGAGATTGCCACCGAGGAGGCGATCGAAGAGGACATCGCCGAGGAGGCGCGGGAAGCTGAGGAAGTGGAGGGGGAGACCCTCGACGACGACCCCGAAGCGGCTGAGCCGGTAGCCGAGGAGGCGGAGCAGGCTTAGTGGCTAAGAAGCGGGTTCACGAGATCGCGAAAGCCCAGGGCGTCAGCTCGAAAGAGCTGCTGGCCGCGCTGAAGGCCGCCGGGGTCGAAGCGAAAGCGGCGGCCTCCAGCGTCGAGGAGGCCGACGCGCTGAAGGCGATCTCCGCCGCCAAGGGCAACGGCGGCGCCGAAGCGACCAAGAAAGCGGCGGCGAGCGAACCGAAAGCGGAAAAAGCCGCCGCCCCGGCGTCACCGCAAGCGGCGTCCGCCCCCGAAGCCGCGAAGCCGGCCCCGCAGGCCGCGAAACCCGCGGCGGCGAAAGGGCCGCAGGCCTCGACCAAACCGGTGCGTGCCGCCGGCCAGGCGCAGGGCGGCGGCGGTGGCGCCGCCTCGAAAAAACGCCGCGTGGTGATCGATTCGCAGGCCTCCCGCCGCGAGCAGCCAGCCGGGCCGCCGCCGCAGCGCCCGCCGCGCCGTCGTGGCGGCCGCCGCCGCCGGCCGCTGTTGGAGGAGCCGCCGGCGAAACCGGAGGCGCCCGCCGAGCCCGAGGCGACCAAAGTCAACTCCGGCGCCACCGTGCGCGAGGTCGCCGAGTCGCTCGGGCTCGCCCCCGCCGAGGTGATCAAAAAACTGATGATGATGGGCGAGATGGCGACGCTGACGCAGACCCTCACTGACGACTCGGTGAAGGCGATCGCCGACGAGTACGACCGCAAGATCGAGATCGTCCACGCCGCCGACGAGGAGCCCGAGGAGCCGCAGTTCTCCGACTCCGAGGAGGACCTGGTCGAACGGCCGCCGGTGGTGACGATCATGGGGCACGTCGACCACGGCAAGACCTCGCTGCTGGACGCGATCCGCGAGACCGAGGTCGCCGCCGGCGAGGCTGGCGGGATCACCCAGCACATCGGCGCCTACCAGGTCCACCACGACGAGAAGACGATCACCTTCCTCGACACCCCGGGCCACGCCGCCTTCACCGCGATGCGCGCCCGCGGCGCCAAAGTCACCGACGTCGTCGTCGTGGTCGTCGCCGCCGACGACGGGGTGATGCCGCAGACCAAAGAGGCGATCGACCACGCCCGCGCCGCCGACGTGCCGATGCTGATCGCCATCAACAAGATCGACAAAGAGGGCGCCAACCCCGAAAAAGTCAAAGGCGAGCTGGCCTCCGAAGGGCTCTCGCCGGAGGAATGGGGCGGCGACACCGTCTTCTGCGAGGTCTCGGCGAAGACCAAGCAGGGCCTCGACAACCTGCTCGACATGATCCTGCTCGTCACCGAGCTGGAGGAGCTCTCGGCCAACCCGAACGCGCCCGCTTCCGGCCACGTGATCGAGTCCCAGCTCGACCCCGGCCGCGGCCCCGTGGTCACCGTCCTGGTCGAGCGCGGCACCCTCGGCGTCGGCGACTCGCTGGTCGCCGGGCCGCAGTGGGGGCGCGTCCGCGCGATGCAGGACTTCACCGGCAAGGCGGTCGCGGAGGCGGTTCCGGGGATGCCGGTCGAGGTGCTCGGCTTCGACGGCGTCGCCGACGCTGGGGAGTTCGTGCAGACGGTCGAGAACGACCGCCGCGCCCGCCAGCTCGCCCAGGAGCGCGCCAACCGGCTCAAGGCCGAGGCGCTGGCCCGCCGCCAGGGCCGCAAGGTCAGCCTCGACGAGGTCTTCGCCCGCGCCCAGGAGGGCGAGATCAAGGAGCTCAACATCGTCCTCAAGGCCGACGTCGCCGGCTCGCTGGAGGCGCTCCAGGACGAGCTCGCGAAAGTGCCGCAGGAGCGGGTCGCGATCAACATCATCCACTCGCAGACGGGCGGGATCAACGAGTCCGACGTGATGCTCGCCTCGGCCTCCGACGCGATCATCATCGGCTTCAACGTGCGGCCGCTGCTCGACGCCAAACGGGCGGCCGAGCGTGAGGGCGTCGACGTCCGCACCTACTCGGTCATCTACAAAATCACCGAAGACCTGCGCAACGCGATGGAGGGCCTGCTGGAGGCGGTCGAGGTCGAGGAGACGATCGGCGAGGCACTGGTCAAACAGACCTTCAAAGCCTCCAAAGTCGGCCGCATCGCCGGCTGCATCGTCGCCGAGGGCAAAGCGAGGCGCGACGCCAGCGTCCGCCTGATCCGCGAGGGCACTGTCATCTGGACCGGCGAGCTCGGCTCCCTGCGCCGCTTCAAAGACAACGTCCAGGAGGTCGAGGAGGGCCAGGAGTGCGGCATCGTCCTCGACGGCTACGCCGACGTGAAGGAGGACGACGTGCTCGAGTTCTTCCAGACCAAACAGGTCGAGCAGACCCTCGAGTGAGGAGGGGAGGCCTAAGATGGCCGGTGCTCGCATGCGGCGCATCAACGAAGTGCTTCGGGAGGTCGTGGGCGCCGCGATCGCGAACGACTTGAGCGACCCCCGGATCGGCTTCGTGACCGTGACTTCGGTAGAGACCAGCCCCGACCTGCGCACCGCCAAGGTGTACGTCAGCGTGCTGGGCAGCGAGGAGGAGCGGGAGGCGACGCTGAGCGGGCTACGCTCCTCCCACGGCGTGATCCAGTCGCGGATCGCCGCCGAGACGCGGATGAAGAGGACCCCGACCTTGACCTTTCATTACGACGAGACGATCGAGCAAGGCGTGCGCATCTCCGAACTGTTGGAGGAGGACGAATGAGCTCCCTGCCCGACCTCGCCACCTCCGACCTCGAGCGCGTCGGCGCCGAGCTGCGCGCCCGCGACCGCTTCCTGCTGACCGCCCACGAGGGGCCCGACGGCGACGCCCTCGGCTCGCTCCTGGGCATGCACAAAGTCCTCACCCAGCTCGGCAAGGACTCGGTGATGTTCATGGCGGCGAAGGAGTTCCCGCTGCCGGTCGAGTACCGCTTCCTGCCGCTGGAGGAGGTCTTCCACGAGCCTCCCGCCGACATGGCCGATCGCACCGTCGTCTTCCTCGACTGCGGCAACATCGACCGGATGCCGGTCGAGTGGTTGACCTCGGGCGGCAACGACATCATCAACATCGACCACCACCACGACAACACCTGCTTCGGCGACATCAACCTGGTCGAGGTCGGGGCCTCCTGCACCGCCGAGATCGTCTACGACCTGGCGCTGCTGCTCGGCGCCGAGATCACGCCCGAGATCGCCTCGGCGCTCTACGTCGGCTTGATCACCGACACGGGCAAGTTCATGTATGAGAACACCAACGCCCACACCCACCGGGTCGCCGCCGACCTGATCGACGCCGGGGTCGACGTCGACGACACCTACCGCCGCCTCTACGAGCACGTGCCGCTGGAGAAGCTGCGCCTGGTCTCGCGCGCCCTCGACGGGATCTCCAGCTACTGCGACGGCCGCCTGGCGATCAGCTACATCACGATGGCCGACTACGAGGCGACCGGCGCCGGCGAGGAGATGACCGAGGGGCTGATCGACCACCTGCGCTCGATCGAGGCCGTCAAGGTCGCCGCTGTGATCCGCGACCTCGGCAACCGCGGCCGCGCCGCCCGCAAGGTCAGCCTCCGCTCCAGCGCCGGCGACGTCGACGTCTCGGCGATCGCCCGCCACCACGGCGGAGGGGGGCACAAACGGGCAGCCGGGTTCTCGACCGACCTCGACTTCGAGCAGGTGGTGGATTTTCTCGTCGGTGAGGTCTCGGTTCAGCTCGACGCCTGAGCATGGGGGAGAATGCCGGCAGCGTGCTCCTCTACGACAAGCCGCCCGGCGTCACCTCCCATGACGTGGTCGCCCAGGTGCGGCGCGAGCGTGGGGTCAAAGCCGGGCACGCGGGGACGCTCGACCCCTTCGCGACCGGCCTGCTGCTGATCCTGCTCGGGCGGGCCACCCGCCTGCAGCGCTTCCTCGTCGGCCTGCCGAAGACCTACCTCGCCACCGCCCGGCTCGGCTGGCGCTCCAGCACCGGCGACCCCGACGGCGAGCTGACCGAGACCGGCCGCATCCCGGCGTCCCTGGAGCTGCCGACCGGGACCGTGCGCCAGCGGGTGCCGATGACCTCGGCCGTCCGTGTCGGCGGCGAGCGCCTCTACAAGAAGGCCCACCGCGGCGAGACGGTGGAGACGCCGCAGCGAGACGTCCAGGTGCACCGCGCCCAGCTTCACTCCAGCGACGGGGAGTTCGCCCACTACGAGGTCGAATGCTCCGCCGGCACCTACGTCCGCACCCTGGTGGAGACGCTCGAGGACGCCTACTGCGCCGAGCTGCGCCGCACCGCCGTCGGTCCGTTCCGGGTCGAGGGCTCCGGCGAGGAGATTCCGGCCGAGCGGGTCGCGGAGATGGTCCCGGCGGTGGCGGAGGCGCTGCGGTGAGTATCAAGGTCACTTCCCTGCCCGACGCCGAGCCGCGGCCGCGCGATGTCGCGATCGGCACCTTCGATGGCGTCCACCTCGGCCACCAGGCGGTGATCGAGGGCGCCGACACCGTCCTCACTTTCGACCCGCACCCGCTCGAAGTCCTGCACCCGGCGGCGACGCCGAAGCTGATCATGCCGTTCGGGGTCAAGCGCGACGTGATCGAGGGGTTGGGGGTCGAGGAGCTCGTCGTCATCCCCTTCGACAAGGAGTTCTCCACCCGTAGCGCCGAGGACTTCGTCGAGCACGTGCTGCTGGAGAAGCTCGACGCCAAGCGGGTCTCGGTCGGCGAGAACTTCCGCTTCGGCGCCAAAGCCAAAGGCGACCCAGCGATGCTGGCGGGCCGGAGCGAGTTCGAGACCCGGGTGGTGCCGCTGGTCGAGGTCGACGGCGAGACGGTCTCCTCGACCCGGATCCGGGCCCTGGTGGCGGCCGGCGAGATGGAGGCCGCCAGGCGCTGCCTGGGGGCGCCGTTCATGGTCGAGGGCACGGTCGTCCAGGGCGACCAGCGCGGGCGGGAGCTCGGCTTTCCGACCGCCAACCTCGTCCCCGACGACCGCCTCGTGATCCCCGGCCACGGCGTCTACGCCGCCTTCGCCAACGGCGTCCCGGCCGCCGTCAACGTCGGCATCCGCCCGACCTTCGAGAGCGGGAGAGGGGTCCTGATCGAGACCTACCTGATCGACCACGAAGAGGACCTCTACGGCAAGACCCTCCGCGTCGCCTTCGTCGAGCGCCTCCGTGGCGAGCGCTGGTTCCCGGGCGCCGAGGAGCTGATCGAGCAGATGCACCAGGACGTGGAGGACGCCCGGCGCGCCTGCGCGACGTTTACCCGCTGAGTCGATCCCGCTTCCTCAACTCGCCTTGCTGACACTAAGTTTGCAGGAACCTAACTACGCGTGCTGTCGGAATCTTGAATCAAAAGGATAGTCGCTGACGCGGGCGTAAGGGTCGAGTCAGAGCGAAGGTACAGATAGGCCCGCAGGTGGCGGTTAACGTGAAGCAGGTGGCGCGCGGATGCACCGAGCTTGAAGACCACCGTCGAGGAGCGTCCGGCCATTATCGAGAATGACGCCGAGGAAATCACCTTGCCTGGCAACCCCCTGCGGCGGATAATGTACAAGTGCATGACGCCAGTGCAGTCGGTAGAGCTCTGGCACGAAAACCGAAGATGTGCACGGCTGGCGCGAGAGACGTGGGCCTTCTTACTCTGCAGAACTAGACGCCCGAGCGTGTGCAGTTGTTCCGGAGGCAAAGCGGGTTGCGGGCTTGGTGGGCTGTCATCTCCAGGGATGACGCGGCCAATCGAAAAGGAGAAATTATTGTCGATCGCTAGGAACCAAAGATACCCGCCGGGTCCAGCGGTTATTTCGGTTGGGTACTTGGAGGGATCAAGCCCTTCATGCAGGAGCGTTATTTCTCCCGAGGGTGAGATCTTTCCGATTGCAGGAAGTTTTGAACCTCCGCCGTCGGTGAACCACATATTCCCATCAGGACCGGCGGTGATATCGCGGGGTCCTTCAAGCGAAGGAGATTCGCCAGGATTGCTGCCATTGCCGAACTCCGTGATCTGACCTGCGGGGCTAACTCGCCCGATAGATCGTGCCCCGGGGTCGGTGAACCAGACGTTTCCTTCGGGTCCGGCGGCTAGATTCCCAAATTCGGTTTTGGAACTAAGACCGGCGCTGAACTCCTTGATTTGGCCGGTGCGCGAGACTCGACCGATTGCTGGGTTATTTTCGCTTCGGTCCAAGAACCAGAGGTATCCATTCCGTGAGGCGACAATTGTGTACGGACGACTGCCAGAGTTGAGGTCGAAAAGGGTAATGATGGTGCTGCCGCCGTTCTGGTGTTCGGCTCGCCCAATCGCCGGAGCGATTCCTTCGCCGCCGCCGTAGGTGAACCAGATATTGCCGTCAGGACCCTCGACCAGATCCAAGGGTAGGCCCGGCAGTTCCATATCGGTAATTTCGCCATTAAGGCTCGCAAAGCCAATGGCTCGGTTACGGGAAGCGGTGTACCAGAGGTTGCCATCGGAGCCAAAGGCAAGCCTTTCTGGCCGGCTTCCACCAAGACCGGCACTGTACTCCGTAATAGCACCAGCGGGAGAGATCTTCCCTAGTGCCGGGGGACTAGGCCCGGAGCCCTGGTCGGCAAACCAAATATTGCCGTCGGGTCCCACAATCAGATCACTTAGGGAGCTGCCTTGATTCAGGCCTTCATCAAGCTCTTCGACCCCACCCTCTTCGTTCATATGTCCGATCAGCCCGTGGTAAGAGCCTTCTGGCCACCAATGGTCAGCGAACCAGACGGTGCCGTCGGGGCCGACGAGCAGGTGTTCGAGATTGCTTTGGTGTCCCAAGTCGACCGGGAACTCAGTGATCATCGTTGGCGCCGCTTGGGCGTGGGCCGCAAAAACCGCGCCAAAGCAAAAAGCTACGACAATGACGCAGCGCCCGAAGCCAGCACGGAGCGCGTGCGACTTCGGCAGGTATTTACACTCGGCTCGTATCATCGAGGGTTCAGGCGTTGGCACAGGGTAGAGGCAGAAATACCATATACGTTTGTAGGGGGATCTTCCGTCGTCAGCTCGCTATCCGCGCTTCACGCTGGCCTCTCAGGGATCCGCGGGCATACGCTTGTTGAATTTCGCCGTTGAGAGGCTTGATGAGCTTGGCCAGCGGCGGTCAGAGGTCCCTGTCCAAATCCTTGAAGCCGCCTCGGCTGACGGAGGCGATGGTTAGGCTGATAACGGCCGCGGAAGCGGCCCATTGTGCTAGCTTGCAGCGGTCGTCGCGCCCGTGTGCGCGGCGTTTTTACGAGATGAGCCTGACCAAAGAGAGAAAGAGCGAGCTGATCGGCAAGTACGGCCGCGGCGATAAGGACACCGGCTCCGCCGAGGTCCAGATCGCGCTGCTGACCGAGCGGATCAACGAGCTCACCGAGCACCTTCGGACCCACGCCAAGGACCATCACTCGCGGCGCGGGCTGCTGATGCTGGTCGGCAAACGTCGGCGCATGCTCCGCTACCTGGAGCGCACCGATCTCGAGCGCTACCGCGCCCTGGTCAAAGAGCTCGGCCTGCGGCGATGATCGCCGTCGGCGAGCAGGCCCCCGACTTCACCCTCCGCGACCAGGACGGTGAAGAGGTCTCGCTCTCCGACTACCGCGGCCGCAAAGTGATGCTGATCTTCTACCCCGGGGACTTCAGCCCGGTCTGCTCCGATCAGCTCTCGATCTACCAGGAGGTCAAGCCGGAGATCGCCGAGAAGGGGGTCGAGTTGGTCGGGATCAGCGTCGACAGCTCCTACGCCCACAAGGCCTTCCAGGAGAAGCTGGGGATCGACACGACCCTGCTCGCCGACTTCGAGCCGAAGGGCGAGGTGGCGCGCGCCTACGGCTCCTACATCGACAAGGTCGGGATCGCCAACCGCACCCTCGTCCTCGTCGACGAGGACGGCAAGGTCGCCTGGACCTACGAATCGCCCAACCCTGGCGAGTTCCCCGGCGCCAACGTCATCTTCGACGCCCTCGCCTGACCGCGAGTCTGCGAAAACCGGTGCATATCGCCGGTTTCGGCAGACTCGGTGAAATGAAAGACCTGACCAGCACTCCGATCCCCACGGTCGGGTCTGATGACCACGTCGCCGGTGGAGGAGAGGAGGGGATCGTCGTCTACGCCGATCTCGGCTGTCCCCGCTGCGCCGGCGTCTGGCAGCGCCTGCGGGAGCGCCCCGGCCGGCTCGTCTTCCGGCACTTCCCGGTCGCCAGCAAGCACCCGCGCTCGCCGGCCCTGCACGCCGCCGCCGAGGCGGCCGGCAGCCAGGGCCGTTTCTTCGAGATGGTCGACTCGCTCTACGCCGACCGCGGCCACGTCGACGACCCGCATCTGTGGCGGCGCGTGGAGGACCTGACCCTCGATCTGGAGCGCTTCGAGGCGGATCGCCGCTCGGGCGAGGTCCAGGCGCGGATCCGCCGCGATTTCGAGTCCGGGGTCCGCGCCGGAGTGGCGGGCACTCCAGCGGTTTTCGATGCCTGTACCCTTCAACCAGTTAGAGAACGAGAGTTCTGAATGCGAATGAGCCGCCAACCGGGCGGCCGGAGGTAAAAACTAAATGAGCATGTTTGACGTTACTCGCGTCTCGGCGGATGTCGGCGACAGCCAGATCTCCTTCGAGACCGGGAAACTCGCGAAGCAGGCGAGCGGCGCCGTGGTCGTCCGCCAGGGCGACACGATGGTGCTCTGCACCGCCACCGTCGGCAACCTGCGCGACGTGGACTTCCTTCCCCTCACCGTCGACGTCGAGGAGCGGATGTACGCCGCGGGCAAGATCCCGGGCTCGTTCTTCCGTCGCGAGGGACGCTCGGGCGAAAAGGCGACGCTGACCGCGCGCATGATCGACCGCCCAATCCGCCCGCTCTTCCCCAAGGGCTGGCACTACGAGACGCAGCTGGTCGCGATCCCGATGTCGGTCGACCAGGTCCACCCCTACGACGTCCTGGCGATGAACGGCGCCTCGGCGGCGCTGGCGATCTCGCCGGTCCCGGTCGAGAAGCACGTCGGCGCCGTGCGCATCGGCAAGCTCGAAGGCGACTTCGTCGTCAACCCCGAGGAGGAGCGCCACGAGGAGCTCGAACTCGACCTGATCGTCGCCGGCACCGACGACGCGATCCTGATGGTCGAGGCCGGCGCCACCGGCGTCACCGAGGCGGAGATCCTCGACGCCCTCGACATCGCCCACTCGGAGATCAAAAAGCTGGTCGCCGCGATGGAGGACCTGCAGCAGCAGGCCGGCAAGGAGAAGCTCGAGATCGAGCCGCCGCAGATCGACGAGAGCCTGCTCGCCGAGATCCGCTCCTCCCACGGCCAGGCGCTGGTCGACGCGATCGCCACCGAGGGCAAGCTCGAGCGCTACGAGGCGATCGACAAAGTCACGGAGGTGGTGGTCGGCCACTACGCCGCCGCCCACGAGGTGGGCGGGGTCGACGAGGAGCGCGTCGCCGAGGTAATGGGGGCGATCGACTCGATCGAGAAGGACACGATCCGCAAAGCGATCGCGGTCGAAAAGAAGCGCCCCGACGGCCGCGCCGCCGACGAGATCCGGCCGATCGAGACCGAGGTCGACATCTCCCCGCGCGTCCACGGCTCGGCCCTGTTCACCCGCGGCGAGACCCAGATCCTCTCCAACGTGGCCCTGGGCACGACCCGGATGGACATGCGGATCGACACGCTCGGCCTGCAGACCACGAAACGGTTCTGGCACCACTACAACTTCCCGCCCTTCTCGGTCGGGGAGGCCGGCTTCATGCGCGGCCCCAAGCGCCGCGACATCGGCCACGGCGCCCTCGCCGAGCGCGCCCTGGCGGCGACGATCCCGGACGAAGAGTCGTTCCCGTACGTGATCCGGGTCGTCTCCGAGACGCTCGAGTCCAACGGCTCCTCCTCGATGGGGTCGGTCTGCGCCTCCTCGATGGCGCTGCAGGCCGCTGGCGTCCCGGTCAGCGCTCCCGTCGCCGGCGTGGCGATGGGCCTGATCAAGGAGGGCGACGACTACATCGTCCTCACCGACATCGCCGGCGTCGAGGACCACCTCGGCGACATGGACTTCAAGGTTGCCGGCACCGCCGAGGGCATCACCGCCCTGCAGATGGACATCAAGATCACCGGCGTCACCTTCGACATCCTCCGTGACGCGCTGGACCAGGCCAACAAGGGCCGCCAGTTCATCCTCGGCAAGATGGCCGAGGCGATCGACGGGCCGCGGGAGAAGCTCTCCCCGCACGCGCCGGCGATCGAGTCGATCAAGATCGACCCGGAGAAGATCGGCGCGGTCATCGGCAAAGGCGGGGAAACGATCCGCGCCCTCTGCGAGGAGTTCGAGGCCGAGATCGACGTCGAGGACGACGGCACGGTGCGGATCTACGCGCCGACCGGCGAACTCGTCGACGGCGCCGTCAGCCGGATCGAGGGGATGACCAAGGAGGCCGAG
>JBQCIG010000213.1:0-6562 GCA_051953975.1 Solirubrobacterales bacterium | reverse complement strand
GCCAAATAGCGCTGCTATTCGGCCTCCCTGCGTCCTTGCCCCGCTTGGTCCGGCGCTCGCCAGCCGCACGCGCGAAGTTTCCGGATGACCTCTTGCTGGACGGACTCATGCTCTGCCGAGCGAGTCTAGCCAGCGCAGGGGCGGAACCGATTCGATGGTTGCGGAAATTGAGCGAATCTCTCCGTAGACGGTCAGCGCCGCGACGATCGCCAACGCCACCAACCGCCCGTCGCTGCCGAGCACGGTCAGCAGCCAGACGCCGGCGATCGCCCCGATCAGATTGGAGCCGGTGTCGCCCAGCATCGCCCGCTCCCCCAGCGTCAGCCAGGCCCCGACCAGCACCGGGCCGGCGAAGATCCCCAGCAGTTCCAGCGGCGCGAAGGTCCAGGCGCCGAGGCAGAGGCCGGCGGCGAGCAGGGCCAGCCCCTTCTCCGCCCGCCCCGGCCGCAGGTCGAGCAGGTTGAAGAGGTTGGTGGCGAGGACCAGCAGCGCCACGTCAGCGATGTAGCGCCAGGATTCGAGCCCACGGCCGGAGACGACGTAGGCCGCCAGCGCCAGCGCCCCCACCGCCTTGATCGCCCCGGTCGAGAGCGAGCCGGCCCGCAGCGCCGCCCAGTGCCCGCGCCAGCCGCGCGGCGTCGCCACCGCCTCTCCCCGCCCCAGCGCGTCGTCGAGGAAGCCGAGGAAGGCGATCCCCAGCAGGTAGGGCAGCCACTGCCGCAGTCCCGGCTCCAGCAGGTCGAGGTCGGCGCGGTCGTTGAGGAAAGCGAGCGGCGCCAGCGTCACCAGCGCCGCCGTCGCCAGCACCGCCCCGAGCGGGAAGGCGAGCAGAGCGCCGCGGTAGTTCTCCCGCACCAGGCCCGCGTCGCGCAGCCCCCGCGCCCCGGCCGGGACGAGGAACAGCGAGATCGCGATCGCCAGCGGGAAGCCGACCCAGTACACGGGTGCGCCTACCCGCCTTCCGTCAGCAGGTCCGGCAGGAGGCGGTCGGCACTGCTCTTGACGCCGAAGCTGCCCTCGGCGCCGAGGATCGCGAAGACCATCGCCAGTTTCCCGGCGGTGAGGTCGACGTCGTCGATGCTGGAGAGGTCGTTGGTCTGGAAGAAGGAGATCGAGGAGGGTTCGGTCGTGGTCGTCTCGATCCCGACCGCGGGGGTACGGGTGGCGGTGATCCCGCTCATCAGCGCCGACTCGAGCTGATTCGCTTTCGAGCGCTGCACCGGGCCCATGTCCTGGGGTTGGTTGCGGACGACGATCACCCCGTCGAGAGCGCCGAAGGTGCCGCTGGCCCGGGAGAAGAGCTGGCCGCGGATGACTTCCGGCAGGGTGCCGCCGAGCACCAGCTGGCGCCCCAGCCCGGTGCCGAGTTCGCTCAGCGCGTCGGGGTTGCGGCGCAGGTCGGCGAACCGCGTCTTCGCCAGGTCGCCAGCGAGCCCGTTGACGTCGACCGGCTCGCGCACCACCCCGACGGCGACCAGTTTCGCCCCCGTCGGCGCCAGCGCGTCCTCGACCGTCCCCGTCAGCTCGCTCGACAGCCCGCCGAGGGCGAGGATCCCGATCCGCTTCCCTGCCAGCCGGCCCCGCGTCAGCACCGGGTAGACGCGTTCGCCGAATTCGTCGGCGCGGTTCAGCTGGCCGCTCAGTTCGTCGGCCCGCGAGCGGGCGTCCTGGAGGTTGCCGACGAGGCTGTGCTCGAGATCGCGGCGGGTGTTGTCAAGGGCCTTGCCGCCGAACTCGGCCCCGATCAGGATCCCAATCGCGAGCGCGAGGAAGACCGCGATCAGCGAGGTGGCGTGGTAGCGGGCGGAGTACCCCATCGAGCCTCGAAGGCTAGTCGGCTAGGAGATGCCGAGCCAGATCCGGATCTTCAGCCAGAACAGTTCGAAGACGTTGTTCAGCGCCGGCGAGGTGATGACGAGGATCGTCAGCAGGATTAGGAAGGCGACCCCGAAGAAGGCCAGCGGCGCCAGCGTCGAGCTCGGGTTGTAGAGCCGGCTCACGCCCTTGGCGTCGACCAGCCGCTCGCCGATCTTCAGCCGCGTCAGGAAGGTCGAGGACATGCCGCCGCGCTTGCGGTCGAGGAACTCGACCAGGTTGAAGTGGGCACCGACGCTGACGATCAGCGCCGCTCCCTTCTCGTGGGCCAGCAGCATCGCCACGTCCTCGCTGGTGCCGGCGGCGGGAACGACCTGGTGGTCGAGCCCGGCGGCGAGGAGGCGCTCGCGCCCCGGCGCCCGGCCGTCGGGATAGGCGTGGACGATCAGCTCGGCGCCGCAGCACAGCGCCGCGTCGCTGGCCGAATCCATGTCGCCGAGGATCACGTCGGGCTTCAAGCCCGCTTCCAGCACCCCGTCGGCGCCGCCGTCGACGGCGACGATCAGCGGCCGCATGTCGCGGATGTAGGCGCGGAGCGCCTTCAGGTCGCGGCGGTGGCGATCGCCGCGGACGACGATCAGAGCGTGGCGGTCGCGGAAGCTGGCGCGGGTCGGCGGGAAGGCGATGTTGCCGGTCAGCAGATCGGTCTCTTCGCGCACGTGAGCGACGGTGTTCTCGGCGAACTCGCCCAGCGCCTCGTCGATCCGTTCGCGGTGCTCCTGCATCTGGCGTTCGAGCTCGGCTACGCCGAGCACCTGGCCGCGGGCGATCTCCTCCCCCCTCGCGAAGACGACGCCGTCGACGATCCGTACCTGGTCGCCGTCTTTGAGCCGCTCGAAGAGGCCGGCGCCGGGGGCGTCGATCAGGCAGACGCCCGCCCGCGCCAGCACCAGCGGGCCGGCGTTCGGGTAACGCCCCTGCGAGGAGGGCGAGGCGTTCAGCACCGCCGCGGCGCCGGCTTCGATCAGCTCCTCGGCGGCGATCCGGTCGATGTCAACGTGGTCGATCACGGCGACGTCGCCCGGGCGCAGCCGCTTTACCAGGTGCTTGGTCCGCTCCCCCAGCCGCGCGGTTCCTTCGATCGGCGCCTGCGCCCGCGCTCCGTTCCTGCGCCCGAGCAGAGCAGGGAGGCGACGACGACTTGCGGTGGCCATCGGCTCAGACTAGGCGAATCGCCTCGTACACCGCAAGGGAATCCGCATCAGGCTGCGGCCAGCAGCTCGCGCGCATGCTGAGTGGCTGCCTCGTCGCTGGTCTCGCCGCCGAGCATGCGCCGAATCTCGGCGACGATCGCGTCTCCCTCGAGCCGTTCCACCGTCGCCACCGCCTGCTCGCCGGCGACGTCCTTTTCGAGCCGGAAGTGGACGTCGGCGAGGGAGGCGACCTGGGGCAGGTGGGTGATGCAGACGACCTGCCTGCCCTCCCCCAGCGCCCGCAGGCGCTCGCCGACGACGCGGGCGGTGTTGCCGCCGATGCCGGCGTCGATCTCGTCGAAGACCATCGTCCCGGCGCTCGCCGCCTGGCCGAGCCCGCTCAGCGCCAACATCACCCGCGAGAGCTCGCCGCCGGAGGCGGAGTCGCGCAGCGCCGCCGGCTCGATGCCGGGGTTGGGGGCGACCTGCAGCTCGACCGTCTCGCGACCGGCGGGGCCGTGGCCCTCGGGATGCGACTCCAGGACCACCCGCAGCGAGGCGCCGCTCATCGCCAGGCGCTCGAGCTCAGCGGCGACCTGCTCCTGCAGCGGGCCCACCGCCGCTTCGCGGCCGGCGCTCAGCCGCTCTCCCAGCTCGGCGCGGTGGGCCTCCGCCTCCGCCAGCGCCGCCTCGACCTCGGCGCTGCGCTCCTCCGCCCCCTCCAGGCGCGCAATCTCCTCGCGGCAGCGCTCGGCGTGTGCCAGCACCGACTCGACGCTGCCGCCGTGCTTGCGCTCGAGGCGGTCGATCGCTTCCAGCCGCTCCTCGATCGCCAGCAGCGCCGCGGGGTCGGCCTCGATCCCCTCGGCGTAGTCGCGCAGCTCGGCGGCGGCGTCGCCCAGCTCGACCGCCAACGCGCCCACCCGCTCGACGATCCGGTCGAGGTCGGGATCGAGTCCGGCGGCGCCTCGCAGCGAAGCCTCGGCCTGAGCCAGCGCCGCGCCGGCGCCGCCGCCGTCCTCATCGGTCCCGGCCAGCCCGGCATGAGCGACGGTCGCCGCTTCCCGCAGGCCCTCGGCGTGGCGCAGGCGCTCGCGCTCGGCGGCGATCTCCGCCCGCTCCTCCGGCACCGGCGCCACCGCCTCGATCTCCGAGAGCTCGTAGCGATAGAGGTCGAGGTCGCACTCCCGCGAGCCCTCGCGCTCGCGCAACTCCGCCAGCTCGGCGCCGAGGCGGCCGCATTCGCGGTGCGCCTCGCGGTAGGCGCGGCGCAGCTCCAGGTGCTCGGGCCCGACGAAGCCGTCGAGGATCTCCAGCTGGGCGGAGGAGATGGTCAGCCGCCGGTGCTCGTGCTGGCCGAAGAAGGCGAGCAGCCGGCCGCCGAGCAGCTTCAGGTCGGCGGTCGTGGCGGCGCGGCCGGCAACGAAGGCGCTGGTGCGACCGCCGGCCGAGACCCGCCGGCCGAGGACGACCTCCTCGGCGCCCTCCGGCAACCGCTCGGCCAGCTCGGCCAGCTCCGGCTCCTCCAGCAGCCCCTGCGGCAGGTCGAAGACGCCCTCTACCCACGCCTCCGGCGCCCCGGGGCGGACGATCTGCGCCCGCGCCTTGCCGCCCATCAGCAGGTCGAGCGATTGGGCGAGCACCGTCTTGCCGGCGCCGGTCTCGCCGGTGATCGCGTTCAGCCCCTCCCCCAGCCGCAGCTCGGCGCGCTCGATCAGGAGGAGGTTCTCGATCCGCAGCTCGCGCAGCATGGAATCTGTGTACCAGGCAGAGCGGCGGGTCCGTTGACTATGCGCGCCGGTCGGCGGGTCCCGTCTCCGATATTGGGCTCTCCCTACCGGGAGAGTCCTCAATATCGTCGCCACCCGCCGGAGGATCCTCCTTGACAAAGGAACCACGGAACTTGCTTTCGTCCCTCGGCTAAGCCGCGAAGCGGCGTGCCACGCAATTCCGGAGAGGGATACCGGCACCCTCCCCAATACAGCCGCAAAGGAGCCCTAGCCCGAAGACTCGCTGGGCCCGTCGACGGGTTGGACGAAGTCGCCGGATCTGGTCAGGAAGAGCCCGAGGACGGCGCCGACGAAGCAGACGATGGCGCCGATGACGAGGATCTCGTTGAAGCCGCTGACGAATGCCATGTCGGCGGCGTGGATCGCCTTGGCCTGGATTGCCGGCGGCAGCGAGAGTTCGGAGACCGCGCGGGAGCCGCCCGAGGAGACCACTTCGCCGAGACCCGACGGGGCTTTGGGCAGCAATTCGCCCAGCTTCGAGTTGACCTGGCCCTGGAAGACCGCACCGAGGCCGGCGACGCCGGTGGCGATCCCGACCTGGCGGAAGGTCGTGTTGATTCCCGACCCCATCCCCGATTTCTCCACCGGCACGACCGCGATCGCCGCCTGGCCGATACCGGGGTTGGTCGTCCCGATCCCGATCCCGGCGATGACGAAGCCGGCCAGCAGCGCCGTCCATTCCGAGCTCGGCGTCACCCCGTGCATCAGCAGCAGGCCGATCCCGACCAGGGTCATGCCGATCCCGAACAGGACCCGGATCGGCACCCGGTGGGAGAGCGAGCCGGAGATCGGCGCGACGACGAAGCCGAGCACGGTCAACGGCAGGAACCGCAGCCCTGCCTCCAGGGGCGAGAAGTCGAGCACGCCCTGCATGTAGATGGTGATGTAGAGGAACATCGCGAACATCCCGGCCGAGAGCGTGAAGGCGACCGCCGAGACGCCGTTGAAGGCCTGCTTGCGGAACAGTTGGAGGTCCAGCATCGGGTGCCGCACCCGCAGCTCGATCGCGACGAAGAGCGCCAGCAGCACGGCGGCGGCGATCAGGCAGCTGACGATCACGGTGCTGCCCCACCCTTCCGGGTTGCCCCGGATCAGGCCGAAGATCAGCAGGAACAGCGCCGCCGAGAAGGTGAGCAGGCCGGGCAGGTCGATCGGCTCGGGGTCTTTGGCGAAGACGTTGACGATCTTGCGCTCGGTCAGGACCATCGCCCCGATCCCGATCGGGACGTTGACGAAGAAGATCCACTCCCAGCCGAAGTTCTCGGTGATGACGCCGCCGATCAGCGGCCCGACCGCGACCGCACCGCCGACCGTCGCCCCCCAGACGCCGAACGCGGTCGCCCGGTCCTTGCCGTGGAACTCCTGGCCGATCAGCGCAAGCGAGGTCGCGAACATGCCGGCGGCGCCGATCCCCTGCAACCCGCGTGCCAGGTTGAGCAGGGTCGGGTCGCCGGAGAGGCCGCAGAGGAACGAGGCGAGGGTGAAGATGCCGAAGCCGATCGTGAACACCCGCCGCCGGCCGAGCCGGTCGCCCAGCGAACCCGCGGTCAGCAGGAAGGCGGCGAGCATCAGCGAGTAGGCGTCGACCACCCACTGCAAGCTCGAGAGGCTCGCGTTCAGTTCCCGCTGGATGTCCGGCAGGGCGACGTTGACGATCGTGACGTCGAGCAGCAGCATGAACGTCGCGATCGAGACCAGCAGCAGGGTCCACCACTTGCGCTCCATCGGCGGGGCAGGCTATCGATCTGCCTCCGTCGGCTTGCT
>JBQCIG010000212.1:0-21048 GCA_051953975.1 Solirubrobacterales bacterium | reverse complement strand
AAGGGACTCGCCATCGCCGTCCTCGGCGCCGGTCAGCGCCGACCTCAGGCCCTCCAGGCGCTCCGGGATCGACGTATGGCCATTCCCTCGCTGGCGGCGTTTGGCAGCCAGCGCCTCGAAGCCGTAGCGAGCGGCGCTGCCCCAGTGCTGGAGGGCCTCGCGGGCGTAGCCGGCCGCTCCCTTTTCCTCTTTGCCTTTAGCCACAGCGCAACCCCGGAGTCAGCCGGCGCCGCCTCAGGCCTTCTTGGCGGCGTCGTTGGCGGTTTCCCCTACTTTCTGGACCGAGTTCGCGACGCTGCTGACCCGCTGCCCGAAGGCATCGGCCCGCTTGGCGGCGTCGGTGACCGCGCCGGCGATCTTCTTCGCGTCGCCCTTGAAGCCGTCCGTCTTTGGCAGCTGGACCTTCGGCAGCTTGCTGCGCTTTGGCAGCGGAACGCCGAGGACCTTGCGGCTGCGCCCGGCCCGGCTCATCACCACGGCTCCGACCACGCCCGCCGCTGCCGCCCCGGAAGCGACCAGGGGGACTTTGGCTTTGCGGGCGACGTCCGCGGCACCGTGCACGCCCTGTTTAACGGCGTCTTTGACCGCGCTGGGCGAGCCGGCGCCGTTGCTGGAGCGCGAGCTCGCACCGTTGGGGGAACGTTTCGGCGCTGAGCTTTTCGACGACCGCGATTTCGCTTTGGCGGTGCCGCTCGAGCCTTTGGCCCGCGCGGACCCATTCGAGCTTTTCGAGCGGGACGCGCTTTTCGAGCGGGATGCTCCGTTCGATTTGGATGAACCAGATCGTCGGCTTGAGCTTTTGGTTTTCGTCTGTGCCATCTCTCTCCTCTCCGGCGCAATGCCTCGGGAACGGGTTCCCTGCCCGCGTCCTATTGGCTACCCCCCATTGGAAGAAACATGCGATCCAACCTAAATTCCGGGAAAAACCTGGATCCCCGGCTAATCGAAGAGCAGCGCGGTGACGACCGGCCGCGACTCCGGCCCGGGCTGGTCGACCGAGCTGTAGGGGCGGTTCAGCAGGTGGCCGCGGTGGACCAGGGTCGCGGAGCCACCGCCGTCGAGGTTGATGGCCTGCGTCGCGCCGAGCGAGACCAGCAGCCGGGCGAGGTCGAGGCCGGCGTCGACGCCGCTGCGGCGCCCGTCGCAGCAAACCGCGAACAACTCGCCCTCGCCCAGGCCGAGCGCGCAGCGTGGGTGGCGCTCGGCGGTGATGTCCGAGTCGAACTGCCCGGCGGCCGCCGAGAAGCCCTCGCGATCGTCGTCGTCGACGACCACGCGACCGTCGGCGACCAGCAGGGGGCCGGCCTGGACCAGGTCTCCGGGCGGCGTGGCCGCGATCGCCCGGCGCGGCGCCAGCGCCACGGCGCCGTCCGGCTCGACGTGAACGCAGCTGCGCGCCGGCCCGAACGGCTCGGCGATCGGCTCGTGCGCGATCGGCTCGGCGTCGATCTGGACCTCCCCGAGCGGCCGCCACGGATCGCGCAGGAAGAAGCCGGCGACGATCGCCTCCCGCCGGCCGTTCGCGGCGCACCAGTGGTCGAGGCGCTGTGGCTCCTCGAAACAGACCGCCCGCACGCGCGTCGCATGGCGCGGATGGGCGACGACGTAGACCGTCGTCTCGCTGCCGTCGGCCAAGCCGATGCGCAGCAGCTCGTACCGGGATCTCACACCGGGTACCGCAGGATCGCCGCCGCGGGCCCTCCCTCAGGGACGTCGGCGGCGCGCACGGCGAGCACCGTGCCGCCGGCGAGGATGACGCGGCGGCAGAGCTCGTCGACGACGCCGTAGTCGCCGGCCCGCTCGGCGTCGTCGAGCGAGACAGCGCCGGACTCCTCGTCGATCGTCCCGGTGAGCTTGGCGTCGATGTCGACGAAGAGGGTCTCGATGGCGCCGAAGGTCGCGGCGCGGCCGAGGTCGTTGATCTCGACCGCGGTGCGGCCGGCGGCGGAGCGCTGCTCGAAGCGGTCGCTCAGCTCGTGCAACTGCTCGGCGTAGAGGCCGTCGAGGACCTCGCGGGCGGCTTCGCCCAGCTCGGCGTCGGTCGCGGCCTCGGGGCTGCCCGGCAACGAGCGCTCGGCCAGGTGGGGGTAGGAGTTGACCGAGCGGAAGATCGCGTCGATCGGCTCGGAGGCCGCCAGGATCAGCGGCACGTCTTGGCCGTTCAGGACCGGCCGCAGCGCCCGGTCGACCGCGCGCGCGTAGTTGCGGACCAGGGTCTTGCGACCCTCGGTGCCCTGCAGGCGCCGGGCCGGGGAGCGGTCGGTGATCGAGGCCTTGCCGGCGGCATCCGCCGCGTCGCTCGGCAGGTCGGGAACGCGGACCTCGAAGGTCGGCAGATCCGGAGTCACCTCGAGCAGCCGCACCGAGCCCTCGGCGAGCGCCAGCACGAAGGCCGTCTGGGGAAAGGTGACGGTACGCAGCAGCGGCTTCACGTAGAAGCGGTCGGCAACTTGGACCGCCTCGGTCAGCCGGTTCGGCAGCCGAAAGCTGCGCAGGCCGCGAGGATCGGCGAAGACCGCGAGTGAGTGCGCCTGCTCCGCCCAGAAGTCGGGATCGTCGTGGAGGTCGTCGAGCGCCCCCTCGATCGCTTCGCGGTCGGCGGCGCTTCCCTCACCCAGCTCCGCAACCGCCTCGGCGGCCAGGTTCTTGAAGGCGATCCGGGCCACGTCGGCCTCCGGCGTGATCGGGCTGGTCGGCAGGTAGATCGAAACAAGTCCGTCTCCCCGCGCCCGCAGGAGACGCTCGATCTGGTGGCGGCTGGGAATGTCGGTGTGGAGGCTCATGGGAAGACCCTAGGCGAAATATTTGAAGTTTGGTTGAGGATCTGGTTAGTTCCCTGGTCGAGAATCCCCAGGGGAAGCAGGTTGATGAGCGATCGTCCGAACAGCGGCCAAGAGGGCTTTGCGGGCGACCGCCGGGCCTCCTACGGGATGCGGCTGCCGATGCGGCGCCGCGAGATGATGGCGCTGTCGGCGGGGGCGCTGGCGAGCGTCGCCCTCTATGCCTGCGGCAGCGGGGAAGGCGACGCGACCAGATCCGTGGCGGGAGGGGCGGCCACCGCGCCGGACTGCGTGTTGACGCCCGAACAGGAAGAAGGCCCCTTCTACATCGACTTCGCGCGGGTCCGGCAGGACATCGTCGAGGACCGCCCCGGCGTGCCGCTCGCGCTCTCGATAGCCGTTGTCGACTCGAAGACCTGCCGGCCGATCCGCAACGCCGCCGTCGACGTCTGGCACTGCGACGCGCTCGGCGTCTACTCGGGCGAGCCGTCCGAGGGAAGCGTCGGCAGGACCTTTCTGCGCGGGATCCAGCTGACCGACGGCAACGGCCGGGTCGAGTTCGCGACCATCTATCCCGGCCAGTACCCAGGGCGGACGACGCACATCCACGTCAAGGTCCACGTCGGCGGCCAGCGCCGCGACGGCACCTACTCCGGCGGCCACGTCTCGCACACCGGCCAGCTCTTCACCAACGACCGCGACGACGCCAAGGTCTTCGCCCTCGCCCCCTACGACCGCCACCACGTCGAACTCACCCGCCGCGGCGACGACTTCGTCTTCCTGGACCAGCACGGCTCGAGCTCCGAGCTCACCCTCACCCCAGCCGGCGCCAACCTCGCCCGTGACGGCTTCACGGCAAGGGCGACGCTGGGCGTGGACCCCGGCGCCAGCGTCGCCTGAGCGACTAAGCGAGCTCGATCACGCTGCGGATTCCGTCCTGGGCCTCCATCAGCTCGAAGCCGCGGTTGACTTCGTTAAGGCCGAGCCGGTGCGAGACGAACGGCTCGAGGTCGATCTCCCCAGCCAGATAGCGGTCGACGAGGGCCGGGACCTGGTCGCGGCCCTTGACGCCGCCGAACGAGGAGCCGGCGAGGCGGCGGCCGGTGATCAGCAGGCGCGGGACGACGTCGAGGGTCTCCCCCTTGCCGGCGACGCCGGCGACGGTGCAGAGGCCCCAGCCCATCCGCGCCGCCTCGACCGCTTCGCGCATCACCGCGACGTTGCCGGTCGCCTCGAAGGTGTAGTCGGCGCCGAAGCCGCCGGTCAGCTCGAGGATCCGCTCGACCGTTCCCTCGCCGCCCTCGAGCAGGTCGGTCGCGCCCTGGCCGCGGGCCAGCTCGAGCCGCTGCGGCGAGAGGTCGACGCAGACGATCCGCTCGGCCCCCTGCAGGCGGCAGCCGGCGACCGCCCCGAGCCCGACCATGCCGGCGCCGAAGACGGCGCAGGTGGTGCCGGGCTGCACGGCGGCGGTGTTGATCGCGGCGCCGAGCCCGGTCGAGAGCCCGCAGGCGAAGAGGCAGGCGTGCTCGAATGGGGCCTCCGGGCTCACCTGCGCCAGCGCGATCTCCGGCATCACCGTGTACTCGGCGAAGGTCGAGCAGCCCATGAAGTGGCGGATCGGCTCGCCGTCCCGGGAGATCCGGGTCGTGCCGTCGGGGAGGTGCCCCTTGTTCTGCTCCTCGCGGATCGCCAGGCAGAGGTTGGTGCGCGGGTCGAGGCAGTGGACGCACTCGCGGCACTGGGGCGAAAAGAGGGTGACGACGTGGTCGCCCGGCCCCAGCGAGTCGACATCCGGCCCGACCGCCTCGACGACGCCGGCGCCCTCGTGGCCGAGCACGGTCGGCGCATAGCCCGACGGGTCGGCGCCGGAGGCGGTGTAGAGGTCGGTGTGACAGACACCACAAGCGTGCAAACGGACCAGCACCTCCCCAGCCCGCGGCTCGGCCAGCTCCACCTCCTGCACCGCAAGCGGCTCCCCGAAGCGCTCCAACACCGCCGCCCGCATCCTCATCGAGCCAGCATCCTGCCGCAACACAGCAGCTCAACCACGCCGCCCCCCGAGCAAGCCTGAGCCGCCGCTGACCAGGACCGCCTCATCAGCGACCACCGTACACTCGCAGTTGCTGCCTCGCGACTTTTAACCCGCTCGACCTGCCAGCCAGCCGCCTCTAACTTTTCGAGCTCGCGTTACGCTTGCTCCCGAGAACGGCCGGAGCTCGCTCTGGTGAAAGGGGAGATTGGGCAATGACATCCGAAGCAAGAGCGATCTGGGGTCGGCGGGAGCTGGTGGACCCACTCAGATGAAAATGAGCCCGGGGCCTGCTGATAACCCCGCTCATGACCGGCGCCTCGGCCTGCTGCTGGCGATGGCGATGTTCGTCCTCGTGGTCGATACCTCGCTGATGAACGTGTCGATCTCGGCCGTGATCCGCGATCTCCACGCCACCGCCAGCGGAGTTCAGAGCGCCATCGCCCTGGAGGCGCTGGTCTCGGCGGCGTTCATCCTGATCGGCGGCAAGGTCGGAGATCTGATCGGCCGCAAGCGCGCCTACATGCTGGGGTTGATCGGCTACGCGATCGGCGCAGTGGCGATGACCCTCGCGCAGAGCCTCACGGCGATCATCGTCTTTTGGGCGATCATCGGCGGGACGGGCGCCTCCCTGCTGCTGCCGGCAATGCAGTCGCTGATCCACGGAAACTTCCAGGGCGAAGCCCAGCGCCGGGTCTATGCCTTGGTTGGCGCCGCCGCCTCGATTGCAGCCGCCGTCGGTCCCCTCCTGGGTGGTTTCATCACCACCTACCTCTCCTGGCGAGTCGCCTTCGGGCTGGAGGCGGTGATCATCGCCGTCGTCCTCATCAACATCGGCCTGGTTCGCGACGTGCCCTACACCGGCGAGCGCGGCATCGACTTCATCGGGTCGGCACTCTCGGTCCTCGGGATGGGCGGCGTCGTGCTCGGCATCCTGGTTTGGCAGGAGGGCGGTGAGGCGGTGGGAGCGCTGATCGTTCTCGGGGTGGCGGCAATGGCGGGCCTGGTCTGGTGGCTGCTGCGCCGGAAGCGTGAGAGGCGTCCCGCCCTGCTCGACATCGACCTGTTTCGCTCCAGGGTCTTCCGGCTCGGGGTGATGCAGCAGATGCTCCAGCAGATCGCCCTCGGCGGGACGATGATCGCGCTCCCGATCTACCTGCAGATGGTGCTCGAATACAACGCCCTGCAAGCGGGACTTTCGCTCGCGCCCCTCTCGCTCAGCATGTTCGGCACGGCCCTCTTGGCAGGGAGGAAGGCCGGCGACCGCCGCCCGAGCGTGATCGTCCGCGTGGGGTTCGCGCTGCTGACCTTCGGCATCCTCCTCCTCGTCCCGTTCATCCCACGCGTCGACACTGGCTGGTACCTGGTGATCCCCCTGGCAATCACCGGTTCGGGACTCGGCCTCCTGGTCTCCCAGCTCAACAACTTCACGCTCGGGCCGATCCCCGAGGAGCGCGTCAGCGAGGCAGCGGGGGTCAACTCGGCCGCCGGCTCCTTCGGGCTGTCTTTCGGTCTCGCCTGCGCGGGAGCAATCCTCCTCGCGACCCTCTCGGTGGCCTTCACCAAGGAAGCAGAGAATAGCCCGGTCCTGGCACCTGCCCAGCAGGAACGGGTCGCCGACGCGCTCGACGACGATGCGGAAGTCATGACCAACGCTCACCTCGAGGAAGTGTTGGCCGACGAACCTCCACACGTGCGGGAAGAGATCATCGACATCAACACCGACACGCGCCCGCTCGCCTTGCAGATCGCGCTCCTGGTGCCACTCCTAGCCGGCCTGCTGGGGCTGCTCAACTCCTTCCGCATGGTTCGGCTGCCGGAGCCGACACAGGTTCCAGGAAAGCGAAGGCGCAGCGATTGCCTGAGCTGACTGCGCCTGTCGCGCGCAGCCCCGCGGGAGATGGTTGGTCAAGTTGCTGTTGCTTTGCGAACGTGCCAGTTCTATGGTCATTAATGCACTCAGTGGGTTGTCGGTAGGGGCGCTGTCTGCGAACCGATGCAAAACCGACTGGAGGGAGAGGCAAATGGAGACCAGTAGCGCCGCCGGCAGCGACCGGCGCAGGATCGAGGAAAGGCAGCCGACGGGATGGACCGTCTTCGCCGGGACGATGATGTTGATCCTCGGCTCGCTCGACGCCCTATACGGGCTGGCCGCGATCCTCAACAACGAAGTAATCCTCGTCGGCGGCCACGGAGTGATCCTCGCCGACATCAAGACCTGGGGATGGGTTCACCTGATCCTCGGCTCGCTCGTCGCCGCCACCGGCCTCGGTCTCTTCGCGGCAGCGACGGCAGCACGCTGGGCCGCGGTCTTCTTCGTCTCGGTCAACGCGGTGGCGCAGATCGTCTGGTTCCCCGCCGCGCCGCTGTGGGCGTTCTTGATGATCGTCCTCAACGTGACGATCATCTACCAGCTGACCGCCCGCTGGGAGGAATAGTCGATGCCAGTCGCAAACGTCGGCTTCGGCGAACTGCTCCTCCTCGTCCTCGAGGTCTTCCTCTTCGTTGCCTGGTTGTGGATTCTCTTCGCGATCATCTCCGACCTCTTCAGCGACCACGAGACCTCCGGCTGGACTAAGGCCGCCTGGGTCTTCTTCCTGCTGATCCTGCCGTTCCTCGGGGCGCTGATCTACCTGATCGCCCGCGGCGACGGGATGCGCGAACGCACGATCAAGGCCCAGCGGGAGGCAAAAGGACAGCTCGACACCTACATCCGCGAACAGGCGCAGAGCTCGCCGGCCGACGAGCTGCACAAGCTCAACGACCTGAAGGAGAAGGGCGCGCTCTCGTCCGAGGAGTTCGAGCGGGCGAAGGCGAAGCTCCTGGCCTAGAGCCAGCCGGAAAAGGCAAGAAGGATGGCGCAGAGCCCTGACCGCACCCGGCACCGGCACCGGGTGCTGGTCGCGGTCCTGCTCGTGCTCGGGACCCTCGTCGCCTTCCTCGCCATCTTCTCGGTCTGGGTCAACCGCCAGGCGCTGAACACCGATAACTGGGTCAACACCAGCACCCGGCTGCTGGAGAACAAGGCGATCGACGAACAGCTCTCGACCTTCATGGTCGACCAGCTCTATGCGAACGTTGACGTCGAAGCTGAACTGGCAAAAGCGCTTCCGCCCGAAGCGCAGGCGTTGGCCGGCCCTGCCGCGGGCGGCCTACGACAGCTCGCCCAGCGGGTCGCCGAAAGGGCCCTGGCGGCACCGCGCTTCCAGGCGCTCTGGGCAGAGGCGAACCGCAACGCGCACGAATCACTGCTGAAGATCCTCGACGGCGGCGGCTCCTTCGCCTCGACCGGCGAAGGGGAAGTGACGCTTCACCTCGGCACGCTGGTCAGCGAAGTGGGCAAGCAGGCCGGGCTGCCGGAAGCCCTGCTGGAAAAAGTCCCTCCCGAAGCGGGCAACCTCACCGTTCTCAAATCCGAACAGATATCGACGGCGCAGAAGGTCGCGAAGCTGATCCGCCGCCTGCCGGTCGTCCTCTTCGTCCTTCTCATCCTCCTCTACGGCGGGGCGATCTACTTGGCGGGCGATCGCCGCCGCGAGGCGCTGCGCTCGGTCGGCTTCGGCTTCGCGGTGGCCGGCATCCTGGCGCTGCTGGTCCGCGCCGTCGCCGGCAACGCGATCACCGGCTCGCTGGCCAGCACCGCCGCGATCGAACCAGCGGCCGAAGCGGCCTGGGACATCGGCACCTCCCTCTTGGTGACGGTTGCCTGGTCGGCCATCGCCTTCGGCGTCCTCCTCGTCCTCGGCGCCTGGCTCGCGGGTCCGACTGCTTCGGCGGTGGCACTCCGCCGTGAGATCTCGCCCTACTTTCGCGAGCGCCGCGGAGCCGCCTACGCCTTCGCTGCCGGGATCTGGGTCCTGCTGATCGCCTGGGCGCCGATCGCCGCCTTCCGCAGGCCGCTCGGCATCCTCGTCTTCGCCGCCCTGTTCGCGCTCGGTACTGAGCTGCTGCGCCGGCAGGCGGTGGCCGAGTTCCCGAACGAACCGCTGCGGTCGTTCTCTGCGAGGTTCGGGACCTCACGACCCTTCGGCCGTCGGCAGGGGGCGGCCGCGGAGGCGGACGATCCACTGGCTCGGATCGAGCGCCTGAACAGGTTGCGACAGGAAGGGGCGTTGACGGTGGCCGAGTTCGAGGAAGAGAAGAGAAAGGCTCTTACAGCGGGCTGATCTCGCACCAGGGCGTCCTGCGGGATCGTGACCAGCCTTACGACGGTTGTCCCTCGACCGCGATCTCGCCGTCCTCGGCAGCTGCCAGCAACCGCTCGAAGTCGCGTTCGTTCTGGTCTGCGTAGGCCTCGGCGAAGCGGGCAACGGCCTTGTCGAAGGCGTCCCCCTTGCCCAGGTAGGAGGCGATGCCGATGCGGTCGCCCGAACGGGCGTGCGCCCGAGCCAGGGCTTCTCCGCAGAGAGCGCCGTAGGTGCCGAGGTTAGAGGGCGACATCCGCTCGACCTCGGCCGAGCCCTTGCCGTCCCAGAGCTGGCGCACGTAGAAGCAGCGCTCCTCGCCATCGTCCCCTTTCGCGGTCACCCAGCCGAGGAAGATGTCGCTCGCCGCCTGCATCAGCCGCTGCCCCTCGACCACCCGGCGGCCGTGGTCGGCGGAAGCGCCCTCCTGCAGGTAGGGCTCCAGGACCGAGGCCTGCGCTTCCTTCGCCTGTAGGAAGAGCGGATCCTTCGCGTCCCTCCCGAGCAGGAGCACGATCCAGGCCCGGGTGCCGACGCTGCCGACGCCGACGACCTTGCGGGCGGCGTGGACATAGCGGTAGGAGCCGAGGAGGCGCTGCCGGTCGGCGCTTAGCGTCTCGCGGTAGGCGGCCAGCACCGCCTGCAACTGGTCTTCCGCGTCAGCGGCGTCGGTCAGCTCCTCCAGCGGCGTGATCAGGGGCGGGTCGCTAACGATTCTGATCTCGCCGTCCCTTTCGTGGGTCATCTTCCCGAGGGCGCGGAGGCTGTCCTTGGCTCGCGCCTTGGCGAGGTTGCGCTCGAGCCGACGCAGGCGGCGTTCGTCGAGCTGAGAGCGCAGCGCCTCGACTGCCGGCTCGACGTCCAGGCGCGAGTACCAGACGTCGAGGTTGCGCATCGCGGCGAACTCGCGCATCGACCGGCGGTAGGCGCCGAGGGTGGCGAGCGTCGCCCGCCCCCGCTCGCGCTTGCCGAAGCCACGCTCCCGGGCCGCGACGACGATGCTAGCGGCGAGCCGCTTCACGTCCCACTCGAACGGCCCCCGGCAGGTCTCGTCGAAATCGTTGCAGTCGAAGACAAGGCGACGGTCGGGGGCGGAGAAGACGCCGAAGTTCGAGAGATGCGCGTCCCCGCAGAGCTGGACCGTGAACCTGGTCGTCGGCGTCCGCGCCAGGTCGGCGGCCATCACCGCCGCCGCTCCCCGGAAGAAGGTGAAGGGGGAGATAAGCATTCGCCCATAGCGGATCGGCACCAGCTCGGGGACGCGGGTCGCGTCCTGCGCGACGAGGATCTGGAGGGGATCGCGCGGGGTGATCTCCAGCTCCGCGTGAGCGGAGCGAGGCACGGTGCGCCGCGCCGCCTTCCCCCTCGGAGCCGCACCAGTCGAATCAGTCGCTATGTCCGCATTTGACACGGTGCCAGTGTCCACCCGCATCGCAGCCAGCGCAAGAGATGACGACCTGAAGCCCCAGCCGCCCCATCCTGCGCCCTAGGCGTCTAAGAGGGGTGGATGACCGGATTCGAACCGGCGACCGCCTGGACCACAATTAAGCGGCTTCCGGCGGAGCCCTGCTCAGATTCCGCATTACCAGCGGCTTTGCGGCGCTCGGGATCGTTGCCGCCGAATCTCGATATGCGGGGATATTCGGCGATTGTCGGGGTGTTCCGGCAGTAACGCGGTTTACTGCCTGATCGGGCCTACCCCCGGTTTAAAGGGGTGGCTGACCGGATTCGAACCGGCGACCACCTGGACCACAACCAGGGGCTCTACCAACTGAGCTACAGCCACCGCGCTAGACCCCAATTTACCGCAGCCCGCGCGAACCGGCCCAGCACCGCGATCCATGCCAGCCGGAAACCGGCGGCCCTAAGACCCCCGGCCTTCCCGGTCTAGCGTTGAAGGAGCTAGGGCAGCCGCGAGCATCCGGCGACTGCAGCCGAGCGTTCCGCACCGCTGTTTTCGTCTACGGCATGATGCTTATCGCCGTCGCCTCCGGCCCCCGCCATCGGCCCCCAGGGCAATCCGTTCGAGAGCCCAAACAAGGGCATCGCCGACCGCGGTGGTCCGGCGCCCGTCAGGGGCGCGCCAGGCTTCTCCATCGCGCTCAACGCCCCCACGTTTCAGCAGCGAATGAACCAGCTCGGACTTGAGCTGGCTGTCCCTATGGCCGCAGCGAGCTCATGGCTGGCAATGACATCTCCCGATTCCCGAAGTTCGGCTGAGTCGAGATGGCGAGTGCCGAGCCAATCGGCTACCACCCGTTGCGAATGAGGGCCGGTGAGCGAGATCGTGCCAGTTGGAAAGTTGACGAAGCCGACCACGGTCAGCGCCGAGGGAGGTACGAGGAGGCAACTCCGAAGGCCGCTCGCTCAAGCAGTCGGCCGCTGGCTGATAACGCCCGATCGGCAAGGGTTCGAAGACCACGCCCGCCCAGAGCTGCGCCCTCGAAGTAGATCTCGATCTCGTGCGCGCCGCACTGCGGCTGAGCGACGACCGCCGACCCGCGGGGAATCTGCGCCGTCGACCTCGATCCATTCTGGCACCGTCATGCTGCCACCGACAGCTCCGGCTCGGCAGCGGCAACCGGAACCGATCGAAGCCGCCGCCCTCGGTTCGCCTTCTGATCGTCGCGCCGCAGTTTCGCGCGGCCGATCTTCGTTATTTCCCATTGCCCACGGGGCGATTTCGATTTGACCCAGCCCCGCTCTATGAGACGGGCTCGGGCCTTGCGGGTACGGGCTTCCCAACGGGGTGCCCCGCTGGGAAGCGCCTCCGTGTCGAGGGTGCTGTGTCGTGGGGCCATCTCCTCCCGCACCGCGGCGATGATCTTGCGGGCGGGCGCGGCGCCGCCGTGGTCGGCCAGCGCGCGCAGGATCGGCAGCTCGTAGTCAGTCGACTCAAGCTGGGTGGGCATCGGCGCGAGCTGCGCGACGACCCGCTCGCCCTTGACCAGCGCCTTCAGTCGGTTCCGCTCCTCGGGTGCGCGGTTCATCATGTGGGTGTAGACCTCGAGCGTGAAGGCGGCATCCTTGTGCCCGAGTTGCCTCATCACCGACGCCGGGTCCTCGCCGATCGCGACCAGCACCGAGGCGAAGGTGTGGCGGAGCTTGTGAGCGGTGAGGCCGACCGGCAGCGGGATCTGTCCGCGTGAGCGCAGCAGCTCGTCGGCGCGCTCGAACGCCCCGACCAGGGCGCCGCTGCGCAGCGTGTCCTTGTTGAGGACCCCGCCCTTGGCGTTGAGGAAGACGTGGGCGTCTGGGTCTCCGCGGTAGGTCACCGCTTTGTGTGCGGCGAGCACGTCGCGGAGGATCGGCAGCATCGAAATCTCCCGGAGGCCGGCCTGCGTCTTCGAGCGGCCGACGAAGATTCGGCCGTTGGCGAGATCGATGTCGCGCCACAGCAGGTTGCAAAGCTCGTGGGCGCGGGGGCCGGCGAAGATCAGCGTCGCGAGGATCGCTTGCCGTTCGGTGGCCCGCATGAGCGGATCGCGATCCATCTCTGTCGCGGCCTCCAACAGCGCCTCGATCTGCCCGGCGGTATCGAGGTGGACCGGGCGCTTGGGCGGCAGCGTCAGCCGCCGCTTCTTTCCAGCCGCGGCGTTTTCGGTGACGCCGGTTTTCCGCTTCCTCTCGAGGGCTACGCCGAGGATGAACTGGAGGCCATTGATCGTTTTGTTGATCGTGCCCGGCGAAAGGGGCTTCAGGATTTGATTGCGGTCGTTCCGCTGGGGCCTGCGTCGCTCGATCGCCCGCGCCCGCGCTTCCGACTCTCGAACCTTGAATTCGCGGTAGTCGTCAACGGCTTCGGCGTCGATCTCGGATAGCGGCCAGTCTCCAAAGAAGGGCAGCAGGTGACCGAGCGCCCATTCTTCGGCAGCGGTGGTGGCGTCGCTGACCTGTCCCTTTCGCGATTTGACGAGATCGATGGCAAAGGGGCCGAAGTAGACGATCTCGTTGCTGGGGGAAGCGGTGGCCGAGGGGTCCGCGTCAGTCCGGCGGCGGCGCTTCTTCGCGGGCGGAATCCAAAGCCCGAGCCGTACTTCGGCGAGCGTGTCGTCCAGCTTCTCCTGAGCTTTCTCCGGGGTCCAACCGTCGCGATCGAGGCCGAGGGTGACGTAGGGCCGCTCGCCGTAGGCGGGGAACCGGAGGGCGAAGTTGATCCCATCCCTCAGTGGGGTTTCGATGACTTCGCCCTTCGCCTTGGCCGCCATTACTGGCGCTCCTTGCGGGGTTGCAAATCGCATTTCGGCTTCGCCGCCATAACCGGCCTCCTCCGATCTCGGGCCGGAGATGGGGCTGGCAACAGGCAGGCTGCGCGGGGCTTAGCCTTGTTGTTGCGCCGCCATAACCGGCGCCTGGTCGGGGGGGCGTTCATACCGCCCGCCCCGGCCTTCGTTTATTTCGCCTACCGACAGTAGCTCTGCTCGGCGAGGAAAGCGAGCGGGATTTGCATTCCCCGGCAATCGCCCGCGATCCCCGCATATCGGGGCCGCCGCGACCGCAATCAGCAGGCGGCCCAAGGCGTTCCTCTACCTCGTCGGAGTCGAATCGGAGACGGGGGCGCCGGCCCGATCCCATGCGCCGGGCGCCCAGCTCCTCGGCGTGGTCATAGACCCAGCGGCGGCTGACCCCCCACCAGCGTGAGACTTCCTCGGCGGTGATCCGCTCGGGCAGGGGGGCCGGCTCGGCGGCGGCCAGATCGGCGATCCGCTTGGCAATCGCCTCGATCGACTCGGGGGCGATTCGCAGCTCCCCGGTGGTGACGAATTCGGCGCCCATTACCGCCGCCTCCTTTTGCCTAAAGGGCCGCGGCGCGCCCTTGGCTTCGGCGGATCCTCCGGCGCCCAGTGGGCGATACGGGCCGCCGCGACCTCCATATAGGTAGGGTCGAGCTCGATGCCGAGAAAGCGCCGCCCCTCCAGCAGCGCCGCTGCCCCGGTGCTGCCCGAGCCGCAGGTCGGGTCGAGCACGAGGCCCCCCGGCGGGCAGGCCAGCCGCACCAGCCAGCGCATCAGCGCGAGCGGCTTCACGGTCGGGTGCGGGTTGCGGGCGGTCTTCCCCGCCTTGCCGCCGCCTGCCGACGGGAAGTGGTCGAGGACGTGTTGGGGCAGGTGGTCACAACCGGCGTCGCGCTCGGCGCGGCTGACCTTCGGGCAGTAGAAGATGCGGCTCGGCGCCACGCTGGTGCCCGAACCCCGGCGGCGGTTGGCCTGGGTGTCGATCAGGGCCGCCGCGCAGCCAGAAGCGCACCTTCCTTCCCGGCAGGCAGGCTCGTGGCTGAAGAGCACGTTGGCGGGATGGCGCCCGTTCACCTTGCAGGCGTCGGTGTTGAGCGCCCCGGTGCCGAAGGCGGCCAGCGTCTCCTTCGTCGTTCCCTTCAGCGGGCGGCGGGCGAGGACGATGGGCTCGTAGGCGGGCTTGAGGGTTGTACTGAGCCCGCCGGGGATGCGGTGGGACTTCGGCATCCCGGTCCCGTACAGCCACATCAGCGCATCGCGGATTTCAAAGCCCGAGTCCTCGACCCCGCAGGCGAGCCGATGAGCGGTGCGCGGCGCGCTGAAGGCGAGTAGGTGGCCGCCGGGCTTCAGAACTCGCAGGCACCCCTCTCCCCACTCGCGACACCACGCCTCGAACGCCTCGCCGGGGTCGAGCCGCCTGCCCTTGGCGCGGGCGGCCCGGACCATGCCGGCCTCGTCCCAGCGCTCGCCGACGAGCTGGCCGATCGCATAGGGCGGATCGGTAACTATCGCGTCGGCGCTTTCGGGCTCCAGGGTCGCCAGCACCTCGAAGCAATCGCCCCCGAGCAAGGTGGCGTCAGCGATCTTCCGCGGTCCCGGCGTCATTCCCCCGCCTCCTCGACCAGCCAGTCGGTCGGCTCCTCGGGATCGCGGTAGTCGGTGAAGATCGGCTCGAACGGTCCCGCCTCGGCGAGGTCTTCGGCAAGGCAGAGGCGGATCGAGACCTCCGGGGTGTCGAGGAGATCCCGGTCGCGGCTCAACATCGCCACCGCCGTTTCCCGGCGCCGTTCGAGCGCTGCTCGCTCCCTCCCGGCGAGGACGCATAGGACCGGCGGGAACCAGGGATAGCGCTTGCTCCAGACCGGCTCGCCCTCGCTGTCGGTCGCCTTATATAGACGGGCGTAGCGGCCGAGCTCGGCGGCGAGGCGGTCGATCGAGAGAGTGGCGCGATCCAGCTCGAGGAAGCGCTGCTCGACCACCACCTCCTCGGCGCCGATGCGGACGTAGGTGAGGACGGCGTCGGCGATCAGCGAGCGGCGCGCCCGGCCGCGCCGGGCGTTTAAGGGATGGCCGACCTCGTGGCGCCAGGAGGTCGGGCCGTATTCGTCACCCCGGAGGCGGGCCGCGGCGAGGAAGGCGATGCCGGCGTCGTTGACGGCGAGGGTGTGGGCCTGCAGAGGGCCGTTGACCTGCTCGGCACTCAGCAGCCGCGGCAGCCGGTCGATCATGCCGGCGTCCCGCGCCGCGATGGCACCAGCCTCGGTCAGGTACCAGAGCCGGCGGGGCGCCCCCGGCACACCAGGCAAGCTGGCGAAGGCAACGAGATCGCGCTCGGCGAGGCGGGCCATCGTCCGCTGAGCGGTGCGCAGGCTGTGATCGGGCAGGTGGATCGCTCGGACCTGCGGCGTTGAGAGGACGCGGTGCTGGGCCAGCGAGCCGAGGATTTCCGCCTCCGTGAGGCCGCCGCTCCTCCTCATACCGAGGTCCTCCGCCGATGGCTGACCGGCCCCGAGGCCGAGCCGGGATGATGGCCCCCGCGCCGTCGTCCTCTGACCTCCCGCAGCTTTGCCCGGATTCGCTCGTCGTGGCGCTCCAGCCGGGCGAAGGTCTCCGCGGCACTACATCCGCTCGGTCGCCTCTCCGCGGCGCGGGCTTGCCCCTGATCGCCATCACCGAAGACGTCCTCGACGCGGATTCCGCGCACGCCGAAGGGCCGGCTCGCGCGGCCGCGGTCCGTGACCTGGGCGACGAAGCGGAAGCGGTCGAGTTTCGTCAGCGCCGCCGGGCTCGGCTGGCCGGCCCACTCTTTCGTCAGCAGCCCCGCCGCGTGGGAGTTCAGCGCGCTGGCGAGAAGGTGCGAGCGGTTCGTCAGCAGCGCGTTCAGCGTCGCCGGGCTGAGGCGCTCGGGATTCTGGTTGAGGAAGTGGGCGCGCAACCCGAACTTCGCGCTCTGCTCGAGCAGCGCGGCGAGGTTGCCCGAGGCCGCGCCGTCGTAGCTCTGCACCTCGTCGAAGAAGGGCCAGAACAGGTTCCGATCGCCGGGTGCCAGCTCAGCGCGGCTGCGGGCGGCGTGGAAGAGATCGAAGACGAGGAGGTTGGCGAGGAGCCGGTCGCGGGTGCCCCCGGCGCCGGGGCAGGCGAGCACGATCAACCCCTTGTCCATTGCCTCGCGGACCCGGTAGGTGGTGCGCGCCTGCCCGAGGAGCGCGGTGATTGCGCTCGAGGCCCGCAGGCGGTCGATCATGTTCGTGACCGGCGTGATCGCATCGGTCGCGAGCAACGGGAAGCGGTCCCGCCAGAAAAGCTGAGAGGCTTGCGGGAGGAAGGGAAGGACGTCCGCGCGCCACTCGGCGTCGCTCAGCAGCGTCGGGATCTGGAAGATCGTCGGCGCCAGTCCGTCCTCGGCGAGGAGCGGCGCGATCCTCGCGAGAGCCGAGGCGGCCTGGGTCGTCAGGTTGATCGCGCGGGTCGATCGCTCGCCCCATTCGAGCGCCGAGGCGAAGGCGTCGACCACCGCCTCGACCCGCGCCTCGGCTTCGACCGGATCGTCCCCGCCGACTTCGAAGAGGTTCCAGCCCGGCAGCTCATCGAGCGAGGCGCCCGGTCGCAGGTCGATGCGGACGACGCGCTCGGCGACCTCCGGCTCGGCGAGGTAGGGCGCGATCCGGTCGAGGGCGTCGCCGTGGGGATCGAGGAAGAAGCCGCCGTAGCCCGAGCGGGCGAGGTGGACGAACTGGACGATCGCCGACTCGGTCTTGCCGTAGCGCGAGCGCCCGGCGGTGTAGCTGAAGAAGGTGTCGGCGATGCGGACCCCGACCAGGCGCTCACCATCCTCGCCGCTGACCCTCCCGAGCGGGATCAGGTCTTTGCGTTTCGGATCAAAGACCGGAAGCGGCGGCGGGGGCGCCAGCAGGGCGCCGGAGCGCAGAACGTTCTCAGCACGGCAGTTGACGGTCGGTGGCTTCAGGAAGCCGGCCACCTCGCGCGCCGTCAGGATCATCTTCCGCGCTGGGCGGAAGTAGCCGGAAGCGAGGCGGCGGTCGAAGCTGCGGCGCCTAAGGGGAAGGTCGGAGCCGAGGAAAGCGACACCGAGCAGCGGCAGGCCGGAGGCCCGGAGCCAGTTGCGATCGGTGAGCGGCTCGAAGGCCGCGAGCATCTGCTTCGTCATCGCCTTCGCCCGCGGGCGGTCGGGTGCCTGGCAGCGCAGGAGTACCTGCGCCTCGAACAGCGGCCCCGAATCCCGCAGTTTCGCGTCGAGGGCCTGGCCGACGAGACGGCGGTCAACCAGCTCGTCGGGGCGGGCTCGATCCCGACCGCGATGCTCGGCACCGAGCAGCTCCCCCCACCTCGGCCCCTCCCGGTGGCGTCGCCGGGCCTGGCGATAAAGGCGGCGGCGAAGCCGGCCGCGGCGCCGGCCGGTCGCCGGCAGCAGATCGAGGCAGACCCTCGCCGCCTCGCCGCGCTCCGGGTGTAGAGAGGCCACCGCCGCGGCGAACGCCTGCAGCGGATCGGGATCGCCGTCGAACCGGGCCAGCGGCTCGATGCTCGGATGGGCGAGCACCAGCTCCGTGCGGAGGGCGACGGTCTTCTCGCGGCCGCCATTATCGGGCAGCACGTCCTCGGCGGATCGCAGCTCGACGCCTTCGTAGCTGCGAAGCGCTGAGCGCAGCAACCCGGCGGCGCGATCGGGTACTTCGATCAGGTAGACGAGCCGGCGCTCCTGATCGCAGGTGAGCTGCACCCGCAGGGCGCTCGCCCGGCGATCCAACCAGCCGGCGATGCTCCGCTCGCTGGATGCGAGCTGGGCGGCGAAGGAGAGGATGACCTCGGGCTTCGCGTCGAACTCGTCGGCCGGGACGACGGCCGTCAATCGCCGGGATCGCAGAGTCCGGCGGGTGGCGACGATGCGCTGTGGAGCCAGCGCGGAGGCGATAGCGACGGCCCCGAGTGCGAAGGGGGCGAAGCGCTCCGCGAGATCGAGGACCGCCCCGGCGTCGATGTTTGAGATGGCCGAGGAGATGGAGAGCACCACCAGGGCGGCGAAGATCGCGAGCAGCGGCCGAGGGTCGGAGTGCTTAGGCGAGGTCATGCACCGACCCCGAGGTCACGGAGAGTTGTCGGCAAAATCGCAACGCCGCATTTGCCGCCCCACTGCGGCAGGCCGGCCCTACGGCGCAGATTGATTGCGACCAGCCAGGCGCCGGGCGAGGCGACCACCAAGGCGACGAGCGAGACGACGCCGCAGCTCATCGGCTCCTCCCCTCGCGGCGGAGGACGAAGCGGGCGATGTACTCCTTGCCGCGGTCGTGGTAGCGGCGGAGGAAGGCCCTCCAACCCCGGCGGGCAGCCCGCAGGCTCGGCGCGCTGACCCGCAGCAGCGCCCGATCGACTCTGGCGCCGGCGAGGGTGATCACCAGCTCGCCGTTCCGATAGGGGACGTGCTGAAGCGCTCGATGCGATCGAAGCGCGCGAGCTGCTCGCCGGGCGGCGGCGCTGCCCTCTACGTCCTGAGGGTCCTGCCGGCGGGGTGCTGCCTGAGCCCCGGCCGAGTTGCCTTCAACCGTCTGGATCGGGGCGCGCGGGCTCGGAGACGCCGCGGCCCGCAAGGGGTGTACCGGCGAGGTCGAGTGATCAGGCTCGCCGGCGGCGAGCACGAACAGGCCCGCGATGCCGACGAGGATCGCGCTGGCGAAGATCAGGATCGCCCGCGCCGCGCTCGGGTCGAGCGGGCGGTCGAGGAGGGCACGGAGCCGGTCAGCCATTCGCGCCGCCCTTCGTGCTCGGCGGCTGGGCGTAGCCGAAGATCGGCGCCGGCATCCCCCACTGCACGGCTTGCGAGGGCAGGAACGGCCCCGAGCGCGCCACCCGGTCGCCGAAGTTGCCGTCGATCGTCGTGATCTGCCCGCCGGGGAAGACGCGCTCGACGATGCCGACGTGGTCGCTCGCCTTCGGCCCCGAGCCGTAGAGGACGGCATCGCCCGGCGCCGGCGTCGCGCTCGGGGGCAGGACGCGGGCGCCGTCGGCTTCGGGGGCCGACAGCGGCGGATCGCCTGGGGCCGTTACCGCGAAGGGGTCGCCTTCATGGGCCTTGGCCCATTCGTAGATCGTCCCCGAGTAGGCATAGGGCGCGGTGTCGCCCCTCAGCGGCACGCCCGCCCTCTCCCAGACCCAGGCGACGAACAGCGAGCACCATTGCTCGCAGGGGCCGTAGGGGTTGCAGTTGGAGCCGGGCGGGTTCTCTGCCGTGCCGAGCTGACTCTCGGCGATGCGGACGATTTCGCTGCCGCTCGCCCCGGCCGAGGTCGATCCGCCGCAGGCTGAGCCGCCGCCGCTCGTTGCCTGTTCCGTGGCGACCGGGCTCGCGGGCGCAGATGCGCCCTTGCCGCGGAAGCCGTATTCGACGGCCCGCTGCATGACCTCGTCGGCGTAGTTCGCCGAGGAGTCCGAGCAGGCGCCGTAGTAGTTGCAGGCGGTCTGCCGGTAGGCGGCATAGGAGTCGCCGTGAAGGCCAAAGACCGGGCGCATCATCCGCGCCGCGGTGAAGATCGCGTCGGCGGGGTCGAAGGGGTTTGCGCCGCCGCCGTCGGCGTCGACCTTGTAGCGGTCCCAGATCGTCGGGCCGGGTCCGGGGCTACAGGCCGATTCGGGGACGATCGCGATCTGCATCGGCCCGCCGCAGCCCGAGGGGTAGACGTGGGCGCAGGCGCGGTGGCCGCACTCCTGGTAGCCGATCGAGGCGAGGAACGCCCATTCGACGTCGAAGCGCCGGCCGGCTTCCTGGTAGATGCGCAGGCGCTTCGGCGGGATTTCCTTGACGGCCGCTCGGGTCGGCGGAGCGGCGAGGGCCGAGCCGCCCGGAGTGAGGCAGGCGAGGTTGCCGCCGAGGACCGCCATCAGCGCGCCCGCCACGCTCACCGCGCCGACGAGCGCGACGGCGGCAAGCCCGCCGATCCAAAGCGACAGACGAGAGCGTCCGCGGCGACTCATCGAGCGCGCCCCCTCCGCCAGCGGCGCCTGCGCCTCGGTGGGGCCTTCGGAGCATCCGCCCCCGGCGTCGCCGCCTTCGGCGGGTTCGGCGGGGAGGTTCTCTTGGAAGCCGGCCGCCGCCGTTCCCGCTCCTCCCGCAGCTCGGCGCTTAGGTCGCTCTCCGCCTTACCCTCGGCCTGGGCTGCCGTTGAGGGCGAGGCCGGCGCCGGGCGTTCGGGCTGGCTGCGCTGTGAGCGCCCCGTCGCCGGCCTCGTTTCAGCGGCCCCGGTCGCCGCGATGGCCGAGGGGGTCTCCTTCTTCGTTGAGGCTTCTGGCGAGCGCCGCCGCTTCGCGCCCTTATCGGCGCCCCTACCGGGAGGGACAGAGGGCTCGCTCGCGGGGCGCCTACCCTCGCCAGTCGCCGCGCGTCGGTGTTGGCGCTCGCCCGCCGAAGGAGCATCGAGCGGCGAGTGGCCGTCGCCGATTGGGGCGCTGTGGGTGCTGCCGAAGCGCGGGGCCGGGGCACCGGGGGCGCCCTTGCGGCCCCGGCCGCCTCCCAGGCGAGCGCCGATGCCGCCGGCCATCCGCCCCGGCGCGTCGGTCGCCGAGCGCGCGGAGCGAGGGAGGCCCCGGAAGGGACGGCGCATCGTCCGCGCCCCGGCATAGAGCGCAAGCAGCCGCAGGGAGCCGTCGCGTCCCGGAGCGCCCGGCCCGGTGGCGATCCCGATCAGGCTCTCGGCGAGATTCTTCCTCTGCAGGAAGACCGCCCAGAAGAAGAGCGCCTGCAGCCCGAAGGACATCAGCCAGCCCATCGCCGAGGTCGCCGCGGCGAGCGCCCCCGCCACCGCGAGCAG
>JBQCIG010000211.1:0-5628 GCA_051953975.1 Solirubrobacterales bacterium | reverse complement strand
GCCGGGTCCAGCACCTCGAGCAGGGCCGCGGAGGGGTCGCCGCGCCAGTCGGCGCCGACCTTGTCGACCTCGTCGAGGAGGATCACCGGATTCATCGTGCCGGCGTCGCGCAGGGCGCGGACGATCCTCCCGGGGAGGGCGCCGATGTAGGTGCGGCGGTGGCCGCGGATCTCCGCCTCGTCGTGGACGCCGCCGAGGCTGATGCGGACGAACTCGCGCCCCAGCGCCCGGGCGATCGACTCGCCGATCGAGGTCTTGCCGGTGCCGGGCGGCCCGACTAGGGTCAGGATCGCGCCGCCGGCGCGGCCCTCGTCGGCGATCTGGCGCTCCTCGCGCAACTTGCGCACGGCGATGAACTCGGTGATCCGTTTCTTCACGTCCTCGAGGCCGGCGTGGTCTTCGTCCAGCACCTCGCGGGTGTGGGCGGGGTCGAGCCGCTCCTCGGAGCGCTTGCTCCACGGCACCGCGATCAGCCAGTCGAGGTAGCTGCGGATCATCGAGGACTCGGGCGACTGCTCGCCCTGGCGCTCGAGCCGCCGCAGCTCCTTCTCGGCCTGCTCGGCGACCGCCTCCGGCATCCCCGCCTCGGCGATCTTGCGCTCGTACTCCTCGATCAGGTTGCCCTCGTCCTCGCCCAGCTCCTTGCGGATCGACTCCATCTGTTTGCGCAGGAAGTAATCGCGCTGCTGTTTCTGGGCGCCGGACTCGACGTCGTCGCGGATCTTGCTGCGGACCTGCAGCTCGGCCAGGCGCTCGCGCTGCAGCTCGACCGCCAGCTCGAGGCGGGCGGTGACGTCGATCGTCTCCAGCAGGCGCAGCTTGCCCTCGTTGGAGATGTCGGGGGAGAGGCCGGAGGTGTCGGCCAGAGCGCCCGGCTCGTCGATCGTGCGCAGGAAGGCAGCGACGCGCCCGTCGTCGCCGCGGTGCTCGAGGATCTCCTCGACCACAGCGCGGTATTCGCGCGCGAGCTCGCGAGTGTGTTCGTCGTCGGGATGGCCGTCGCGGATCTCCTGCACCTTGACGCGCAGGGCGTCGTCCGCGCCGGGCTCGGCGGCGCCGGCGAGGCCCCGGTGCAGGCCGACCACGGTGGCGACGGGGTTGCCATGGCGCGAGAGCCCGGTCTCGATCACCTCGGCGACGACGCCGACGCGGCCGTACTCGCCGTCGCGGCGCGGGATCAGGAAGACGCGCTCCTCGGTGCCGACGTCGATCGGCAGGGTCGCGGTCACGGTCGGAAAGACGATCGCCTCATCGAGCGGTATCAGCAAATAGGTCATAAGCAGATCCAATTTCTGTAGTTAGTCCTCAACCAGGATAGCGCGAAGCCACGGCAATGCCAAGGACCATCGGGCGGGGCGGGGTTTTGCCGAGCCCTCTAAGCCGGCAGGTCGCGCGGGTCGGGGCTCTCCACGGTCCAATGGAAGACGACCGAGGCCATCCATCTGCCGCTTTCGCTGGGGATCAGGAGGAAGCGACTGACGGTGTGCTGTCCGCCCTCGTGGTCTCCGTACAGGAGGTCGACCGAGAGTGGTTCTGGCCCTCCCGTCAGCGACTCCAGGACCGATTCGCGCAATGGATCGGCCGGGTCCCGCAGCGCCGCCTGCCAGAAGCCGGTGTCGTTGGGGGCGATATAGAAGTCGCGCTGCTGGTCGCGGAACTCCGTGATCGGGCGGTGGTGGCGCTCCTGCCGCGCCAGTGCTCCCCCCTTTCTGCAGGGGCAACTGCGGCTCGTGAAGCGGGTTTTCGGGAACGATGTCGTAGCGCTGAAGCACCGCCGGCCCGGTTCCGACGTTGCGCAGTGAGACCGCCAGGTAGACGATCCCATCGGCCTCCTCGATGTGCGCGGTGCCGCCGCCGAGAAGGAATTTCTTGCCGTCCCCATAGACGACCTTGAGGTCGGGATCGTCGCTTCGGGCCGGCACCAGCACCGGCCGCAGGCCGAGCAGCAGCGCGCGCTCGGCGACGCGGGCGCTGCGGTTGGCCGAGCGCACCGAGCCGAAGGTGGCCGCCCCGAGGAAGAGCGTGCCGACGGCGGTCCCGATCTCGGCGACGGTGGCGATGTCCGCCATCTGCTCAGTCTCGCGCAGGCTCGCGACGCCAAGCAAGCCCAACGGCGATACGTTCTCTCCGTGAGCAAGGTCAAGTGCCAGATTTCGGTCTCGGCTGACGGCTACCTCGCCGGTCCGAACCAGAGCGAGGAGCACCCGCTCGGGGAAGGCGGGAAAGCGCTGCACGAGTGGGCCTTCAAGCTCGCCTTCTTCAACGAGATGCACGGCCGCGAGGGTGGCGAGGTCAACATCAGCGACGAGGTCTTGAGGGAGGCGGCCGTGGGCACCGGCGCCGTCGTCATGGGGCGCAACATGTTCGGCCCGGTGCGCGGCCCTTGGACCGAGCCGCTCTGGAACGGCTGGTGGGGTGAGGAGCCCCCCTTCCACGCGCCGGTCTTCGTCCTCACCCACCACGAGCGCGAACCGCTGAGGCTCGGCGAGACCACCTTCCACTTCGTCACCGAGGGACCGGAGCGGGCGGTCGAGCTGGCCCGCGAGGCAGCTGGCGGCGAAGACGTCTCGGTCGGCGGCGGCGGCGAGACGATCCAGCAGCTGATCCGCGCCGGCCTCCTCGACGAGCTGCTGGTCAACCAGGTGCCGCTGATCCTCGGCGGCGGCACTCGCCTGCTCGACGACATCCCACCGAGCGTGAAGCTGGAGCAGACCCGCGTGGTCGAAGCGCCCGACGTTGCCCACCTTTTCTACGCCATCAAGGGCTGAGCAGGTTCCGCTTCCAAGTGCCCCGGTCATTTGCGCCGCTATGCGGAGCAAATGACCGGGGCGCTCATGTCCCCGCGGACAGGGATTTCACGATCGTGGCTGGGTTTGGGGATAAGGTCGGGTGATGGGAGAGCTCACCCCCGACCAGGCCGCGATCTTGTACGGCAGCCGCTTCCTCACCGAAGACGCGCCGGACCGGGAGTTCCCCGCCAGCGGCATGGCGGCGCTCGACGCGATGCGGCTGGTCGACGAGGAACTGGTCCTCGAGGGGGACCCCTGGCGCAACCTCGCCACCTTCGTCACCACCTGGATGGAGCCGGAGGCGCAGCGGATCGTCAGCGAGAACCTGCACCGCAACTTCATCGACCACGCCGAGTATCCGATCTCGGCCGAGATCGAGCAGCGCTGCATCCGCATGCTCGCCGACCTCTACCACGCGCCGGGCGAGACGACCGGCTGCCGCACCCAGGGCTCCTCGGAGGCGATCATGCTCGGCGCCCTCTCGCTGAAGTGGAAGTGGAAGGAGCGCCGCGAAGCGGCGGGCAAGCCGGTCGAGAAGCCGAACCTGGTCTTCGGCGGCGACGTCCACGTAGTCTGGGAAAAGTTCTGCCGCTACTTCGACGTCGAACCGCGGATCGTCCGCCTGCGCGAGGACAAGTACGTGATCGGGCCCGAGGACGTCGAGCCCCACATCGACGAGAACACGATCGGCGTCGCCGCCGTCCTCGGCACCACCTTCACCGGCCACGCCGACGACATCCCCGGCATCAACGACCTGCTGCTGCGGATCAAGGAGACCCAGGGCCTCGACGTGCCGCTCCACGTCGACGCCGCCAGCGGCGGCTTCGTCTGGCCCTTCCTCTATCCGCACTCCGAGTGGGACTTCCGGCTCGAGCAGGTGCGCTCGATCAACGTCTCCGGCCACAAGTTCGGCCTCGTCTACCCGGGGATCGGCTGGCTCGTCTTCCGCGAGAAGGCCGACCTGGCCGAGGACCTCGTCTTCTACGAGAACTACCTCGGCAAGACCGACGCCACCTTCACCCTCAACTTCTCGACCGGTGCCTCGATGGTGCTGGCCCAGTACTACAACTTCGTCCGCCTCGGGCGCGAGGGCTACACCTATGTGATGCAGGCGATGGAGCAGAACGCCAAGGCCCTCGCCGAGAAGCTGGAGGAGAACGGCAACTTCGACCTGATCGGCGCCGATAAAGAGCAGCTGCCGCTGGTCGCCTTCAAGCTGCGCGAGGGCAGGGACTACGACGAGTTCGACGTCTCCTGGCAGCTCTCGGCCGAGCGCGGCTGGATGCTCCCCGCCTACACGATGCCCCCCGACGCCCAGGAGGTGAAGGTGATGCGGGCGCTGGTCAAGGAGACGCTCAGCCGCGCCCAGGTCGACCGCCTCGCCGGCGACATCGCGGAAGCCTGCGAGACCCTGGAGAAGAAGGGCGGCGCCCACCCGGAAGAGCGCCACATGATGAAACGCAGCCCTGGTTATTAGGGGCGCTTGGCGGGTTTTGCCAATCCCTCCCAGCCGCTGATTCACTTCCGCAAAAGCGGGTAGAGCGGACCGCATGGGATTGAAGCCGCTGCTCGCTGCAGCCCTGGTCGCCCTCTCCCTCGGCCTTGTCGCCTGCGGGGGCAGCGGCTCCGATTCCTCCTCCGAAGTCGAAACGGCGCCGGCGGGCGAAGAAACCGGCGGATCCGGCGAAGGAGAATCCGAAGAAACCGAACCGGCCGAAAGCGAACCCGCGCCCAGCGGCGAAGCCGCGAAGTCGGAAAAGGTCCAGATCGCCGATTTCACCTACGAACCCGACCCGGTGGTGGTCCAGGTCGGGGGCAAGGTGATCTGGCAGAACGAGGACACCGCTGCGCACACCGCCACCGCCGACGACAGCAGCTTCGACACCGGCACGATCGAAGACGGCAAGCTCGGCTCGGCCACCTTCAAGGAACCCGGCACCTTCACCTATCACTGCGAAATCCACCCGACGATGCACGGCACCGTCGAAGTGGTCGAATAGGCGCCGCTCCACAGATGCCCCTCTGGCTGGCCCGCAAGGCGGCACCCCGGATCTGGAAGCGCGTCCCCTGGAAGATGGTCTGGGCGGCCAGCGTCTGGCTGGTGAACAAAGGCCGCGAGCGCGTCCAGCGGAACCTCACCGAGCGCGAGCAGACCGAGTTCTGGAACCTGGCGAAGAAGTCGAAGGGCCGGCCGGGGAACCTCAACCAGCGCGACCGCACGCGGCTGAAGAACATCGTCGGCAAGGCGATCTGCGGCTGAGCTGCCTGCGGGCGGCTGGGCGGTCGCGGCTCTAGGATCCCGGCGGATGAAGCCGGTCACGGTCGCCGCCACCGTCGCCAAGCCGCCCGCCGAGGTCTTCGAGCTGCTCGACGTCCTCCCCAACCACGCCGACTTCCTCGACCACTACCTCACCGACTGGGAGTTCTCCGGCCCGGAGCGGGGGGTCGGCGCCAGGGCGCGGGCGCGGGCCAACGCGGTCGGCTCGCAGGACCGCTTCGAGTTCGAGGTGGTGGAGGCGGAGCCGCCGCACCGGATCGTCGAGGAGGGCGTCTCCGCCGGCGGCAAGCGCAGGACCCGGGGCACCTACCGCCTCGCGGAGCTGCCCGGCGGCGGCACCCGGATCGAGTTCGAGCTCGCCTTCCTCGAGGTCCCCCGCAGCGAGCGCTTCCTCCCCTTCCTCACCCGCGCCTTCGTCAAGCGGGTCAACTCGAAGTCGATGCGCCGCCTCGCCAAGCAGCTGGACGGGTGAGCGGGTCCGGGGTGTGGCCACCCAAAAAGGGGGGGGGGGGGGGGGGTGTGTTGTTTTGGGGGGGGGAACCCCGCCCCCCCAGGGGGGGG
>JBQCIG010000210.1:0-7601 GCA_051953975.1 Solirubrobacterales bacterium | reverse complement strand
ATCGAATAGAGGGTTTCGGGCACTTCGAACTGAGTGATGAAGGCGCCGGTCGGGCCGAACTCCTGGATCCGTTTGTGACCGGAGTCGGCGACCCAGGCGTCGCCGCTGGAGTCGATTGCGACGTCGTCGGGGGCTTGGAGGCCTGACGGATTCCCAAACGCTCGAACGAAGCTAGTGGTGCATTCGGCCGATGCGGAGCCAGCGCTGCAGATCAGCGCTCCAAGCACCAAAAAGAGAAATAACCGCCTCTCGGTCACCCGGGAAACCTAGGGCCAGTTATTACTCAAAGAGATCCTCAAAATTAGGATTTTTCTCAAACAGTCAGGTTTTTAAGTCTAAGCCGCGACGCGTTCGGGGGAGCTGCCGTTGGCGCTGCCGTTGAGGAGGTCGAGGATGACGCCCTCGCGGAGGCCGCCCTTGCCGATCTGGAGGGGTTGGCCGAGGAGGTCGGAGAGCTTCTCCAGGAGGAGGATGCCGGTGGGCAGGATGCGGACGCGGGTGGGGTCGAGCTCGAAGCGGCGCGCCACCTCGGTGGCGGGGTCGCCGCAGAGGACGCGGATGCCGCGCTCCAGGGTCTCGTACTCGAGGACGGCACCGACGAGGCGGCGCAGGGAAGTAGCCGAGCCGCCGACGGCGACCGCCTGGGCGGGGCGCTGGAGCTCCACCCCCTCGAAGATGTCGTCGATGCGGTCGCGGGTGCGGCGGATCTCGGCCGCCGAGGGCGGGTCGGAGGAGATCAGCTCCTCGGCCAGGTTGCCGGAGCCGACGGGCCAGGAGCGGACGCTCTGGGCGCCGCCGGGGACGGTGCCGAGGATCACCTCGCTGGAGCCGCCGCCGACGTCGACGACGCCGACGAGGCCCTCGACGGGGTGGCCGAGCGTCTTGGTGGCGCCGATGAAGGAGAGCCGGCCCTCCTCCTCCTCGCTGAGGATCTCGATCGGGATCCCGGCCGCCGCTCCCACCGCCTCGGCGACCTCTTCGCCGTTGCTCGCCTCGCGGATCGCGGCGGTGGCGACGGCGCGGAACTCCTTCGCGCCCAGCTCGCGCGCCAGCCGCATCTGGGTGCCGACGACGTCGCCGACTTCCTCGATCTTCTCCTCGGAGATGCGCCCCTTGCCGTCGATCGCCTTCCCGATCCGCGTGTAGGCCCGCTGCTCCATCACCTTCTTCAACTGCCCGTCAACCGGCTCGGCCACAAGCAGCCGAGTCGTGTTCGAACCGATATCTATCGCGGCGCAGAGCGTCATGGCGCAATCTGCATGTTCCCAGGCCCGTCGGATCTGAACCGTCGATGGCCGGGAGGAGCGTGGGGGGGCCCGGCCACCCCCCCCCCCCCCGCGCCCCCCGCCCCCCCCCCCCCCCACCCCCCCGATCCACCCGGCCCCACCTACTGCTCCGGATGCGAAGCGTCCTCGAACTCGCGGAACAGCCCCGTGACGACGAAGGCGACCTGCTCGCCGATGTCCACCGCGTTGTCAGCGGTCCGCTCGATCGCCCGCGCCGCCAGCAGCATCGTCATCGCCCACTCGCGCTTGTCGATGTCGTCGCCGATCTCCAGCGCCAGCCGGAAGCAGTCGCGGTTGAGGTTATCGACGGCGTCATCCTGGCGGACTAGGTCCCGTGCCATCTCCACGTCGCGCTCCTCGAAGGCCCGCTTCGCCTGCGAGACCAGCGTCTTCGTGTGCCGCCCCATCGTCAGGATCAGCGTCACCATCTCCTCGTCGGCCGGCGGCTCGTGGCCGGAGAGCGGGATCAGCTTGCAGACGTTGACGCACTGGTCGCCCATCCGCTCGACGTTCTTCAGCACGTGCAGCAGCGCCGAGATCAGCCGCAGGTCGGTCGCCACCGGCGACTGCGTCGCCAGCAGCGTGATCAGCGCCTGATGCACCTCCAGGTAGCGGCCGTCGATGCGGTCGTCGTCGGCGACGACCAGCTGGGCCAGCTCGATGTCCTGGTGCTCGACCGCTTCCAGCGTCCGCGTCAGGGCGCCGTTGACGAGGTCGAGCCCACCCAGCGCGCTCGCCTCCAGGTTGGCCAGTTCCTCCAGGTATTCGGTTCGCGCCACTTCCGGCATATCCCTGTCCCCCGCCTAGCCGAAGCGACCGCTGACGTAGTCCTCGGTCTCCTGCTTGCTCGGTTTGGTGAAGATCTCCTCGGTCGGGCCGACCTCGACCAGGTGCCCGGGCTTGCCCGTGCCCTCGATGTTGAAGAAGGCGGTGACGTCGCTGGCCCGCGCCGCCTGCTGCATGTTGTGGGTGACGATGACAATCGTGTAGCGGCTCTTCAGCTCGCCGATCAGGTCCTCGATCGCCAGCGTCGCCACCGGGTCGAGCGCCGAGCAGGGCTCGTCCATCAGCAGAACCTCGGGTTCGACGGCGATCGCGCGGGCGATGCAGAGCCGCTGCTGCTGGCCGCCGGAGAGGCTGCCGCCCGGCTTGTCGAGCCGGTCCTTGACCTCGTCCCAGAGGTGGGCGCCGCGCAGGCTGCGCTCGGCCACCGCGTCCTTCTGCGCCTTCGGCACCTTCTTCGCGTTGAGGTTGAGCCCGGCGGCGACGTTGTCGTAGATCGACATCGTCGGAAACGGGTTGGGCTGCTGGAAGACCATCCCGACCAGCCGCCGCACCGCCACCGGGTCCACCCCGGCGCCGTAGACGTCCTCGCCGTCGAGGGTGATCTGCCCCTTCACGCTCGCCCCCGGCGTCAGCTCGTGCATGCGGTTGAGCGAGCGCAGGAAGGTCGTCTTGCCGCAGCCGGAGGAGCCGATCAGCGCCGTCACCTTGTTCGGCTCGATCGTCATCGTCACGTCCTCGACCGCGTGGAAGTCGCCGTAGAAGAGGTTCACAGCGCGGGCCTCGATCGTCTTCGCCGGCCGCCCGGCGGCGGTCACCGGTCCGGTCGAGGTCGCGGTCACCGCGCTCGAGTCGCTCATCCTTCCCTGCTTTTCATCGGCGCCCTTGCGCTTGGTCGCGGCTCCCAGCATCTCTCTCAGCTTCCTTCCCTCCACTGGCTCAGCGGATCTCGGTCTTGCAGCGGCGGTAGACGAACCGAGCGGCGATGTTCAGCAGCATGACGATCGCGATCAGGGTCAGCGCTGCGGCCCAGGCGCGGTCGTAGGAGGCCTGTTTCATCACTCCCGGCGAGCGGTACTCGTTGAATGCGTAGACGGCGAGGTTCTGCATCCGCCCGTTGAACGGGTCGGTGTTCATCGAGTCGATCACCCCGGTCGTCACCAACAGCGGGGCGGTCTCGCCGACGATGCGGGCGATCGCGATCATCACCCCGGTGACGAGGCCGGCGAAGGCGGTCGGCAGCACCACCTTGGTGATCGTCTTCCACTTCGGCGTCCCCAGCGCGTAGGCGGCTTCGCGCAGGTGGTCGGGGACGATCTTCAGCACCTCCTCGGCGGAGCGGATGACGATCGGGATCATCAGCACCGAGAGCGCCACCGAGCCCATCACCCCGAGCCGGATGCCCGGGCCGAGGAAGATCTCGAAGAGCGCGTAGGCGAAGAGGCCGGCGACGATCGAGGGGATGCCGGTCATCACGTCGACGAAGAAGGTCAGCGCCCGGCGCAGGCGCCCGGTCCCGTACTCGTTGAGGTAGATCGCGGCCATGATCCCGATCGGCACCGAGATCGCGGCGGCGACGGCGGTGATCACGAGGGTGCCGACGATCGCGTGGGCGGCGCCGCCGCCGCCGACCACCCCGCGCGCGTCTTCGGTGAAGAATTCGACGCTGAGGCCGGGGATGCCGCGCTTGGCGACTTCGAAGATCAGCGAGAAGAGCGGGATCATCGCCAGGCCGAAGGCGCAGGCGATGGCGAGCGTCATCACCCGGTCCTTGGCGCGCCGCGGCCCCTCCACCGCCCGCGACCAGGCGTAGAGGAAGACGCCGGAGAGCAGCGACCCGAAGACGAGCGTCAGCGCCACCGTGAAGGCGCCGGTGGCGAACAGGACCGCGGCGACAACCGCCGCCGAGCCGCCGACCGCCGCCCAGGTGCCCCAGCTGGGTAGGCTGCCGCTGCCGCTGCCCCGCAGATCGAGGCCGCTGCCGGCGTGGACGGGATGCGAGGCGCTCTCCACTACGGCTCCTTATTCCTGGTTCGAGCGGGCGATGATCGCGCGAGCGCCCATGTTGGTGACGAGGGTGATCGCGAAGTGGACGAGGCCGGTGGCGATCAGCGCGTTGATCGCCAGGCCCGAGGACTCGGGGAAGTTGAGGGCGATATTGGCGGCGATCGTCGAGGGGTTCGCCTGGCTGATCAGGTTGAAGGTGACGGCGCCGGAGACCGAGAGGATGATCGTCACCGCCATCGTCTCCCCCAGCGCCCGCCCGAGCCCGAGCATGGCGCCGCTGATCACCGAGGATTTGCCGAACGGCAGTACGGTCATCCGGATCATCTCCCAGCGGGTCGCGCCGAGCGCCTGCGCGCCTTCCTGCAGGCGGCGCGGGGTCTGGGCGAAGGCCTCGCGGGCAACCGCGGAGACGATCGGCAGGATCATCACCGCCAGGACCAGGCCGGCGACGAGCATCGTCCGCCCGGTCGCCGAGGCCGGGCCTTCGAAGAAGGGGATCCAGCCGAGGTGTTCTTCCAGCCATTTCAGCACCGGAACGGCGGCGGGGCCGAGGACGAAGATCCCCCAGAGGCCGTAGATGATGCTGGGGATCGCCGCCAGCAGGTCGACCAGGTAGCCGAGCGTGAGCGCGATCCGGGGCGGCGCCACATGGGTGATGAAGAGCGCCACCGCGACCGCCAGCGGCACCGCGACGAGCGCCGCCAGCGCCGCCGCTAGGACCGTGCCGAAGGCGAGCGGCGCGACGTAGTCGAGGAAGGTCTTGCCCTCCGGCAGTTCGGAGGCGCTGGCGGTGAGGGCGGGGAAGCCCTCGGAGAGGAGGAAGATCGCGACCCCCGCCAGCAGGGCCAGGATCGTCACCGCAGCGACGACCGCGGTGCGGGAGAAGACGCGATCGCCGAGGCGGCGGCGCCCTCCGGACGCCGCCGCCAGCAGCTGGCCTGCGTTGGTCGTGGTATCGACCGAGGCCACTACCTACCTAGCCGGCTTCGATCGCTTCGACAGCCGGGGTCACTTTCTTCGTCAGCGCCGGGGAGAGCGGAGCCGAGCCGGCCTGTTCGGCGGCCAGTTCCTGCCCTTCGGGGCTGACGACGTATTCGGCGTACGCCTTCACCGCTTCGGCTTCTTCGGCGGAGCCGTATTTCGTGCAGGCGATGAAGTAGGAGACCAGGACGATCGGGTAGGTCCCCTGCGATTCCGTCTTGCGGTCGAGTTCGAAGGCGATCGTGTTCTTCGACGGGCTCAGTTCCTTGTCCAGCGGCGACTCCTCGACGATTTTCGCCGCGGCTTCGGCGGTGGGTTCAGCCCATTCCTTACCGACCTTGATCTTGGCGATGCTGAGTTCGCCGGCCTGACTGGCGTCGGCGTAGCCGATCGCGCCTTCGCCGGCGCTGACGGCTTCGACGACACCGGAGGTGCCCGAAGCGGCTTCGCCGCCCTTGACCGGCCAGTCGCCGCTGACTTCGAACTTCCAGACGCTCGGGACGACCTCGGAGAGGTATTCCGTGAAGTTCTGCGTCGTGCCCGACTCGTCGGAGCGGTTGACCGGGGTAATCCGGGTGCTCGGCAGTTCGACGCCGGGGTTGTCCTTGGCGATCGCCGGGTCGTTCCAGCTGGTGATTTCCTGGGCGAAGATCTTCGCCAGGGTTTCGGGGTCGAGTTTCAGTTCTTCGACGCCCGGCAAGTTGTAGATGATCGCGATCGGCGAGATGTAGTCCGGGACCTCGACCAGTTGACCCGGGGCGCAGCGTTTTTCGGCCTTTTCGAGTTCGCCTTCTTCGGTCGAGAGCGCCGCGTCGCTGCCCGCGTAGGCGACCCCCTTGCCGATGAACTGTTCGCGACCGCCGCCGGAACCGACCCCGTCGTAGGTGATCGTCGCGCCGGAGTTTTCGTTCTCGAATTCGGCGATCCAGGCTTTCTGTGCCGCTTCTTGGGCGGTCGAGCCGGCACCGGCGATTTCGCCGGAGACTTCGCCGCCGCCGGAACCGCCGGTGCTTTCGTTGCTGCTGGAACCGCAGGCCGCGACGCCAATGGCGAGAATCGCCGCGCAGACGGTCACCACAAGCCATCTAGAGCTGGACATCGTTCTCCTTGGGGTGGATTTCGACATGGATTAGCCGCAGGCTCCCAGCGGTCGTGGCCCAGCTTGTTACTCCGCTGTGGCGGAGATGTAAAAAGGATGTAAAAGCGAGCCTGCGTGTAGTGGGGTCAGCCGTCCGGGGAGAAGCGGTAGCCGATCCCGTTGTGGGTGTGGATCAGCTGCTTGCCGGGCAGGGCGGCCCCGAGCTTGGCGCGCAGGCGGCTGACGTAGACGTCGACCGAGCGGTCGTCGGGACGCGGGCTGGCCCCCCAGACCTCGGCGAAGAGCTCCTCCCGGGTCATGATCCGCTGCGGGTGGCCGGCCAGCGTCACCAGCAGCTGCAGCTCTCGCATCGTCAGGCTGAGCGGGCGACCGTCGACGAGCGCCGCGTGCTCCTCCGGTTTGATCTCCAGCTGCCCCACTGGTCGCCGAGGATGGCGGCCGATTCAGGCGCAGCGGTTACCTCGCGGTGAAGGTGTTGTGAACGACCTGTGAAGAACCGGGCGGCTGCTCGGTCGCGGCGGAGGTCGAGGCGGGCTGCTGCTCCGGTGCCGCCGGCCGCAGCTCCTCTTCGACGATCCCGGCCGGTTCGGGCTCGAAGCGGTAGCCGATGCCGAAGTGCGTGTGGATGTAGGACCAGCTCGGCGAGCGCTTCTCCAGCTTCTGGCGCAGCTTGCGCACGAAGACGTCGACGGAGCGGTCGCCGTGGGCCATCGCGTAGCCCCAGACCCGCTGGTAGATCTGCTCGCGCTCAAGCACCTGGCCGCGCTCCTCGGCGAGCAGGTAGAGCAGCTCGAACTCGCGGCGGGTGAGCTCGAGGGGCTGGCCGCTGACGAAGGCCTGGAAGCGGTCCGGCCGCACCTCCAGCTCGCCCGCCTTGAGCGGCGAGACCTCGATCTCCTTGCGGACGCCTTTGAGGCGGCGGGTGACCGCTTCGATCCGCGCCATCGCCTCCTCGGGATGGGACGGCTTGGTCATCCAGTCGTCGACCCCGAGCCGCAGCCCACGCACCCGCTGGGCGACGGTGGAGCGGCCGGTGCAGACGACGAGGCCGAGGTCGGGCAGCATCGAGGCGATGCGCTCGAGGTATGGCCACGCTTCGTCGCCCAGCAGAGCCGGGTCGACCAGCAGCGCGTTCAGCTTCATCGCCACCAGGTCCCGCGGCGGAACCGCGCCGGTGCTCTGGCGGAGGTGCCAGCCGGCTACTTCGGCGCGCTTGGCGAGGACGGTGACGAAGCCGCTGTCGTTGTCGATGACGGCGATTCGGATGGACAGATTGTATGCACAGGGAGGAGCGCCAAAGTCCCTGGTTTCACAGGATTTTCACAGGTCGTCGAATGCGCACCCCGAATTTGCGGGAACCCGCCTCAGAAGGTGGCGGCGTGCAGGTACCTGGGGGGGGTGTTGTGCCGGGGGGGGGGCCCCGCCAAACCCCAAACCCCCGCGCC
>JBQCIG010000209.1:0-4839 GCA_051953975.1 Solirubrobacterales bacterium | reverse complement strand
ATCGCGGCAGCCTCAAACGGCTGAACAAAAAAGTCAAGGAAGAGGGCGGTACCCCGGCGAAAGGCGAGGAGGTCATCCTCGGAATCACCAAGGCCTCGCTGGCGACCGAATCCTTCCTCTCGGCTGCCTCCTTCCAGGAGACGACCAAGGTGCTCACCGACGCCGCCCTCGAGGGCAAACGGGATCGCCTGGTCGGCTTGAAGGAGAACGTAATCATCGGCAAGCTGATCCCGGCCGCGACCGGCCTCAAGCACTACCGGACGGTCGCGATCGAGCCGGCGGAACCGATCGAGCCGCCGAGCGACGACGACCTGCTCGAAGAAGACGAGCTGGCCGCGGAACTCGGCGTCGATGGGGTCGAGGCTCCGGTCGAGGGCTTCGGCACCTCCTTCGCGGAGGAGCTGGAGGAGCTCGCGCAGGAGATCGAGTCGACCTCCGAGGAACCGAAATAGGAAATTCTCCCCAAGGGGTTCGGTGTCTTCTCACCGGGCCCTTTGGATAGCTTCTTTCCCTCCTTTATCCATAGAGGGATGCGGGTTGCGCCGCCACAAGTGGACGCCGTGTCTGGTAAGTAGTTCGGGGCAATCCAGATTGGGGCGGTCTACGGATGTATACGCATCCTCACTTGTGGGTAAATAAGAGTTATCCCAAGACAACAGCCTCACAGCTTCAAATCTTGAGGTACTTCATTTCTCCTTGACACCGAGGGCCGGAATCCCACTCCGACCCTTGGTGCCATGGTGTAACCGGGTGAGAGGGTTGTAGCTCGAATCTGAGCCTGATCCTCCAGCCACCGTCGCAGCAGTCTTGGCGCATCGCTTCACCTCTCGCCGGGATTTGGCGAACCGGCGTCAGGTGAAGCAACCTGAATCGTGTCGAGGAACGCCAATGGCGAGGTCTGCCTCGGTGCCGGTCATTTGTTCCGCTATCCGGAACAAATGACCGGCGGGCTTGAGTTCGGCGTGGAAAGTCAAGGACGAACGCAGGAACTGGCCGAGCAGCCAGTTGGATAGATTGCGCCTATGGCCCAGCCCGAGAAGGTCTGCATCATCGGCGCCGGCAGCTCCGGCATCGTCGCCGCTCAGGTGCTCGATGCCCGCGGCGTTCCCTTCGACTGCTTCGAGAAGGGCTCCTACGTCGGCGGCAACTGGCGCTACGAAAACGACAACGGGATGTCGTCGGCGTATCGCTCGCTGCACATCAACACCTCGCGGCGGGTGATGGCCTTCAAATCGCTGCCGATGCCAGACCACTATCCCGACTATCCCGACCACTTCCAGATGGCCGCCTACTTCGACGAATTCGCCGACCACTTCGGGCTGCGGGAGAAGATCAGCTTTCGCACCGAGGTGACGAAGGTCGAGCCGGCCGACGGCGCCTGGGTCGTCACCACTAAGGGACCGGGAGGAGGCGAACACACCGAGCGCTACCGGGCGGTACTGGTCGCCAACGGCCATCACTGGGACCCGCGCTGGCCGGAACCCGCCTTCCCGGGTGCCGACGAGTTCGAGGGCGAGCAGCTCCACGCCCATCACTACCGCGAGCCCGACGTCCTCCGCGACAAGCGGGTGGTCGTGGTCGGCCTCGGCAACACCGCGACCGACAAAGCCGTCGAAGCCTAGCGGATAGCCGCCAAAACCATACACGCGGTGCGCCGCGGTGCCTACGTCCTGCCCAAGTACATGAACGGCAAGCCGATCGACGAGGTGGCAACGCCGCTGATGTCGCTCCTGCCGCTCTCGGTCCAGCGTTTCTTCGCGATGAAAGGGCTCGAGATCGCCGCCGGTGAGATGACGACCTACGGCCTCCCGCAGCCCGACCACAAGCTCTTCGAGGCGCACCCGACCGTCTCCTCGGAGCTGCTTCCCCGGCTCGGCCACGGTGACATCAGCGTGAAGCCGAACATCGAGCGCTTCGCCGGCGGCCGCACCGTCCGCTTCGTCGACGGCAGCGAGGAGGAGATCGACCTCGTCGTCTACTGCACCGGCTACAAGATGACCTTCCCCTTCTTCGACCCCAAGGTCCTCTCGGCGCCCGACAATCGCTTGCCGCTCTACCGGCGGGTGGTCTCGGTCGAGCGCCCCGGCCTCTACTTCATCGGCTTCATCCAGCCCCTGGGGCCGATCATGCCCCTCGCCGAGGCCCAGTGCGAATGGGTCGCCGACCTGCTGACCGGCCGCGCCTTCCTACCGCCGGCGGGTGAGATGAAGCGGGAGATCGCGAAAGAGGAACGGAGGATGAGGAAGCGCTTCGTTGCCTCTAAGCGTCATACGGTCGAGGTCGACTTCCATCCCTATCTGCGCGAGATCCGGCGCGAGCGAAAGCGGGCTGCGCAGCCGGCTTGACGACCCTGGTGCGGCCGCCCGGGGGACAGGGAGGCGCCGGCACCGCCGCGCCGCCGCCGTGGGGCCCGCGACGGGGGCCGCGAGGCAACCGTGGTTGTGGTCGGTGCCGTTTGCCGCTGCCGCCGTCCTCGTCGGTCGCTCCCGCCGGTTCGTCGTGCTGCTTGGCGGCCCACCAGACGAGCCAAAGCGACCCCAGAACCGGGATCTTCAGCACCACGAGCAGGAAGAAGATCGGCCAGAACCCCGTCATTCGCTCAGTGTAAAGCGCTGGCCCATGCATTCAACGCCTCGACGTGTCCCTCCTCGAGCCCGAGGTGCGGTTCGGTGGGGACCAGAAGGGTTGGCTGCTGGCGCCGCTCCGCCCACTCGTAACAGCTGGAGTCGAAGTTGTCGTCGATCCAGGCGATCGGGCGGGTGCCGGCGTAGGCCTCCAAAGCGCCGAGCTTCCAGTGAGCGTCCCCGGCGCGGGCTGTGACATCGAAGGACACATGGGGCAGCTCCGGCAGTCCCAGCAACTCCGGCAGGTAGAAGTTCGCCTTGTCCTCCCAGCCGCTCGCCCAGACCAGCTCGAAGTGCTCGGAGAGACGCAGTAGGCGGTCTCCGACCGGCAGCGAGATGCAGTGCGGTACGCCATCGACCAGCTGCAGCTGCGTGTGCGCCGGGCGCTCTTCGAAGCCGAAGAGGCTGATCACGCCGTCAATGTCGACGGCTAGAAGAGGTTTGCTACCAGCGGTAATGGGCGAAGGCTTTGTTCGCCTGGGCCATGCGGTAGATGTCGTCCTTCCGCTTCCAGGCGCTGCCCTGCTGCTGGTTGGCGTCGAGGATCTCGCCGGCGAGCCGCTCAGCCATCGAGTACTCGCGACGCTGGCGGGCGAACTGGACCAGCCAACGGACCGCCAGGGTGCGGGCGCGGCGGGCGGGGACCTCGACCGGAACCTGGTAGGTGGCGCCGCCGACGCGGCGGGAGCGGACCTCGAGGACCGGGGTCAGGGTTTTGATCGCCGACTCCAGGACCTCGACCGCGTCTTCGCCGGTGCGCTCGCCGACGATCGCCAGGGCGTCGTAGACGATCCGCTCGGCCAGGCTCTTCTTGCCGTCGACCATCACCTTGTTGATCACCTGCTGGACGAGGCGATTCCGGTGTCTGGCGTCCGGCTCGATCGGCCGGATCTGGGCTGCGGAGCGACGGGGCATTAGGAAGCTTTGACGCCGTAGCGGGAGCGGGCCTGCTTGCGGTCGGAGACGCCGGCGGCGTCGAGGGTGCCGCGGACGACCTTGTAGCGGACGCCCGGCAGGTCCTTGACGCGACCACCCCTGATCAGGACCACGGAGTGCTCCTGCAGGTTGTGCCCCTCGCCCGGGATGTAGGTGGTGACCTCCATGCCGTTGGTCAACCGCACACGGGCGATCTTGCGCAGCGCCGAGTTCGGCTTCTTCGGCGTCACCGTGGCGACGCGGGTGCAGACGCCGCGCCGCTGCGGGGCGGCTACGCGCTTCTTGCGACCCTGGCCCGACTTGAGGCCCGGCGTCGTCGTCTTCTTCTTCGGGCGCTTGCGGCCCTTCCTGACAAGTTGATTCGTATTCGGCACGGCCGCGCATAGTAGAGCAGTCCGCAGAAAACCATCCCCCCGGCTGCGGCGAGCTCGGCGTAGAAGCCGTCCTCGAGCACCGCCGTGGTGCCCGCGAAGCGCGAGCTCTGCGCCCCCACGTCGAGCCCGTGAGGGAGGTCGATCAGCAGGATCACCCCCAGCGATACGAGGCCGAGGGCGGCGACGAGGAGGCCGAGCCGGCGGTGCTCGCGGCGCAGCGCCAGCACGCCCAGCGCCATCGCCATCGCCCCGAGCGGCACCAGCAGGTAGAGGTGGGCGGCGCCGGCGGTGCGGACGCTGGTGGTCGGGGCCTGAGCGATCTGCGGCAGGCCGGCATAGCCCGGCTGGCCGATCTCGACCGCACGGTAGTCGATGAACTGGGAAGCGACGAGGAGGGCGCCGGCGGCGATCAGGACGGCGGCGGCGGCGCGGGCGGGGCTGATCACCCCGCTGGCAACGGTGGCAGCTCTTGCCACCAATCGGCAGGCGCGACGGACGAAGCGCTCCAGCGCCCAGATCGCGCGAAAGAAAAAGGCGAGCAGCGGGCGCAGCAGCGGCCAAAGGAACGCCCAGGCGCCGCAGCTCCCCAGCAGCAGGTAGTGGCGCGCTTGCACCAGCGGCGGATAGGCCCTCTCCAGGCCCCGGTTGCCGATCCGATCGACCTGCCGGGACCAGCGGCGAAGCGCTGCTATCATCGCCCGTCGCTCAGGCAGTTTTCGCTGTTTTCTTGCAGGACGCTTCGCCGGGCCCCGCGGGGGCCTTTTTTGCGGCTTATCACCACTACTTGACTTAGGAACCATGGCACGCAGCTTTCCACTGGAGAAAACCCGGAACATCGGGATCATGGCGCACATCGACGCCGGTAAGACGACGACGACCGAGCGCATCCTCTACTACACCGGGCG
>JBQCIG010000208.1:0-3780 GCA_051953975.1 Solirubrobacterales bacterium | reverse complement strand
GAAGGGGGCCCGCAACTGGCTGACGCCCGCCGCCTGGGTCGCCGCGGTGACGGGCGCGCTGCTGCTCGTCTTCCCGGTCGGCTTCCCCAACTACGACACGATCTACGCGCTGGTCTGGGGGCGCGAAATGGCGCACGGCACGGGCCCCGACTACGGCGCCGCCCTGCCGCCGACCCCGCATCCGCTCGCCGACCTGCTCGGCTTGGTGACGACGCCGCTCGGCAACGGCACGATCACGGTGACGATGATCGTCGCCTACGTCTCGCTGGCGCTCTGCGGCTACCTCGTCTACCGGCTGGGGACGCTCTGGTTCGACCGCTGGATCGGCGCCGTCGCCGCCGCGATCGTTCTCACCCGCGCCCCCTACCTCTCCAACGGCCTGCGCGCCTACATCGACCTTCCCTTCATCGCCCTCTGCCTCGGCGCCCTGACGATCGAGGCCAAGCGCCCGCGCGCCGGCTGGCCCGTCCTCGCCCTCCTTGCCCTCGCCGGCCTGCTGCGCCCCGAGGCGTGGGGCTTCGCGATCGCCTACTGGCTCTGGCTGGTGTTCGAGTTCCGGCGGCCGACGGGACGAAAAGCGGTCCATATAACCGCTAATCGTCCCGTCGGCGAGATGGTTTGGCTGGGGCTGCTCGCTATGGCGGGCCCGCTGCTGTGGATCCTCTTCGACGGGGTCACCACCGGCAACTTCCTCTACTCGCTCACCGGCACCCAGGAAACGGTGGAAACGCTGAAACGCAAGACCGGCCCGGTCGACCTCGTCCTCTACGGGCCGCGGGCGCTCGGCGAAGTGATGCAGTGGCCGGGGATGGTCGGTGCCCTCGGCGGCGTCGTCCTCGGCTTCGCCTTCCTGCGACGTCGCTCCGCCCTCGGGCTCGCCGCCGCCGTCCTCGCCCTCGCCGCCTTCGCCTTCCTCGCGACGGCGGGCCTGGCGATCCTCGCCCGCTACACGATGCTCGCCAGCGCGATCCTGGCGATCTTCGTCGCCGTCGGCCTGCTCGGCTGGCGCCTGCTCGAGCCCGGCCACCCCTGGCGCCGCCGCTGGCAGCTCTTCGCCGCCGTGGTCTTATTGATGTTCGTGATCTGGCTCCCCAACCAATGGAGCCTCGACTCGACCGTCAACACCGACCTCACCAACCAGGGCCGGATCGAGAACGACCTCACCGACCTCGTCGACGCCGGCGCCTTCGAGCCGCTCTGCGGCAAGATCGCCGTCCCCAACCACCGCGCGATCCCCCGCCTCGCCTTCGGGCTCGAAATCGAGCCCACCCAGATCGTCAGCGCCAGCGAGGAAGGCGTCCCCAAGCGCGGCTACTTCGTCAAGCCCGCCAGCCAGTTCGTCATCCACAACTTCATCCTCGACCCCAACGACAAGACCGACTTCTCGCTGCCGACGCCGAAGGGATTCAGCGAGGTCGCGCGCAACGACTCTTGGATCGTCTACCGCCGTTGCTGACCGCGCTCGATGAACTCGACCTGACACCATCAAATCGATGGCGGCGATCGAGCTCCGCAACGTGGTCAAGACCTTCGGCCCGATCACCGCGGTGGACGGGCTCGACCTCGAGGTGCCGGAAGGCATCTGCCTCGGGCTGCTCGGCCCGAACGGCGCCGGCAAGTCGACGACGATGCGGCTGCTGACCGGCCAGGCGATCGCCGACTCGGGCGAGCTGCGCGTGCTCGGCCACGAGCTGCCGGCGGAAGCGAAGACCGCGCGCGGGCTGATGGGGGTCGTCCCCCAGCTCGACAACCTCGACGTCGACGTCACCGTCGAAGACAACCTGGCGATCTTCGCCCGCCTCTACCGGGTGCCCGACGTCGGCACCGCGGTTGATAAAGCACTCGACATCGCCCGTCTGCGCGAGCGCCGCCGCGACGCCGTCGACGAGCTCTCCGGCGGCATGCGCCGCCGCCTGCTGCTGGCGCGCGGCCTCGTCCACGAGCCGCGCCTGGTCCTGCTCGACGAGCCGACGGTTGGCCTCGACCCGCAGATCCGCACTGAGCTGTGGACGCTGATTGGCAACCTGAAAGCGCGCGGGACGACGATCCTGATGTCGACCCATTACATCGAGGAGGCCGAGCGTCTCGCCGACGAGGTGGCGGTGATGCACCAGGGCAAAGTGATCAGCCGCGGCCACCCGGTCGAGCTGATCGGCGAGCACGCCGGACGCCAGACCGCCGAGGTATACGGCCCGCCCGACCGCCTGGCCGAGACCCGCACCGAAGCCGAATCGCAGGGGCTGGCGGTGCGCCCAGCCGGGCCGGCGATCGCGATCGTCGGCGCCGAGAAGGCGGAGAACGGGGTTATCCCCGACGACGCTGTCGTCCGCGCCGCCTCGCTGGAGGACGTCTTCGTGCTGCTGACCGGAGAGGAGGCGGAGTGATGGAGGCTGCCGCGCAGACCCGCCCGCGGGCGCAGCAGGCGCCGCGCCAGATGCGGCGCCTCGAACCGACCGCGATCGCCGGCGTGATGAGCCGCGAGGTCGCCAACTTCCGCACCTACTGGAAGGGGACGACCTTCTCCAGCGTGATGGAACCGCTGGTCTACCTGCTCGCCTTCGGCCTCGGCCTCAGCGCGACCCTGGTCGACGAAGTCAACGGCGTCCCCTACATCCAGTTCGTCGGCACCGGGATGGTGGCGACGGCGGTGATCTTCTCCAGCGCCCTGCCGGCGATGTTCGGCACCTTCGTCAAGCACCGCTTCCAGAACACCTACGACGCGATCCTCGCCGCCCCGGTCGACGTCGAGGAGCTGGTCAGCGCCGAGATGCTCTGGATCGGCCTGCGCTCCGGCACCTACGGCTGCGTCCCGCTGCTGGTGACGATCGCCTTCGGCCTCGAACCGGCGCCGGGGATGCTGCTGACGCCACTCTTCTGCTTCGTCACCGCCCTCGGCTTCGCCGGCTTCGGGGTGGCGATGGCGGCGACGGTGGCGAAGATCGACCAGTTCAACTACGTCACGGCGCTGTTCGTGACGCCGCTCTTCCTCGTCGCCGGCACCTTCTTCCCGATCGAAGGCCTGCCCAAGGGATTCCAGGTGGCGGCGCAGGCCAACCCCCTGCACCAGCTGGTCGAACTGGTCCGCGGCGGCGCCTTCGGCTTCGAATGGGCCGACATCGCCCGCTTCGCCTTCCTCGTCTGCTTCGCGCTCGTCACCTGGCGGGTGGCGATCCACCAGATGCGCAAGCGCCTGATCGACTGACCCGACGCCACTGACATACATATATGGACCGTGCGCCCGTTCTTCGAAGCGAGGTCACCGGACGTGTCCGTCGCTTGTGGCTCGGGTCGGGCTCGCCCGCGGCACCCGCGGCATCCGCTTAAGGCTGCTTCCTTCCGGACCTGACCTGATTCGCGTGCCCACGTCGCGCGGGACCCGGCCGTCAACGCCGCCACGACGCACTGACCCCGACGGCCAGCCCCTCGGAACGGTAGTCGGCCCCGCTAAGCGGATTTCGGGTTACAGGGCACCGCTGATTCCCCGCCTAGCACGGTCCGTCGCTGATCCTAGACGATCGGCTGCCGCCCTCTTACGATGCGCCTTGTTCGTGCTGCCCCTCGCCCACATCCAGGTCGATACCGGTTCCTTCTTCGCCATCGTGGTGGTGGCGGCGATCGCGGCGATCGTCGTCGCCATCCTCCCCAAGCGCCTGGCCCCGCCGGTGGTGGTGCTGGAGCTGGCGCTGGGGATCCTGATCGGCCCCCACGTCCTCCACCTCGCCCACATCGACGACTTCGTCGAATTCTTCTCCAACCTGGGGCTGGGGATGCTCTTCTACT
>JBQCIG010000207.1:0-30671 GCA_051953975.1 Solirubrobacterales bacterium | reverse complement strand
CTCCCAGTTCCGTGGTTCCTTTGTCCTGTATGAGCCGACAAAAGAACCACGCAATGGCTGGATCGACATCGTTTCAAGTTCCGTGGGTAAATTTTAAGGCAATATAAAAAAAATGAAACACAGAAAAGATGATTTTATTTTTGGGTTTTTTTTTTTTTTTTTAATCCTCAATATTCCACCCACGGAACTTGAAACGATGTCGATCCAGCCATTGCGTGGTTCTTTTGTCGGCTCATACAGGACAAAGGAACCACGGAACTGGGAGCGGCTTCGTCAGCTGGCGTCAACCGGAGCTCTGTGGTGGAGGGGACGGGTATTCCCCGGACTGACCGGCGTCCTGTTACTCGCACCAGAGACGTTCGCGGTCAGCAGGTGGCGATCCAGGCGAGTAACCCAGGGAAGGAGGGGAATACCCGTTCCCTGTACCAGCGGCGATTTGTCGTTACCCGCAGACCCAGGCGCTGGGGCCGGAGTCTTCCCAGATTCCGCCGGCGATCCGGTCCTGTTCGGCCTTGGGGGCGTTCTGGGGTTCGCCCTTGCCGCCGTAGAGTTCCCAGGTCGAGGGAAGGATCTGGTAGGCGCCGCCGGCGCCGCTGCTGGGGTTGAGGGCGCTGTAGTTGCCGCCCGACTCGCACATCACGATGTAGGTGGGGATCGCGTAGGGACCGCCGAGCCAGCGACCGACTTCTTCTTCGGCTTCGGCTTCGGAGGCTTCGCGCGCCGCCTGGATTTCGGCGACCCAGGTCGAGATGTCCCCCTTCAGCTTCGCGAGCGAGGCTTCGCGGCTCCCCTTCAATTCCTGCAGCCGGGCCGCGGCGGCGGCGGCTTCTTCGCGCACGGCGCCGATTTCGGCGCGGGCGGCTTCGAGCCTTTCGTCGTAGGCAACCGCTTCCGCCCTCAGATCGGCGACTTTCAGGACCTCGTGGTGGACGGCGGCGCGCACTTCAGCGACCCGGTCGGCGAGGGCGCTGTCGGCTTCGGAGATCGCCCGCAGGTAATCGCTGCGGGCGACGAATTCCTGGTAGTCGCCGGACCCGAGGACGAGGCTGGCGGTGCTCGGCGTGCCGCTCTCGTAGATCGCCACCAGCCGGCGCGCGAGGATCGCGCGGGAGCGGCGCAGCCGCGCCTTCTCCACCGCCAGGCGGTGCCTGGTCAGCCGCAGCTTCCCCGCCAGCTCCGCTGCCCGTTCGCGGCCTTCGGCCAGCAGGCCGTCGAGTCGTTCCTCGCGCTTTTCGGCTTGCTTGGTTTCCGCTTCGGCGGCGCCGAGCTGGGCGGTGGTTGACTGCAGCGCTGCGGCGAGCGAACTCGCTTCGCCGCGCGCCGTCGCCACCTTCGCTTCCAATGAGCTCGCGTCGCTCGCGCCGGCGCTGCCGGTGGCGGCAATGAGGACCGCAAGCAGCGCGCAGAGCAGCGCTGCGACGCCGATCCGGAAGGGATCCTTTCTGAGCTCGAACGGCCGCACGACGGCGGCTGAGGCTAGCGAGCCGACCTTGAAATCCCTGCAAGTTGCCGATAACCCGCAAGAAAGCTTGCGGCGCGGCGCGGCCGAGCCCGCGAGGTCGGGCCTAGCCTTCCGGAACTTCGCGGCTGGCGAAGTAGGCGGCGATCGCCGCCGCCAGGACGCCCAGCCCGAGCGCGATCCTGGCCTCGCGGCGGTAGCGCCGCCGCAGGTAGCGGAAGGCGAAGCGGACGGAGGCTTTGCCGAGTCGCTCGTACATCAGGCCTCCTCCCTCTCGCCGATGCCTTCGCGGAGCCGGTGCGCCATCCGCGACTGCAGCGACCAGAGCTCGATGAAGCCGGGCGAGGCGCTCTGCGAGAAGAGGCCGCCGGACTCGGCGAAGCTGGCGAGCTCGCCATCGTAGACGGCGTTGGGAGAGGAGCGGGTCACCACCCGCACGCTCCCCTTGAAGAGGCGGATGCCGATCTCGCCGGTTACCTGGGCGTTGACCGCGTTCATGTAGGCGTCGAGGTCGGAGCGCAGCGGCTCCCACCAGAGCCCGGCGTAGACGAGGTAGCCCCACTTCTGGTCGAGGGCGGGCTTGAACTGGTTCTGGTGGATCGTCCCGACCAGCCGCTCCAGCTCCTCGTGGGCGGTGAGGACGATCGCCGCGGCGGGCACCTCGTAGATGTCGCGCACCTTGAGGCCGACGATCCGGTCCTCGATGTGGTCGACGATGCCGACGCCGTGGCGGCAGCCGATCTCCGCCGCCCGTTCCAGCAGCTCGACCAGCTCCAGCCGCTCGCCGTTCAGCGAGACCGGCAGCCCCTCCTCGAAGCCGACGGTGACGACCTCCGCCTCGTCGGGCGCGTCCTCGGGCCGGGTGACGAGCTGGAAGACGTCGTCCTCGGGGGCGTGGTCGAGCTCCTCGATCCAGCGGCCCTCGGAGGAGCGCCCCCAGAGGTTGTCGTCAATCGAGTAGGGGGCGACCTCGGTACCGCCCTTGACCGGGATGCCGTGCTCGCGCGCATAGGCGATCTCCTCCTCGCGCCCCATCTGCCAGGAGCGCACCGGCGCGATCGTCTTCAGCTCCGGCGCCAGGGTCGCGATCGTGGCCTCGATCCGGACCTGGTCGTTGCCCTTGCCGGTGCAACCGTGGGCGATCGTGTCGCAGCCGGTCCGGCGCGCGTACTCGACCGCGAGCTGGGCGATCAGCGGCCGCCCGAGGGCGGTGAAGAGCGGGTAGCCGTTGCCGTAGACGGCGTTGGCCTTGATCGCCGGGGCGACGAACTCGGCGGCGAAGCGCTCGCGGGCGTCGACCACGTGGCATTCGACTGCCCCTAGCTGCAGCGCCTTGGCTTCGATCACCCCGTAGTCCTCCCCCGGCTGGCCGAGGTTGACGGTGAGGCAGATGACCTCGGCCTCGTAGGAGTCCTTGATCCACTTCAGCATCACGCTCGTGTCGAGCCCGCCCGAGTAGAGCAGGAGGACGCGATTGACCTGCTCGGGGTCGGCCTCGTAGCTGGCCGTCGGCCGCGCCATCTGGAACGGATCGCTCATGAGGAGCGCAAGTCTCGCACGCCGCGGCGTGCCGAGGCCCCGCCGCTACGGGGCTTCTATACCGCCCGAGCCGCCTTCTTCTTCCGGCGTTTCCGGCGTTTCTTCTTCTGGCGCTTCTTCCCGTTCTTCCGGCGGCGCTTCGGTTTCTTCTTTTTCGGTGGTGGTCTGTTCCGTCGTCGTCGTGGTCGTGGTCGGGCTTTCGGTCGTCGTCGGAGCGGTCGAAGTGGTTTCGGTGGTGGGGGTGGTCGAGCTGCCGTTGTCGTTGTTGGCGATGACGATGACCGCGATCAGCAGGCCGACGATCACCGCGATCAGGCCGGCGACCAGCAGCCGCATGTTGCCGCGGGGGCGGCCGTCTTCCGGGCCGCGGCCACCGGGGCCTTCCGGCCCCATCAGGCGAGTCGGGTCCTCGTGCATCGTTCCTTACTCCTCGGGTCCCAGGATCGCGTCGAGGATCGCGTCGGTGTCCTCGATCTGGAACCCGTTTCGGAGCCGGAGCTCGATTTCCTCTCTGCTGCTGCCCGAGACCGCCATCTGGGTCGCCAGCAGGCGGGCCCCGGAGGCATCGGTGCGCTTGGCGCTCTCCTCCGGGCCGCGCTCGCTCCCCTCCACCGCGCGCAGGCGCGGAGCCTCGGGTTGCGGGGGACGCTCGGAGGCCTGGTGCGGACCCTCTCCCTCGAACTTCGCCTTGGCCGCTTCGAGCGCGGCCTGCAGCCGCTCCGCCTCCTGGCGCAGCGAGACCGCCTGGACCAGCAGCGAGTCGAGCGAGTCCGCAACCGCGCCGAGCCGGTCCTCGGCCTCCCGGTCGGCCTCCGCCCGCGCTTGGGCGAGGTAGCGGCGGGCCTGGGCTTCGGCGTCGTCGATGACGCTCTCGGCGGCGCGCTCGGCAGCCTCGACAATCGCCTCCAGCCGCTCGGCGGTAGTGGCGCGGAGGTCCTGCTGCTCCTTCGAGAGATCTCGTCGGCGACCGGTGCTCATCCGGCCGAAAAGCCTAGAAGCGATTCCTGAATTAAGCCAACCGCCTGGTCGACGTGGTCGGAATCGATCACCAGCGGCGGCAGCAGCCGCAGCGTGTCCGGCCGCGGCACGTTGACGACGAGGCCGCGCTCGAGCAGGTCGGCGCCGACGGCGGTCGCGTCGACCCCCGGCTCGAGCTCGACCCCCACCATCAGGCCGCGACCGCGGGTGCCGCGGACCCCCTCGATGCCGTCGAGCCCCTCGCAGAGGTAGGCGCCCAGCTCGCGCACCCGCCGCAGCAGCGCCGGGTCGTCGACGACGTCGAGCACGGCGAGGGCGGCGACGGTGGCGACCGGCCCGCCGGCGAAGGTCGAGCCGTGGTCGCCGAGCTCGAGCACCTCGGCCGCCGCCGGGCCGGTGACGCAGGCGCCGATCGGCATCCCGCCGCCAAGCGCCTTGGCGGTAGTCAGAACGTCGGGGCGAACCGGCGTCTGCTCGTAGGCCCAGAGCGAGCCGGTGCGGCCGACGCCGGTCTGGATCTCGTCGAGGATCAGCAGCGCGCCGGTCTCGTCGCAGGCCTCGCGGGCGGCGAGGAGCGCCTCCTCGCTGGTCGGGATCACCCCCGCCTCGCCCTGGATCGCCTCGATCATCACCGCCGCCGTGCTCTCCCCCACCGCCTCGCGCAGCGCCGCGGCGTCGTTGTGGGGGACGGAGCGGAAGCCGGGCAGCATCGGCCCCAGCGCCTCGTTCGCGGCGAGGCCGGGGGTGGCGGCGAGCGCGCCGTAGCTGCGCCCGTGGAAGTCGTTATCGAAGCTGACGATCTCCGGCGCCTCGATTCCGCGCCGGTGGGCGTGCTTGCGGGCGACCTTGATCGCGCACTCGTTGGCCTCGGTGCCGGAGTTGGCGAAGAACACGCGGCCGCCCAGGCTCGACTCGGAGAGGCGCGCGGCGAGGCGAGCCATCGGCTCGGTGTAGAAGAGGTTGGAGGTGTGCATCAGCCGCTCGGCCTGATCGCGCACCGCCTTCACCACCTCCGGGTGGCAGTGACCGACCGAGCAGACCGAGATGCCGCTGAGGAAGTCGAGGTAGCGCTTACCCTCAGCGTCCCAGAGCAACGGGCCCTCGCCGCGGACGAAATCGACCGGCGCCCGCTTGTAGGTACGCATCAGGTAGCGCTCCTCCAGCGCCCGCGTCTCGGCGAAGCCGATCTCCTCGGTCGCCTCGCTCACGGAGTCACCATCGTGCCGATGCCGGCGTCAGTAAAGAGCTCGAGCAGGAGGCTGTGCGGGACGCGGCCGTCGATGATGTGGGCGGATTGGGCGCCGCCGCGGATCGCGTCCGCGCAGGCCGCCAGCTTCGGCCGCATCCCTCCCCCCAGACTCGGCAGCTTCTCGTCGACCTCGGCCACCGTCGCCCGCGAGATCAGCGACCCCTCGTCCTCGGGGTTGGCGAGCCAGCCCTCGACGTCGGTGAGGAAGATCGCCTTGTGGGCGCCGAGGGCGGCGGCGACCTTGCCGGCCGCCTCGTCGGCGTTGACGTTGTAGGACTGGCCGTCGCGGTCGGAGGCCGAGGAGGCGATCACCGGGATGTAGTCGGCGGCGATGTGGTTGAGGACGTCGACGTCGACCCGCTCGATCGAGCCGACGAAACCAACCTGCTCGGCGTTGGCGACGGGCGATACCTCGAACAGGGTGCCGTCCTCTCCGGAGAGCCCGACCGCCGGCTGGCCGTGGCGGTTGAGCCGCTGGACGATTTCCGAGTTGAGCTTGCCGACCAGGACCATCTTCGCCACCTCGACCGTCTCCGCATCGGAGACGCGCAGGCCCTCGTGGAAGCGCACCTCGAGATCGAGCCTGTCCATGTAGCGGGTGATCTCGGGGCCGCCGCCGTGGACGATCACCGGGTTCAGCCCGACGTACTTGAGCAGGACGACGTCGGTGGCGAACGCTTCCCGCAGGTCCTCGTCGAGCATCGCCGCGCCGCCGTACTTGATCACCACGGTGCGGCCGTGGAACTCGCGGATGTAGGGGAGCGCCTCCAGCAGGGTGGCGACGCTGCTGTCGTGGCGCCCGCTCACGTCGTGTATTCCGCGTTGAGCTTGACGTAGTCGTAGCCGAGGTCGGAGAACCAGACGTGGGCGGCGTGCTCGCCGCGGCCGAGGCGCAACACAGCCTCCACCTCACGAGCATCGCTCCCGAGCTCCCCCGCGTCGATGTGCTCGGGACCGAGCTCCGGCAGTTCGATGCCGTCGAGCGCCATTCCGGCCGCCTGCGCGATCCGGCCCCAGTTGGGATCGCGACCGAACAAGGCGGTCTTCACCAGAGGCGAGTTGGCGATTGCCCGTGCCGTCTTCTCTGCCTCTTCCTCGCAGGCCGCTTCGACCACGCGCACGCACCCGGTCCGGGTCGCTCCCTCGCCGTCGGCGACGATCTCGAGGGCAAGCTGCAATAGCACGGCCTCGAGCAATCCCTTCGGGAGAAACTTCCCGGCGAGCCCACTGCCCTGCAGCAGGACCGTGTCATTGGTGCTCATCTGCCCGTCCACCGTGATCCTTTCGAACGAGGCCTCCACCGCCGGCCTCAGCACCCCGTCTGCGTCCTCCAGCACTGCGTCGGTCTGGATGAAGCAGAGCATCGTCGCGAATCCCGGCTGGATCATCCCCGCTCCCTTTGCCTGGGCAGAAAGGGTCACTCCATCGCAGCGCACGGTGCAGCGCTTCGGAAATGCATCCGTGGTCATGATCGCTCGGGCGAACTCCTCGCCGCCATCTGGCCGCACCACCCCCGCTGCCCGCCTGACGCCGTCGAAGACCTTCTCCATCGGTAGGGCCTCGCCGATTTTCCCCGTGGCCGCGACCGCCACGTGCGACGGGTCGAGGCCGAGCACCTCGGCTGCCGCTTTCTGGATATCGATTGCGTCGCGCATCCCCTGCTCGCCGGTGGCGGCATTAGCGTTTCCGGCTTTCACGGCCGCGGCCCGGATCGCATGGGAATCGCAGCGTTCCCTGCAAACACGGATCGGCGCGGCGGCAGCAGCATTACGGGTGAGCAGCAGGGAGGAATCGCAGCGCTCGGACTGGGCGACCACCACCGCGGCGTCGGCATGCCCGCTTTCCTTCAAGCCACAGGCAACGGCGCCGGCCGCGAAGCCGGGCGCAAGCCGGGCGGGATCGAGCTGTTCGATCCCGGGTGGCGGTTGGACCCAGCGAGATCTGAAGAAGCTTTCCGTCACACCAATCCCTCCGTTTCGTCCAGCCCCAGCATCAGGTTGAGGTTCTGCACGCCCTGGCTGGAGGCGCCCTTCCAGATGTTGTCGATCGCCGCGAAGGCCATCACCCTCCCCCGCTCCTCGACGGTGACATAGACGTGGCACTCGTTGGTGTCGCGGACCGCACGCAGGTTCGGCGGCCCGTCGAGGACGTGGACGAAAGGCTCGTCGGTATAGCGGCGGCGGTAGAGATCGCGGATCGCCTCCACCGAGGTCGCTTCGGAGAGGATCGCGAAGCAGGTCGCGAGCTCGCCTTGGTCGAGCGGCAGCAGGTGCGGGACGAAGGTGACCGGCGCCGGGCTGCCGAGCGCGTCCAGCTCCTGCTCGATCTCCGGCCGGTGCCGGTGCCCCTCGGTCTTGTAGGGGAAGGCGTTCTCGGTCATCGCCGAGAAGTGGACGAGGTCGTCGCTGCTGCGCCCGTAGCCAGAGGTGCCCTGCATCGCCGCGACGAAGACCTCGGCGAGCAGGCCCCGTTCGGCCAGCGGCGCCAGCGCCAGCACGCTCGCGGTCGGGTAGCAACCGGGCGTGGCGACCAGCTTCGCCTCGCGCAACTGGTCGCGGTAGAGCTCGCTGAGGCCGTAGACGCCGGTCCCGAACAACTCGGGGGCGCCGTGCTCGCCGTACCAGCGCTCGTAAGCCTTGAGGTCGCGGAGGCGGAAGTCGGCCGAGAGGTCGACGACGAGGATCCCCTGCTCGCGCAGCGCGGCGACGGTCGGGGCGGCGGCGCCGTGCGGATAGGCGACGATCGCGGCGTCGATCGCTGGCAGGTTCTCCAGGTCCAGCTCGCTCAGCTCGATCGGCGCCCGGTAGCGCGGATAGAGATCGGTCAGCCTCTTGCCGGCGTCGCTGCGCGAGGTGGCGGCGACCAGCTCGAGGCTCGGGTGGTCCCAGACGATCTGCGCCGCGAGCGCGCCGGTGAAGCCGGAGGCGCCGGCGACCAATACACGCTTACTCACGCAGGGTCCCTCCGATCTCGCCCAGCTTCGCCTTGATCACCTCGCGCAGGCCTGCGACCTCCTCGTCGGTGAGGGTGCGGTCGGGGGCGCGGAACTCGAGGTTGAGGGCGAGGCTCTTGTGATTTTCACCAAGTTGCTCTCCCTCGTAGAGGTCGAAGACCTCGGCCGCCTGCAGCAGCTCGCCGGCGCCGGCCAGCACCGCCTCCCGAACCGCGCTGGCGGGGACATCGGCCGCCACGACCACCGCCAGGTCCTGGTAGACGGCGGGGAAGGTGGTGACGTCCTCGTAGCGCTCCTCGCCGAGCGTCGCCGCCGCCAGCAGCGTCGCCGCGTCGAGTTCGAAGGCGACCGCGGCGTCGATGTCCCAGCTGCGGCAGACCAGCGGGTGCACCTCGCCGAGCCAGCCGAGCGCCGCGCCGGCCGCGGAGACGGCAGCGGTCCGGCCGGGGTGCAGGAACGGCTCCTCGCCGGGAGCGAACTCGAGCGCGGTGCCGAGCTGCCGCGCCAGCGCCTCCAACACGCCCTTGACCGCGAAGAAGTCGGCCGCCTCGCCACCGCCACGCCAGGAGCGCGCGGCGAGCGACCCGACCGCGATCCCCGCCAACCGGTGCGGCTCGGCGAACGGCGCCGGCTGATCCCCCGCAAACCGCCCCGCCAACGGATCGACGGGACGATTACCGGTTACATCAACCGATTTTCGTCCCGTCGTCGACGTAGCCGCCTCGGTCAGGTAGACACGGGCGGATTCAAAGAGCGCGAGGCTGGTGGCGCCGCGGGCTACGTTGCGGGATGCGATGTCCAGCAGCGAGCCGAGCAGGGTCGTCCGCATCGCCGACTGCTCCTCAGAGAGGGGGTTGGCGAGCATCACCGGTTGCGCGCGCGGGTCCTCGGCAGGGATCCGCAGCCGCTCGGACTCTCCCGGGTCGGTGAAGCTCCAGCCCACCGCCTGGTCGAAGCCGAGGTCGCGGTGGGCGTCCTCGGCGCGGCGGCGCAGGCGCTGCTCGCGGCTGAGGCCGCCGACCACGCCGCCGACTGCCGGCAGCGTCGTCGGCAAGTGCTCGTCGATGCCATGCACCCGCGCCACCTCCTCGATCAGGTCGACCTCGCGGGTGACGTCGTAGTGGCGGTCGGGCGGGACGACGACCTCGAGGTCCTCGCCGGCCGGCTGCACCTCGAAACCGAGCCGCTCCAGGTAGGCCTGCTGGTCGGCCTGCGAGATGTGCATCCCGAGCAGGCCCTCGACCCGCTCGGCCCGCAGCACGAGGCGCCGCGGCGCCGGCGGCTCGGCGGCGACGTCGATCGTCCCCGGCACCAGCTTGGCGCCGCAGAGCTCGACCAGCAGCCGCGAGGCGATCCGCTGCGCCCGCATCGTCAGCTCCGGGTGCAGCTGTTTCTCGAAGCGCGCCGAGGCCTCCGAGCGCAACCCCAGTAGCCGCGAGGTGCGGAGGATGTTGGTGCCGTTCCAGTTCGCCACCTCGAGCAGCACCCGCATCGTCTCCTCCGAGACCTCGGAGACCTGGCCGCCCATGATCCCGGCCACCCCGGAGGGCCCGTTGCGGTCGCAGACGAGCACGGTCTCGGCGTCAAAGGTCCGCTCGACCCCGTCGAGCGTCGTCATCTGCTCGCCCTCGGCGGCGGTGCGGACGACGAGCGCCCCATCGGGGACCCTGTCGAGGTCGAAGGCGTGCAGCGGCTGCGCGGTCAGCAGCATCACGTAGTTGGTGATGTCGACGACGTTGTTGATCGGCCGCTGGCCAGCGGCGGCGAGCCGCGCCTGCAGCCACAGCGGCGAGGGGCCGATCTCGACGTCGGTGAAGACGCGGGCGGTGAAGCGCGGGCAGAGCTCGGGCACTTCGACCGTGACCGAGGCGTAGTCGGAGGCCTCCCCCTCACCCTCGGCCGGCGCGTCCTGCGCCCAGGGGTCGGTGGCGAGCGGCGCCCCGGTAATCGCGTGGACCTCGCGGGCGACACCGTGGACGCCGAAACAGTCGCTGCGGTTAGGGGTGACCTCGATCTCCAGCGCCGCCTCGCCCAGCGGCAGCACCTCGCTCAGCGGCGTGCCGGCGGCGAAGCCCTCGTCGAGCTCCATGATCCCGGTGTGGTCGTCGCCGAGCTCGAGCTCGTCGGCGGCGAGGATCATCCCTTCGCTGGGGAGGCCGCGTAGCTTCGCCTTGCGCAGCCGCTCGCCGTTCGGCATCCGCGCCCCCGGCAGGGCGACGGCGACGGTCTGTCCGGCGGCGACGTTCGGCGCGCCGCAGACGATCGGGCGCTCGCCGTCGCCGGTGTCGACGATGCAGGCGCTGAGCCGGTCGGCTTTCGGGTGCTTCTCGCATTTGACCACCTTGCCGACGACGAAGCCCTCGGCCGAGGGCGGGCCGACCGTGTCGAGCCGCTCGACCTCGGTCCCGGTCATCACCAGGCGCTCGGCGAGCTGCGTCGGGTCCATGCCCGGATCGCAGTACTCGCGCAGCCAGCTGTAAGGCACCCTCATGCGAACTGCTCCAGCATCCGCACGTCGTTGTCGAAGAAGCGGCGCAGGTCGGGGACACCGTGGCGCAGCATCGCCACCCGCTCGACCCCGATCCCGAAGGCGAAGCCCTGCACCCGCTCGGCGTCGTAGCCGTAGCCCTCGACGAAGCCGAGCACGTTGGGGTCGACCATGCCGGCACCGAGGATCTCAATCCAGCCCTGGCCCTTGCAGAGGTTGCAGCGCTCGCCACCGGCGAGCTCGCCGGTGCCGCCGCACTGGAAGCAAGAGACGTCGACCTCGACGCTGGGCTCGGTGAAGGGGAAGAAGTGCGGCCGCAGGCGCACCTCGCGGTCGGGGCCGAAGATCGCCCGGCACATCGCCAGCAGGGTCCCCTGCAGGTCGGCGAGGGTGATCCCCGCGGCGATCGCCAGCCCCTCCAGCTGGTGGAACATCGGGCTGTGGGTGGCGTCGGAGTCGCGGCGGTAGACCTTGCCGGGGACGACGACGAAGATCGGCGGCGGCTGCGCCTCCATCGAGCGCACCTGCATCGGCGAGGTGTGGGTGCGCAGCAGCACGTCGGGATGCGACTGCACGTAGAAGGTGTCCTGCAGCATCCGCGCCGGATGCCCGGGCGGGTGGTTGAGGGCGGTGAAGTTGTAGTAGTCGTGCTCGATCTCAGGGCCCTCGGCGACGTGGTAGCCGAGCCCGACCATCGTGTCCTCGAGCAGGCGAGTGGTGCGGGCGATCAGGTGCGGGTGGCCGAGCGGACGCGGCGGCGCCCCGGGCAGGGTGACGTCGATCCGGTCCTCGATCAGTTGCGTCTCCAGCTCGGCCGCGTCGAGCCGCTCGGCGCTTGCCTCCAGCAGTGCCTCCAGCTCCTTGCGGGCGCGGTTGGCGGCGCCGCCGACCTGGCCCCGTTCCTCTTGCGGCAGCTCAGCGATCCCGCGCAGGACGCTCGTCAGCTCGGCTTTGCGGCCGAGGTAGCGGACCCGCAGCTCCTCCAGCTCGGCGCTGCTCGTGGCGCCCTCGATCGCGGCGCCGGCCTCGGCCCTGATCTCCTCGATCCGCTCAAGCATCGGGCTGGGCCTCCGGCATGGCGAGCGACGATAACCGCTGAGCGGCGAGCGCCGCGGCGGCGGCGACGTTGAGCGACTCGGCGCCCCCCTCGCGCAGGGGGATCGTCACCCGGGCCCCGCACGCGGCGAGCACCTCCTCCGGCAGCCCCTCGCGCTCGGCGCCGAGGCAGACGGTGGCGGCGCCGTCGAGGGCGTCGAGGCCGGCGCCGCCGTGGGCGAGAAGGGCGGCCCGCGGCTCCCTCGTCGCCTCCAAACCGGCCTTCGCCGGCGGCTGGGCGAAAAGCGACCCCATACTCGCCCGCACCGCCTTGGGCGAGAAGGGATCGGCGCACTCCGACCCCAAGACGACCGTGCCGCCGATCAGCGCGTCGACCGTGCGGATGATCGTGCCAACGTTGCCGGGGTCGGAGACGCCATGCAGGTAGAAGCAGGGTGCCGTCGGCTGCTCCGCCCAGCTCACAGGCCAGACCGCAATCGCCCGCGTCCCCGAGCCCAAGGAGGAGACGGAGGCGAGCAGGCCCGGCTCGACCCCCTCCCCGTCGAGCCCCGACCCGGCGGCGACGAGGACGAACCGCGGCTCGGCGCCCGCGGCCAGGCCCGCCTCCAGCAGGTCCTCGCCCTCGGTCGCGAACAGGCCCTCGCGCTCGCGGTGCTTGCGCTCGCGCAGCTTGCGGACCAGCTTCAGCTTCTCGTTGTGGGGGCTCTCGATCATCTGCGCTTCGTAGCTCGGTGCGGTTTGTCTTCTTCTGGTCGGCGGTTTCTTCTCCTGGAACGAAAAAGCGGGCCGAAGATCGGCCCGCCCGGGAGAGAGGAATGTCGGTATGCCGCTAGGCGGCGACACCCTCCCGGGCTAGCTCCACGAATCGGCGAAAGGCGTCGCGGTCGGAGACGGCGATCTCGGCCAGCATCTTGCGGTTCACCTCGACCCCGGCCTTGTTGAGGCCGTTGATCAGCTCCGAGTAGCTCATCCCCTCGAGCCGCGCGGCGGCGTTAATCCGGGTGATCCAGAGCCGGCGGAAGGTCCGCTTTTTGTTACGCCGGTCGCGGTAGGCGTACATCCCCGACCGCTGCACCTGCTCTTTGGCGAAGCGGTAGGAGGAGTGCTTGCGGCCGAAGTAGCCCTTCGCTTCCTTCAGCACCTTGCGGCGCTTCTTGCGCGCGTGGACGGCGCGCTTGACGCGGCTCACTTGCCACCCCCGAGCAGATTGCGCACGGTGCGCGCGTCGTTCGGCGAGATCTCGACCGGCTTGGCCATCTTCCGCTTCCGCTTCGGCGACTTTTTCTCCAGAATGTGGCTGGAGTAGGCGCGGCGGCCGCGCAGCTTGCCGTTGGCGGTCTTCTTGAACCGCTTCTTGGCGCCGGAATGGGTTTTCATCTTCGGCATCGGGTCCGCTATTGAAGCAGACGGCGCATTCCCGACGAGACCTGGCGGGAATCTGACAGTTTCCGTCAGTACGCTGGCGCCGCGATGCGCATCCTCTACGTGGTCGGGACGCGGCCCAACTTCGTCAAGACCGCCCCGGTGATCGGGGCGCTGCGCGAGCGCCACCCCGAGGGCCGTCACGCGATCGTCCACACCGGCCAGCATTACGACCGGCTGATGTCGGAGATCTTCCTCTCCGAGCTCGGGGTGCCGGCGCCCGATTACATGCTCGAGGTCGGCTCCGGCAGCCACGCGGCGCAGACGGCGCGGACGATGGAGCGGCTGGAGCCGGTGCTAGCCGACGAGCGCCCCGACCTGGTGATGGTTCCCGGCGACGTCAACTCGACCCTGGCGGCGGCGCTGACGGCGGTCAAGACCGGCATCCCAGTCGCCCACATCGAGTCGGGCCTGCGCAGCTTCGACCTGACGATGCCCGAGGAGGTGAACCGGATCGTCGCCGACCGCTTCGCGCAGTGGCTCTTCCTCCACAGCCCCGAGGCGGTAACGAACCTGCGGGCCGAAGGCATCGCCGAGGAGCGCATGCACATGGTCGGCAACACGATGATCGACACCCTGGTGGCGCTGGAAGAGCGCTTCCGCGCCGCCGGCACCGCGGCGCGGCTGGGGGTCGAGCCCGGATCCTTCGTGCTGGTCACCCTGCACCGCCCCGCCCTCGTCGACGGGCCGCTGCTGGGCGAGACGGTGGCGCAGCTGGCGGCGCTGGCGCAGGAGATGCCGGTCGTCTTCCCGGTCCACCCGCGGACGCGGAAGATGATGGAGGGACTGGAGCCCGAGCATCCCGGCCTGCACCTGATCGAGCCGCTTGGCTACCTCGACTTCCTCTCCCTGCTCGCCGAGGCCGGCGCCATCCTCACCGACTCGGGCGGCATCCAGGAGGAGACGACCTACCTCGGCATCCCCTGCTTCACCCTGCGCGACAACACCGAGCGGCCGGTCACCCTCACCTCGGGAACCAACACCCTGCTCGGCCTCAACCCAGCGGCCATATCCCGCGTCCCGGTCCTGCTCAGCGAGCGAGACGAGGCCCCAGCAGAGCCGCCGCCCCTCTGGGACGGCCACGCGGCGGAGCGAATCGCCGACGTGATCCTCGGCAGCAACTGAAAATATACATACGGGTTTTTTGTTTATTCGAGCAGCCAAGTATGCTCGCCGACCCTTAGCGGCGGATGCCGCAGAGACTTCTCATGGCCAGCCACTTTCTCTCCGAGACCAAGATCGTCGCCCAGGACGAAGGGCTCGATCCCACCCTAATCTCGCCACACGAAAGAGACGTCTCACTGAATCTCCACTCGAGCGAATGGGGCGCGGAACTCGAACCAGACTGGACGTTACACAAGAAAGTCAGGGCCTTCTACCGTGAGCTGACGGTGCTAACCGAGGAGGAGAACCGGCCACTCCGGGACTACATCGTCCGCTTCCCCTCCGCCCCAATCTACGGCATCAATCGCAAGCAGGACTACGAGCTCAGCTTTACCCGCCCCAACATGCATACGCTCCGGCTGCTTACCCGCCCGAAGGACGACAAGACACCAATAACCCGGCTTTTCCTCCTTCAAAACGGGCTGAACGAGTGGCAGAACCTGCGCTTCTTCTATCGCTTGGCTGACTGGATCCTGAAAGAAGACGAGTCCTCTAAACAGCCCTGTCGATCAGCCTGCCTACTGGCCCCCTTCCCAGGGCATCTCATGCATTTCCCCTATGCGGGCCCATTCGCACAGCTGCCTCTCTCCCGCTACCTAAGCGATGCCGGCGACCTCTTCCGGCACTTCCTCCGTTACATGGTGGAGACTCGCTGGCTGTTGAGCATCGTCAACCCCGTGCCCCCCGCGCCATGGCTTGTCGGCGGCGAACCGCTCTCCCAGGAGAACCTGCCGCTCGCCCTGTTCGAAGACTGGGAGGCGCTGCGTGATGCCAGTGTCGAGGCCCTGAAGGACGAAACCAACACTCCCGACGCGGAGATCTCCAACGACGCGCTGGTCGGACAGCCGATCGGGCTCAAAGACGCCAAATCGGCAGTTAAGACGCTCCGCCATCTACTTGGAAGGGAGGCAGACGCACCGCAGCTTCCGATCCACGTGGTGGGCTACAGTCTTGGGGGGTTTGTTGCCCAGTGCGTCTTTTTCGCCTGGCCGAACATGGTCACCAGTTGCGCCACCATCTGCTCCGGTGGTGCTATTCGGGCCCTTTCACCCACCGCCTTCGCCCACAGCGAAGAGTGGCAGTCTGTCCTCCACTCCCTGCGCGCCGAGATTGAGGGATCGATGCTCGCGGGAAAGATCTCCCGAGCCGAGAGCGACGGTCGCGTCGCCGGAATCGACAGCGCCCAGTTCGGCTACTTTCACCGCATCTTCAACCAGGTCTTCCTCCAAGAGGACCATGCTTCCTATAAACAGCGGCTCTCCGAGCATGGGTCGCGAATGCTGTTCGTCAGCGGCGGAGAAGACCCGATCGTGAAGACGCGCGACGTTCTCGACGCCAGCCCCGATGAGGGAATAACGATGCTCTCCGTGGCCAGGCTGACCCACTTCTTGGCCGAGGATGCCCGGAGCGAGTTGGAGGACGAGCAGCGCCGCTTCTGGCTGCCGGAGTCCGGCAGTCTGATCGCGCGCGCTGCCACCCGGGCGGAGGAACTCAAGGCAAAAGAGCTGAGGAAGGCGAGTGAGCTTCGCAAAAAAGCCGAATCACCCGCCAAGGTGACCGGGCGCGAACCTAATCAACGTGACCTGGGAAGCCCCGACTTCGAGGCCGCTCTCAATTGGGTGGTGAACCTGGTCACCAAGAAGACCGGCTGGCTGTTCGTCTGTCGGAACGGGATTCCCGCCGCCTTTCTCCCGCCGGAGCATCGCCTTGCCCAGGGCACGGCCCTCCATCATCACGATGTCGCGGTTCAAGATTACGTCCTGGGATTGGCGCGCCGGGGCAAAGCGCTCCACGACATCCGGGACCGGACCACCATCTGCCTTTCGCGCAATCTGAAACCCGTGTTCATCGGTTCGGGTGAGCTGTTCGACCCCCACAACGACGCGGTCGGCAAGCTCGTCACGCGTCAGGAGCGGGCGGACGTTTGGGGAAGGTTCATTGCCGACTGGAACGACCGGGTGCGGTGGTTTGAAGCTGGCCAGATCGGCAAGAGCCCGAGGGACTTCACGCGCGATAAGCACTACCAGAAGATCGCCAGGAACTTCACCCGGCTCAGCGCCCATCGAGAGGGAATCGGAAGCAAGGACCTGAAGATCTCCCGCCTCCCGGATGTCTGGATATCTCTAGCCAAAGGGGTAATCGACATGCCTGACTCCGACCCCGAGGTTACGGCGATGAGCTTCGTCAACTGGGTCGCCGAAATCGTCGCCGAGCATCAATCCGACTCAACCCGGAGCCGCAAACAGGATCAGACCGACGCGTTGAGTGATTACCTCGCCAAAGGAAAGGTGCGGATCGTCCGGATCTCGGGCTCCGAGCTGAACCCCCGATACCGGGGGCGCTTCGAGTCGAAGTTGGAGCCAGTCCTACTTCTTCTCTCCCACTGTGCCGCCAGCCTGCTGCGGTCGCGGCCGGGGAGCCCCCCGGCCTAGCTGGCGCCGGCGGACGCGTCGGCGTCGCTCGCCGCGGCGTCAGCGCTGTCGCTATCGGCGATCTTGTCGACCTCTTTGCTGGGGCCGAGCAGCATGCTCATGTTGCGCCCTTCCTGCAACGGCGCGGACTCGATCGTCGCAAGGCCGTCGAGATCCTCGAAGAGCTTCTGCAGCAGATCCCTGCCCCGCTCCGGGTGGGCCTGCTCGCGGCCGCGGAACATGATCGTGACCTTGACTTTGTCGCGGTGCTTGAGGAAGCGTTCGACGTGGCCCTTCTTGGTCTCGTAGTCGTGGGTCGCGATCTTCGGCCGCAGCTTGATTTCCCGCACGTTGACCTGCTGCTGGTGCTTGCGCGCCTGCTTCTGCTTCTGCTCCTGCTCGTATTTGTACTTCGAGTAGTCGAGCAGGCGGGTTACCGGCGGTTTCGAGTTCGGCGCCACCTCGACCAGGTCGAGGTCGGCCTCCTGGGCTTTCTTCAACGCCTCGGCGGTGTCGAGGATCCCCAGCTGCTCGCCGTCGGCGCCGATCAGGCGCACTTTCGGGACGCGGATCCGCTCGTTGATCCGGGTCGTGTCGCGCTCTGGTGGGCGCCGGTCGAACCTACGTGGAACCGGCACTATCGAGAATGGAGGTGGGACTTCAAGAGGACGAAACGGTAGGCGGGCACGGGGCGCTCAGCGGCGGCTGCGGTTTTCGGTGCCTGCGATCAAGTTCGGCGCAGTATAGAGGCAGAGCGGCGGCGCCGTGGATCGCGGCCTCAGCGAGCCTCGGTCTCGGCCCGGACGCGCGCGCCGAACTCGGCCAACGACATCTCGCCGAGGTCGCCGTCGGCGTGGGAGCGGACGGCGACGGCGCCGTTCTCCTCCTCGCGGTCGCCGACCACGAGCATGTAGGGGTAGCGGCCGATCGTCGAGGCGTCGCGGATCTTCTTGCCAACCGACTCGGAGCGGTCGTCGACGGCGACGCGGACGCCGAGTTCGCGCAGCTGCTCGTGGGCGCGGCGGGCGTAGTTGTTGTGGCGGTCGGAGATCGGCAGCACGATCGCCTGCACCGGCGCCAACCAGACCGGGAAGCGGCCGGCGTAGTGCTCGATCAGGATCCCCGCGAAGCGCTCCATCGAGCCGAGCAGGGCACGGTGGATCATCACCGGCCGGTGGGCGGAGTCGTCGGCACCGGTGTAGTAGAGCTCGAAGCGCTCGGGCATCTGGAAGTCGAGCTGGCAGGTGCCGCACTGCCAGGAGCGGCCGAGCGCGTCGGTGATGTGGAAGTCGATCTTCGGCCCGTAGAAGGCGCCGTCGCCGGGGTTGAGCGTGTACTCGCGGCCCTGGCTCTCGAGTGCCTCGGCCAGCGCCGCCTCGGCCTTCGCCCACTGCTCCTCGCTCCCCATCGACTTCTCCGGCCGGGTCGAGAGCTCGACGTGGACGTCGTCGAAGCCGAAGCGGGCGTAGAGCTCGTCGATCGCCTCGCAGATCGAGGCGACCTCGTCGCCGATCTGCTCCTCGGTGCAGTAGACGTGGGCGTCGTCCTGGGTGAAGGCGCGGACGCGCAGCAGGCCGTGGAGGACGCCCTCGCGCTCGTTGCGCGAGACGCGGCCGAACTCGGCCAGCCGCAGCGGCAGCTCGCGGTAGGAGGGGCGGTCGGCGGAATAGACGAGGCAGGCGCCGGGGCAGTTCATCGGCCGCAGCGCGTAGCGGCGGTCGTCGTCCTCCATGAAGTACATGTCGTCCTTGTAGTTGTCCCAGTGCCCGGAGCGGTGCCAGAGGCTCTCGTCCATCACCTGCGGGGTAGCGATCTCCTGGTAGCCGCGCTTGCGCAGCTGCTCGCGCACCTCGGCCTCGATCGTGCGCAGCAGCGTCGTGCCATTGGGCAGCCAGAACGGCATCCCGGGCGCCTCCTTACGGAGCATGAAGAGGCCGAGCTGGGGGCCGAGGCGGCGGTGGTCGCGTTCTTTGGCCTGCTCGAGGCGCTCGAGGTGCTCCTCAAGGTCCTGCTTCGAGAAGAAGGCGGTGCCGTAAATGCGGGTGAGGCTCTCGCGGTTCTCGTCGCCGCGCCAGTAGGCGCCGGCGAGCGAGCTCAGCTTGATCGCCTTGATGCGACCGGTCGAGGGGCCGTGGGGGCCGCGGCAGAGGTCTTCGAAGGGGCCGTTGCGGTAGAGCGAGACGGTCTCGATGCCCTCGTCGCGGACGAGGTCCTCGATCAGCTCGACCTTGAAGCCCTGGTCCTGGCCGCGGAAGAGCTCGATCGCCTCGGCGGCGGGGATGTCGCGGCGAGAGAACCCCTCGTCGGCGGCGATGTGCTGCTGCATCGCCTGCTCGATCTTCGGCAGGTCCTCCTCGGTGATCTTGGTGGCGGGCGGGAACTCGAAGTCGTAGTAAAAGCCCGACTCGATCGGCGGCCCGATCGTCACCTTGGTGCCGGGATAGAGCTCCATCACCGCCTCGGCCATCACGTGGGCGGCGTCGTGGCGGATCAGCTCCAGCGCCTCGGGGTCGCGCTCGGTGAGGATCGCCACCTCTCCCCCGCCTTCCGGCAGCGGCGCCGCCAGGTCACGCAGCTCGCCGTCGACCTTGACCGCCAGCGCCGCCTTGGCGAGGCCGGGGCCGATCGCCGCCGCGGCGTCAGCCCCGGTGGCGCCGGCGGGCAGCTCCAGCGGCTTGCCGTCGGGCAGGGTGAAGGTGGTCTTCTCGGTCGCGGCCTCCATGCGTGGTCATGGTACGTGGAGATCAGCGAGCGGGTCCCTGCCGCGCCTGGCGGACAGCGATCAGCGGGCAGGGGGTCTTGCCGGGGACCGGGTGCCGGACCTTGCGCAGGGTCCAGTCGCCGTCTTCGCTGACCACGAAGCGCACCCCCGCCGGCAGCTTCCCGCCTTCGGCGGTGGAGCGGATGCAGACGCGGCCACCGCGCAGTTCCCAGGCGAGGAACGGGACACCGTGTTCTTCGGTCAGCAATTGCGGCGAGGCGATGACGAGCGCCGGTCCTTCGCCGACGACCTTGCGGTAATCGGCGAGAGTCGAGGAGTAGGAGGTCGGTCCGACGGGCGCGTTGGCGAGGGCGAGGAGCGAGCAGGCGCCTGCGGCGATGACGAAGGCCGCCGCAACGACGCTCGCCCATAGCGGTGGGACTTTTCGTTGTATGTCAACGGAAACTCCCACCGCTGAGCGCAGAAGCGGCAGAAGAGTGGTTAACGCGACGAGCGGCGCCGCGATCTCGATCGCCTTCGCGGCCGTGTACGGGGTGCCGCCGACGCGGGCGGCGACGTAGGCGAGAGCGGCGGCGCCGAGTCCGGCGAGGATCGCCGACTCGCGACGGCGCCAGAGCCAGATCAAGCCGTAGGCGAAGAGCGCCAGGGCGAAGGCGATGCCGAGGTAGTAGGCGGCCGCCGGCACGGCACCGTCGCCCGGAGCGAGCCGGAAGTCGCCTGAGGGCCAGATCCCGAGCGCCTCGAAGGGGGAGATCTGGCCGAAGAGGTTGCCTAGGCCGGGGCCGTTGGGGTTGAAGGTCTCGAAGCTGTGGAAGTCGATCATCCGGCCCAGCTCGGGGGCGACTAGGACGACGAAGGTGAGGAGTGCGAGACCCAGCGCTTGGCCCGCGGGTCCTGTCACGGCAGGGGACCCACCCCCTCCGAGGACACCTCGGAGGGGGTCCCCCCTACCGCGCCACCCGCGGGAGAGGACCAGCCACAAGACGGCTGATGCACCCAACCAGATCAGGCCTGGGAAGCTGTAGGTGTAGACGGAGCCGACGGCAATCAAAGCGGCTGGCACGAAGCGCGGTCGCAAATCGGCCCAGGCTCGAGACGCCTCCTGCAACGCCAGCACGAAGGCCAGGAGGAAGAGGGCTTGCATCGTCTCCTTGAAGGCGCCTTGGGCGAAGTAGGAGGCGACTACGTAGGCGAGACCGACCAGGGGGGCGGCGGCGGTGCGCGGGACGAGGGGCAGGTCGGCGAAGGCCGCCAGCGCGGTGAGGGACGCCAGGATCGCCACCGCCACGGTGAGGCCGCTGAAGCCCTGGACCAGACCGATGCCGAGCCCCTTGCTCAGGGCGACGACGATCGAGTGCGGGCCGAGCGGATAGCCCTGGTTCAGCAGCTGCGAGGAGTGGCCTTCGGCGAGGCGGTCCGCGGTCAGCAGGTGCTGCGACATGTCCGGGTTGAAGCTGGTGCCGAGAATCCCGAAGTGGCCTTCGACCGCGAAGGGGAGCGAGGCCGCCAGCAGCGCGATCAGCGCCACCGGCCAACCAACGGCAAGCGCCTCCCCGGTCCCTCCGACCCGCCTCCACAGATAGGCGACGGACGCAAGCGTCAAGACGAAGACAACCGTCGCCGAGACCGCCCCATCCCCCGGCAGCCGCACAGTCCCCCAGCAGACCGCGCAGAGCAGCGCCAATCCCACCGCCGGCGCGAGCCAGCTCCAGCGTCGCCCGCCGCACAGGAGGACCGCCGCCTGCCCGATCGCCAGCGACGCCGCGCAGACCGCCACCACCGCTGCATAGGTCCCGATCACGAGACCCGCGAGCCTAGACTGCGGCGATGGCGTTCGTACCTCCCGCCCGTCACCTGCTCCGCGCCAGGGACCTCGCCGACGCCCGTTACTTCGAACCGCTTGGGGTCGATGACCTGGCCCGCGCGGCGGGGCTCTCCAAGGCCCACTTCAGCCGCGAGTTCCGGCGGACCTTCGGCGAGTCGCCCTACGTCTACCTGCTGACCCGCCGGCTGGAGCGGGCGGCGGCGCTGCTGCGCAACACCGACCACACCGTCGCCGAGATCTGCCTCGAGGTGGGCCTGCAGGGAGTCGGCTCCTTCACCACCAGCTTCAAGCGGATGTACGGGATGACCCCCACCGCCTACCGGGAGGCCCATCCCCCGGCCTCCGCCTACGCCCGTGTCCCCAGCTGCGTCGTCCGCGCCTACGCCCGCCCGCAACACCGCACGATTCGAGAAGACAGCCCGGCGGGCCGCGCCTAGCATCGCCTCCAGCTGATCCGACCAAGGAGGACGAAAATGAAGATCGCAAACGCGCAGCTATGGGTCCACGACCAGGAGGAGGCGCTCGCCTTCTACACCGAGAAGCTCGGGTTCGAGGTTCGCTCGGACGTGACGCTTCCCGAGATGGGTGACTTCCGCTGGCTCTCCGTCAGCCCGCCCGGGCAGGAGGACGTCTCGATCGTGCTGATGGCGATCCCCGGCCCACCGGTGATGGACGAGGAGACGACCAGGCAGGTGGAGGAGCTGATGGCGAAGGGCTTCGCCGGCACCGCCTTCCTCACCACCGACGACTGCCGCGGCGACTACGAGAAGCTGAGGGAGCGGGGGGTCGAGTTCACTGAGACGCCCGAAGAGCGCCCCTACGGCATCGACTGCGGCTTCCGTGACCCGTCCGGGAACAGCATCCGCCTCACCGAGGTGAAGCTGCCGGTCGACGCCTGAGCGACCCGAACGCCGTTCGAGGCGAGGGCGGATGTGGTGGAATCGCGTCGATGGAGGAAGTCAGCGTCGCAAGCGAGGTTGACCGCACGACGGCCACCACCGCCCTCGCCGAAGCGTTCATGGACGATCCGGTGGCGATCTGGGCGACGCCGAAGGACCGCCACCGGCCCGGCGCCCTGCGCCGCTTCTTCGGCGCCGTCTTCGACACCCATATCGAGGGCGAAGTCGTCTACGTCGACTCGGAGCGCCGCGGCGCCGCGATCTGGGCGCTGCCGGGCCGCTGGCAGGGGAGCGTGAGGAACCAGCTCCGCACCGCCGCGGCCTTCGCCCATCCCCGCCACTGGCCGCGGCTCCCCCGCATCGTCGGCGGCGTCGTCAAGGCGGAGCAGTCCCACCCGCGGACCGAGCACTTCTACCTCGCCACCCTCGGCGTCGCCCCCGACCGCCAGGGCGAAGGGATCGGCTCCCGCCTCCTCGCCCCGGTCCTCGAGATCTGCGACCGCGACGGCATCCCCGCCTACCTCGAGTCCTCGAAGCACTCCAACATCGCCTTCTACGCCCGCCACGGCTTCCGCGTCACCGGCGAGCTCCGCCTCCCCGGCGGCGGCCCGATCCTCTACCCGATGTGGCGCGAGCCGAGCTAGCCCGGGGTATCGATCCAGCGAATGATCCGTCCGTCCAGCAGCTCGTGATACGCCGGCGGGGCCGGCGGCGGATCCCCGGACAAGCAGGCGATGACGGCGCTGGGGCCATGCAGCTGCTCCTCCACCGCGGTCGTCCAATGGACCTGAGGATGAAGGAGCCGCCGCAGCCGCTCCCAATTCCTGTAGAGCCCGGGATTCTATGGGCGTGACTGGGTCGAACCAGTAGGACGACAGAGGCCACGAGGAGCGCAGGCGACCAGTCAACGACCACGACGCCCGCTACGTCTGCTGCCCTTGGGAGTCCACCAGCGATACATGGCGCGGAGGGAGGGCTCGGAGCGGAGGTGCCGCTGTACTTCGCGCATTTGGCGGATCAGCAGCAGTCCCTGACCCTCGATTTGACGGACCCTCTCTTCCGTGATCCCGAGTTCTTCGCCGACTTCCCTCAGCGTGTGTTTCTCGCCGTCCACCATGCGGGAGCGCATTCGCAGGACGTGCGCCACCCGGTCCTCCAGGTCGAGAAGCTCGGCCTCGCCGAAACTGTCCAGCGTGGGGAGCGGCAGCGAATCTGGATCGGCCACGGCTTGGTCAGGTGGCGGAAGAGGATCTGCCTTCTGCAGCACGGCGAGGCGAAAACCGGCCTGGCAAAGCCTGAGGCGGTGGTCCTCCCTTCTGCCGCTTGCCTTTCGGCCTGCGACCGAGCATCCTCCACGCTTCCTGAGCGATGTAGTTCGGTTCTCCTTTGGCCCTCTCCATTTCACCTGGTCCCTTGGCTCGGTCAAGCCGGAAGAAGCTTGGCCTTCTGCAACTGAGTGAGGTGGTAGTGGACCTTTTTCAGCGTGAGGCCCTTGAACTCCCCGGAGAGGTCGGGGAAGAAGGTCGAGGCGGTCAGCGGTCGGGTCGGGTCGCGTGTGTGCAGCTCCAAGATCCGAACACGGATGGGATGGGCAAGCGCCTTTCGCCACCTCGGCTGAAACACGGTTACGGTCGCGACCATAGAGTGACATGGGTCGGTCTTCCCCTCAAGGGGTAACGGAACTCGACTCCGGTGGTGGCGGTGATTCAATACCGAGTAAACCGACCGTTACCCAGATTGGCTTGTCTTCCGAGTGGTCGAGTCGAGCCCCCGCGTCTGAGCAGATGCGCTTTAGCTTTTTCTCACAACTCGAAAGGGCCGCAATCGTCATCGCCCATCCCTTCTCATCCAGCTTCAGTCCGAGCCACGAAAGTCGCCGGGCAGGCCGGCGGTCACAGGTTCCCTCAGCCATCGACCACTCCATTCGAGCTGCAAGGCCCTGATAGAGCGCTCTCGACCTAGCGCTGCGCTCTTTTGGCGTCAAATCCTCGAACTCTTCGGCTAGGTACTCGCGTGCTTTACCCCGGTAAATGTGCTCAGTAGAGCCCCGCTTCTGCACCGTCCGCAGAATGACGATGCAATCCGCTTTCTCCAGAATTCGGAAGTGGTAGGAAGCCTGTGAGAGGGCGATCTTTGGATCATCGAACTCTGGCGCCAAACCCAGTTTTACGAACTGCACAGGCGACATCGAAATCTCATTCACGATTGCCAGAATCCGAGCCCGCAGAGGGTGGGCGACTACGTGCGACGCAGTGGATTCTCGATTCCGGCTCATCGAGTTTGCTTCGAGGAAGGACGACGACCGGTGCGATGCAGCCGATTCTTAGACTCGCGAAGTGGCCAAACAGCGCTACGACCCCCTAGGCCGTGCTGGGCAAAACCAAGGGGCTCTATTTCCGTTGAGTGATAGCCGGGGGCCATTCACTCGAATCTACCTAAGTTCTTTTTAGTTACACGAAACTATTTGGAAGGTTTGGACCCAGCATCTGCGCCGCTGACTCGCTCGAATTGAATGTAAGCCGCCGTAGTCAGGATTGAACCGGCTGACGTGCCCTCGGCGCGCCTGCTATTGACGCGGGCCTGAATCTCGTAGGTGCGCTCTTCCATTTCAACCAGCAAAGAGTTGAGCTCTTTCCATCCCACCTCATCGAGATCAAGATCTGGATGTCGAATCAGCACCCGATCATGCCGGGCGTCAAAAGTCCCCGTTTCCAAGGCGAGGCTGAGTTCGGCGACAAGGCGTTGAAGAATGTCCCTTGAGATGTTGAGGCGATCCTCCACGGAGAGCCGCTGCCATTCGTCATCGGTGACCACCGGTCGCTCGATCGCACGGTAAAAATGCTCGGTCGCACCGCGGACGGGCCTGCTTTCCACTTCCTCGATTGCGCCCAGCCTGTGCAGTTTTCGAACGTGGTAACTGACTTTGCTTAGGTCCTCACCAAACTGAGCCGTCAGTTCGTTGGGACTCGCGATGGTTTCAGCCAGGCGCATGTAGCAGGCCACGGTTAGCGGATGGGCGGCGATAGCCGCCAAGCTCGAGACCTCGGTCCTGACGTACTGGTCTGCAGCCTGCACGGGCACCTAGCTCCTTTCAGTTGGGCACAAGATGTCCGAAATCCTAGAGCAGGATTGAGCAGTCGAGCTGATTCCAGTTCAGGGTTTGCTTTGTTGCGCCTCATTGCTGAGCAGCGTTGAATTACTGAGATTCAACCCCGCAATCGGCAAGGAGGTGAGCAGCGTGAAGATCGCGACCATTGCGCCTGTCGTTCCGGCGGCCTCTCACACGAAGGGCGTCTAAAGACGCCGAGATGCCCCCCGACCCAAAGGCATTGTGGTCGGGGGGACTTAAGCCAGAAATCGCAGAATGCTCTAGCGCTCTTCAGCACTCACCCCACCTCCCTCTGGCGATCCGCGCTGGTGGGCCGACTTGGGAGAGGGACGAGGCGGATGGAGATCAAGCAAGTGATGCTTGGCATTCCTGCGCACTTGATCTTCAAGGGCCGCTAACGGTCCCTTGTTGGGGGCCGGCCTCTTTCGGTCGCGAAACGAGGGGTCGGCCCTCGTCAGACAGGCGGCGGAGCCACGCCACGACAAGAGCGAAGACCAGACGCTCTTCCCGCGCCAGCTGCGGCGCAGGGTGCGGCCGCCTGAAACAACCTCCCGGCGGAGCACGATCCGCCTTTGCGGCGGGTGATTTGGCCCTGCTGCGTGGTTCTTGATGGGCGTAACTGGGCTCGAACCAGTGACCTCCGCCTTGTCGAGGCGGCGCTCTCCCAACTGAGCTATACGCCCGGGGGACGTGAATCTAGCAATGGCGCCTGGGCGCTGGGGGATCGGCGGCCAGGGGCTAAAGGTTTCGCTGCAACAGTCGATGCAATCGATGCAACTTTCATCGCCCTCGGGTGTTTATGGAGGGCGAACTTCAAAGCTTGAGGACCGACGAGCCAGGGAACTAGCAGTCTTTGGTGGTACGTCCTTCGGAAACAAAGGGCCCCTGATGGGGCCCTTTTCCGTTCCCGGGCCGGTCGGTTAGACGTGGTCGCTCGGCAGGTGCCAGCGGCGCGGCGCGATCAGCCCCTCGGCCTCCTGCGGCCCCCAGGAGCCCGGCTCGTAGGCGACGACGGGCGGGGGATCGTCGAGCAGGGGCTGTGAGACCTCCCAGAGCCGCTCGATCGCCTCGGAGCTGGTGAAGAGGGTGCGGTCGCCCGTCATCACGTCGTGGATCAGCCGCTCGTAGGGGTCTAGGGCGTGGTCGGGGCCGCCGAAGGTGTCGGCGTAGCTGAAGCGCATGTGGGCCTCGCCGAGCTCGATCCGCGGCCCGGGGACCTTGGCGAGGAAGGAGGCGGAGATGCTGCCCGGGTCGCCGAGCTCGAAGGTGAGGTGGTCGTGTCCGAAGGACTCGGCGACGTTGTTGCAATCGAGCGGAAACATCCGCCGCGGCGGATTCGAGTAGGCGACCGTCAGCAGGTGGCGGCTCTCGGCCAGGCGCTTGCCCGAGCGCAGGTAGAAGGGCACGCCCTCCCAGCGCCAGTTGTCAACGAAGGTCCTGACGGCGACGAAGGTCTCGGTGTCGGAGTCGGCGGCGACGCCGTCTTCGTCGCGGTAGCCGGCGTACTGGCCGCGGACGACGTCGCCCGGCCGCAGCGCCGGCATCGATTCGAACACCTTCTCCCGCTCCACCCCCAGCGCTTTCGGTCCCAGCGAGGTCGGCGGCTCCATCGCGACGAAGCCGAGCACCTGGAAGAGGTGGGTGACGATCATGTCGCGGAAGGCTCCCGTCCCCTCGTAGAAGCTCCCCCGCATCTCGATCGAGAGCGTCTCGGGCACGTCGATCTGGACGTGGTCGATGTGGTTGCGGTTCCAGACCGGCTCGAACATCCCGTTGGCGAAGCGCAGCGCCAGCAGGTTCTGCACCGCCTCGCGTCCGAGGTAGTGGTCGATGCGGAAGATGCAGTGCTCGGCGAAGACCGCCTGCAACTGCCGGTTTAGCTTGCGGGCCGAGGCGAGGTCGGTGCCGAACGGCTTCTCGGTGATCACCTTCGAGCCTTCGCCCAGCCCGTGGGCGCCGATCTGCTCGACGGTCCCTTCCATCGCCTGCGGCGGCAGCGAGAGGTAGAAGAGCACCTGCGCCTCGCCGTCTAGCTCCTCGCGCGCCCGCGCGATCTCCTCGGCCAGGAGGTCGAGGCCCTCCCCCACGCTGGCGAACCGCAGTGACTCGGCGAACCGCTCCCACGCCCCGTCCTCCTCGGAGTCCCGGTTGGAGCCCTCAACCGACTCGCGCGCGAGTTGGCGGAACTCGTCGACCTCGACCTCACGGCGGGCGGCGCCGACGATCCGGAAGCGCTCCGGCATCAGGCCCACCTGCGCCAGGTGGAACATGCCCGGCAACAGCTTGCGCTTGGCGAGGTCACCGGTGGCGCCGAAGAGGACGATCACCTGGTCTGCGGGAACCGCGACCGAATCTTGCCCCTCGCTCACCACTCCAGCCTATGCTGCCCGGCGATGGCCTTCGGCGAAACCGATAACGGCGTCCGCTACGACCCCGCCGCGCTGGACCGGGTCGAGCGGCGCTTCTGGCACGACATTTGGGAGTCGGTGCCGCGGGCGGTTGCGGCCGAGCACGGGATCGAGCTGAAGAGGTTCGGCGAAGCGCAGGCCTCGGTCGTGACCGGCGCCAGCAGCAGACAGGTGCCGAACCTGGTCCTCGGCGCGGCCGAGGACGCCGAGCGCGGCGGCGAGGGCCTGCGAGCGGCCGCCGCTTGGACCGCGGAGCTCGGTCTCGCCCCCTACTTTCCCCTCACCCCCGGCCTCCCCGGCGCCCCCGCGGCCGAGGCCTGGCTGAGGGAAAACGACTTCGAGCGCGGCTATGCGTGGATGAAGTTCGTCCGCGACCCCCATCCGCCCCGCTTTCCCGCCCCCGACGAGGTCGAGGTGGTCGAGCTGACGGCGCCCGACGAGGAGCCGTTCGGGACGATCGCCGCGATCGGGTTCGGCGCTCCCGCCTGGGGCGCCGACCTCTTCGCCCACCTGCCGGGGCGGGAGGGATGGCGCTGCTACGTCGCCCGCGTCGACGGGGAGGCGCAGGCCTGCGCGGCGATGCTGATCGACGAGGGGATCGCCGAGTTCGGGATCGCCGCCACGCTCGAGGGAGCGCGCGGCCGCGGCTGCCAGAGCGCGCTGCTCCACCGCCGGATCCAGGACGCCGCCGAGGCCGGCTGCCAAATCCTCTTCGTCGAGACCGGCGAGCGGGTGCCGGACCGTCCCTCGACCAGCTACCGCAACATCCTCCGCGCCGGCTTCGAGGAGGCCTACCTGCGGCCGAACTGGCGGCGCAGCCCCGACTTGCGCTCTGTGTCACACCGCTAGGGGGAATCCTTGAACGCCCTTTCCGGTTGCCCCGTATGCCGGGCAGCAAGCAACCGAAGAAAGGCAGCAACCACGATGGTTTCCAAGCGTGTCTACGTCCTCTTGGCCACCGCCGCCCTGGCGGCGACGGTGATGCTGGGCCTCATCGCCGGGCCGGCGCAGGCGGCTCTCCGCCACATCGACGGAACGGTCGTCTCGAAGAACGCCACCAACCACACCTTCCGCATCGCCACCCAGAGCGGCAACCACCTCCGCATCCGCGTCAACTCCGCCACCGTCTTCCAGCGCATCAGCGGCTTCGGCGGCCTGCACGCCGGCATGCGGGTCGAGGTCGAAGCCAAGCAGACCTCCAACGGGCTGCTCGCCAAGCACGTCGAGACCCCTAATGGCGGTGGCGGTGGCGGGGGCGGCCACGACGACGGCCCCAACCACGCCTGAGCTCCGCGCGCCCAGCTGACGGCTAGGCGGGGGAGCGGTCCGAGACAGCCTCTCGCGACCGCTCCCCTTCCCCCGCCCGCAGCAGCTTGCGCTGGTAGAGGGCGGCGTCGGCGCTGCGGTAGAGCGCGTCGAAGCTGGAGCCCTGCTCGGGGGCGCTGGCGATCCCGAGGCAGTGCGGAGCCCGCTCCGCCAGAGCAGCCGAGAGGCGGGCCACCACCGGCTCCGCCGCGGTCGACGAGGTATCGGGCAGCAGCACCGCGAACTCGTCGCCGCCGAGTCGCGCCACTGCGTCGCCGACGCGAACCGCCGAGGAGAGCCGCTCGCCGACCCAGCAGAGGAGCTCGTCCCCCGCCTGATGGCCATTCTTGTCGTTGTAGGACTTCAGGTGGTCGAGGTCGATCACCGCCAGGGTCACCGGCCGGTGCTTGCGCACCAGGGCCGCGAAGGCCCGCTCCGAGGCCATCGCAAAGCCACGGCGGTTGAGCAGGTGGGTAAGCGGATCCGTGGTGGAGCTGCGCGCCAGCTCCTGTCGCCAGCCGTCGTGGATCTTCGCCTGCCAGAGCGCCATCGTCGCGGTGCCGGCGAGCGAGGCGCAGAAGACGAGGATGTAGCCGCCTTCGAACCCCCCGCCCAGGGCCAGGGTCAGGAAGGCCACCTCGGCGAGGACGGCGAGGAGGACGAGGTTGCGCAGGGGGAAGGAGAGCGAGGCGAAGACGACCGGCAGGAACAGCGCCAGCTGGAGGGGGCTTTCGCCGCGGCCGTCGAGCAGGGTCAGGACCCAGACCATGACCACGGAGAGGACGCCCCAGAGCATGAAGGCCTGCTCGCGCCAGCGCGAGGCGACGATCCGCCGCCACGGGATCACGAACAGGGCCAGCAGTCCGCTGGCGGCGATCAGGCAGGTCATCGCGGTCAGCCCGGCGCGGTGCGCTGGAGAGGCGAAGAAGACGATGTAGCCGGCGCCGGCGACCGACATCATCAGCGTCACCCAGCTGCCAGCGGCAGCGGTCCTCAGCCAGTAGCGGGTTTCGAAGTCCTCGTGTGACACTCCCGGCTTCATCCCCCGCATCTATCGACAGAAACCCGGGGGCGAATAAGCAAGGGTCGTTTGCTCGCCGGGCCCAGGGGTATCCATGAATTGACCGACCCCACTTTTAAGTAGGTGGCAAGATGGCGACGAAGTTGAGAGGGGAGAAGCCAACAGAGCCCGAGCAGGCCGAGGACCTCCTGCTGGCCCGCCTCGACGCCGACGTCTCCGCCCCCCGGCGCGCGCGCCGCGCGATCGAGACGCTGGGTGACCGGCTCGGCCATCAAACGATCGCCGACCTTCGTTCCCTGGTCACCGAGCTGGTGGCGATCTCCCTCTCCAGCCCCAGCAGAGCCTCGATCGAGATCCGGCTGCGACTGGGGAAGGACCAGATACGCGGCGAAATCCGCCGCTCCGGCGGTGCGACCAGCAAACTCAGCGGCGGCGGGCACGCTCTCCGGATCATCGGCTCCCTGGTCGAGGAATGGGGGCTCAGCGCCGACCGGGCGGATGCCTGGTTCCATTTGAGCGGAGCAAATCAAAGCCCCCGTGTTTTCTAGAGCTACTCGGCGTCAGCGGCTTCCCGGTCGAGGAGGAACTGCAAGATCACGACCCGCATCCTGTTCGTCTCCTCACCGCTCGTGCGGACCCGCTCCGCGCTCTGCTCGCCGACCT
>JBQCIG010000206.1:0-6476 GCA_051953975.1 Solirubrobacterales bacterium | reverse complement strand
TTTATTAAACGGTTTTTTTGTGGTTTGGAGGGGTGGGTTTCCTTCTCGCGTGCGGTTTTTTTTAGCTCTCACCAAATGCGTTCGCGGGCAGCTAGCTCAAATTCCGGCGAGCAACCCAGGGAGCGAGAGGGATACCCACCCCTCCCTACCGAATGAGCTTCGTCCCTAAGCCGGAGAGTTGAGCTTGGCGGCGGCCCGCTCGCGCTCCAGCTCCTCGATGCGTTTCCGCAGGCCGAAGAAGTAGTCGACGCCGCTGATGACGGTGGCCGCTAGGGCCAGGTAGACGAGGATGTCAACGCCGAGGGGGGCGGGGTTGGCGGCGATGAGGGCGATCACGGCGGCGATCTGGAGGACGGTCTTAGCCTTGCCGAGCCAGCTGGCGGCGATGACGATGCCGCGCTCGGCGGCGATCGTGCGGAGGATGGTAACGGCGACCTCGCGGGCGATGATCACCATCGCCACCCAGGCGGCGAGGCGGTCAAGGGAGACGAGGGAGACGAGGGCGCCGGTGATCAGCAGCTTGTCGGCGAGCGGGTCCATCAGCTTGCCGAAGGTGGTGACCGAGTCGCGCGAGCGGGCGAAGTAGCCGTCGAGGCCGTCGGTCAGCGCCGCCAGGGCGAAGACGGCGGCGGCGAGGGCGTCGCCGTTCGGCGTCTCCCCGAGCAGGGCGACGACGACCACCGGCACCGCGAGGATGCGCAGCAGGGTGAGGAGGTTCGGCAGGTTGAGGGGGAACATCCCCCCTACTTACCCGCTACGGGCGCCGGCGCGGTCTGCGCCTGCTCCGCGTCGCGCGCCGCAAAGTACTCCTCGCCCTCGATGCTGATGTGGGGCAGCGCCCGGTCCAGCCAGCGCGGCAGCCACCAGACCCGCTCGCCCAGCAGCACCATCACCGCCGGCACCAGCAGGCAGCGGACCAGGGTCGAGTCGATCGCGATCGCCACCGCCAGGCCGACGCCGAACTCCTTCACCACCGGGTTGCCGTTGAGGACGAAGCTGGTGAAGACGCAGACCATGATCGCCGCCGCCGAGGTGATCACCCGGCCGGTGTTGGCCAGCCCTTCGACCACCGCCCGCCGCTCGTCGCCGTACTCCTTGAAGTGCTCGCGCATCTGCGTCAGCAGGAACACCTCGTAGTCCATCGAGAGGCCGAAGAGGATCGCGAACATCAGCAGCGGCACGAAGCTGACGATCGGGATCGCGTGGTCGAGCCCGATCAGAGAGGCGCCCCAGCCGAGCTGGAAGACGGCGGTGACGACGCCGTAGGCCGCGGCGACCGAGAGCAGGTTCATCGCCGCCGCCTTCACCGGCACCAGCAGCGAGCGGAAGGCGACCATCAGGACGATGAAGCTAAGCGCGACGACGATCGCGATCATCAGCGGCAGCTTGTCGGCGATCTGGCTGGCGAGGTCGATGTAGCCGGCGGTCTGGCCGCCGACGTAGGCGTCGGCCTTGGTGCCCTGCAGCGCCTGCGGCACCACGGTGTCGCGCAGATTTTCGACCAGTTCGACCGTCTCGTCGGCCCACGGCTCCGAGTTCGAGATCACCGTGAAGACCGCCACCGTCCCCTGTTTGTCGAGGCTCGGTTCGCTGACCGCTTTGACGTCTTCGGCGCCGCCGATCGCTTTCTCCAGCTTCGGCAACACCTGCTTGGCTTCGGCCGGCGAGGCGAATTCGGAGGCGATCAGCAGCGGGCCGTTGACGCCCGGCCCGAAGCCAGCGTTAAGCGAGTCGTAGGCCTGCCGCGAGGTCGTTTCCTCCGGCAGGGCGCTGATGTCGTTCTGGCCGAGGTTGAGCTGGAGGAGCGGGATCGCCAGCACGATCAGCACCAGCAGGGCGGCGATCGCCGAGGTCCAAGGCCGCTCGCTCACTCCCTCCGCCCAGCGCCGCCAACCGTGCGGCTGCTTGTCGTCGGGGTGCGTCTTGCCGAGCTTGACCCGCAGCGAGTTGATGTGCGGTCCGAGGGCGCCGAGCATCGCCGGCAGCAGCGTCGTCGCGGCGCCGACCGCGATCACCACCGCAATCGCCGCCGTGAAGCCGAGCGTGGAGACCAGCGGGATGCCGGCGAAGGCGAGCGAGCAGAGCGCGATCACCACCGTGAAGCCGGCGAATACGACGGCGCCGCCCGCGGTCGCGGTCGCCCGCGCGATCGACTCGCGGATCTCCATCCCTTCGCCCAGCTGCAGTTTGTGGCGGGTGACGATGAAGAGGGCGTAGTCGATGCCGACGCCGAGGCCGATCATCGTCGCCAGCGTCGAGGCCACCCCCGGCACCTGGACCACGTGCTCGAGCAGGCGGATGATCGAGAGCGCGCAGGCGAGGCCGATCACCGCCGAGACGATCGGCAGCATCATCGCCGTCGCCGTGCCAAAGGCGAAGAGGAGGATGATCACCGCGGCAGCGAGGCCGATCGCCTCGCTGGTCTCGGTCGCCGGCTTCGAGAGCTGCTGGCCGACGTAGGCGCCGACGGCGGTCTGCAGGCCCGCCTTCCGCGCCGGCGCGGCGGCGTCGAGGATCCGTTCCGCCTGGGCTTCGTCGATTTCGCCCGGCCCGATCGCGAGGACGACCGGGATGTAGCCGATCCTCAGGTCCTTGCTGAGGGTCTGAGACCCTTCGGCAAGCGGGCTGACTGCCGAGTTGACGTAGCCGATCGCTTCCAGCCGTTTCGCCGTTTCGCCGATCGCGGCGGCGTACTTCGGTTCGGTCAGCTGCTTGCCCGCCGGCGCTTCGAAGACGAGCGGGTTGCTGCCGTAGGCCTGTTCGGGCAGGTTGTCTTCGAGCAGTTCGGTCGCCTTGGTCGAGTCGGTTCCCGGCAGGGTCAGGTTTTCACTCGTCTTGCTGCCGGACGCCTGGCCGATCGCCACCAGGGCAATCGCGAGGACGACCCAGGCAGCGATCACGGGGTAGTGGTGACGCGAGCAGAACCGGCCGATCGCGTAGAGGGGGGCGGTCATGGCTTTTCCATCATCCCTTCTGGGGCGGGCGTTTCGCCAGTCTCGAACGCGTCGGGCACGGTTTCAAGGGGATCGGCGCCGAGCGCGCGGCGGATCAGGGCCAGGCGCTGGGCCTGGTTGGCGACCATCGCGGCCAGTTGCGGGCGCGGCCAGGGGATGTGCAGCTTGCCGACGGCGCTGAGCTCGGCGTCGATCGTCGCGCTTTCCATTTCGTAGAGGAAGGTCAAGGCGTCGTGGCGCGTCTTCAAACCTTTGGCTTCGATCGTTTCCGCCGGGGGGTCGGCTTCGCCGCCGATCTTTCGCAGGACCCTCGTCGTCGCATCGGCGTGCTCCTGTTCCTGGGCGCGGAACTCGCGCGCGGCAGCAAGGTCGGCGCCGCGTAGCTTCGGCAGCACTTCGGCGTAGGCTTCGATCGCCGCGAGCTGACGGCCGAGGACCTCGTTGAGGACGCCGACGTCGGCTTCCTTTTCCTGCGGCGGCGTCGCCGATCCCCCGCCCCCGCAGGCACCGAGGCTCGACGCGATGACCGTGGTGATCGCCCCCAGGAGGAGGGCGCGGCGCACGAGGCGGCCGCGCATGATTCGGTTCGGGGCCATGAAGGGAGTTGAAGCCTATGAGCTCTGAGCGACGCCGGGCTTTGGCCGCGCTGGCCGAGGAGGTCCATGCCTGCCGCCTCTGCCCGCGACTGGTCGAGTGGCGCGAGGAGCAGGCGGCCAACCCGCCCCGCCGCTACCGCGGCCAGGAGTACTGGGCGCGCCCGGTCTCCGGCTTCGGCGACCCGGAGGCGCGGATGGCGATCGTCGGGCTGGCTCCCGCCGCCCACGGCGCCAACCGCACCGGCCGCATGTTCACCGGCGATCGCTCCGGTGACTGGCTCTACGCGGCGCTACACCGAGCCGGCTTCGCCAACCAGGCGGAGTCGCGGTGGCGCAACGACGGCCTCGAGCTGCGCGGCGCCTACATCACCGCCACCGTCCGCTGCGCGCCACCAGCCAACAAGCCGACGCCGCAGGAGCGCGACACCTGCCTGCCTTATCTGGAGCGCGAGCTGGAGCTGCTCGAGCGTTGCCGGGTGCTCGTCGCGCTCGGCTCCTTCGGCTGGGACGGAGTCCTGCGCGCCGCCAGGGCGCTGGGCGAGGAGGTGCCGCGGCCGCGGCCCAAGTTCGGTCACGGCACCGAGGCCGACGTCGGCCGCTGGCGGCTGCTCGGCTGCTACCACCCCAGCCAGCAGAACACCTTCACCGGCAAGCTGACGGTGCCGATGACCGACGCGGTCTTCGCCCGGGCTCGCGCGCTGGTCGATTAGGGCCTTTCATCCCTAAACCTCATCCCTACCCGTAACCCTCCGCCCCCTCGATGCGGTCTCTAGAGCGCCAGCGGAGCTACCAGGGGGAGGGACCTTGCGCAAACCGAGAATCAAGCGCACGACCGAGGAAATCGAAACGCCGGAGGGCGATGTGATCCTGATGCGGCCGAGCGCCGACGGGGACATCCGGATCGAGCGGCCCGACGAGGAGGAACGGCGCCTGCTCGCCGCCTTTGACGGCAGCCGCACGATCGAGCAGCTAGGGGCCGAGTTCGGCGGCGAGACCGTTGACAACACGATCGTCCAGCTGCAGGAGATGGATGTGATCGAGGACGCCGCCGACGACGAGCTGCTGCCGCCGCAGGAACTGGAGCGCTTCGATCGCCAGCTGCGCTATTTCAGCGACGTCGGCAGCGGCGAGCTGACCCCGTCGCGCTGCCAGGAACGACTGCGCGAGGCGAAGGTCGCGGTGCTCGGCGTCGGCGGCCTCGGCGGCTGGTCGGCCTGGGCGCTCGCCTGCTGCGGGGTCGGCGAGATGCGGCTGATCGACGGCGATGTGGTCGAGGTCAGCAACCTCAACCGGCAGATCCTCTACACCGAGGCCGACATCGGCCTGCCGAAGGTCGAGCGCGCCGCCGAGCGCCTGCGCGCCTTCAACTCCGGCTGCCGGATCACGGCCGCCGAGCGCCGGCTCGAGAGCGAGGCAGACATCGCCGAGTTCATCGCCGGCGCCGACGTCGTCATCGACGCCGCCGACTGGCCGGCGCACGACATCGAGCGCTGGTGCAACTCCGCCTGCTTTAAGGCCGGCATCCCCTACATCACGATGAGCCACTTCCCGCCGATCGCCCGGGTCGGGCCGCTGTACGTGCCGGGGGCGACCGGCTGCTTTGCCTGCCAGGAGATCGGCTACCGGCGCGACTACCCGCTCTTCGACCTCGCGATCGAGCAGCGGCGGGCAAAGCCGAGCCCGGCGGCGACGCTGGGGCCGGCCTGCGGGCTGATCGGCGGCCAGGTCGCGCTCGAGGTGATGCACCTGCTGACCGGGCTCGCCCGGCCCTCGACCCAGGGCGTCGCCCAGATGTACGACCTGCGGACGATGGAGGTCAAACGCGAGCCGGTGGTGCCGGAGCCGGAGTGTCCGGTCTGCGGCCACCTGGAGCACGAGACGCCGCCGGGGGCGGAGGAAGAGGAAGGAACTGACGGGTAGGTTTGCTGCGAGCATGCGGTTCGCCACCCCGATCGTCGCCCTCGTCCTCCTCGCCGCCGCCAGCGGCTGCGGCTCCTCCGGGGAATCGAGCCCAGGCTCGACCGCTTCGCCCGGGGGAGGCTCCTCGGCCAGCCCCGCCGGGGCCTCCGTGCACGCCTGCCCTCTCAACGTGGATGGGATCGGCGACCTCCGCGCCACCGGCGTCTCCTGCGGCGAGGCACAGCGAATCGCGAGCGCCTGGCACCGCGGCTCCGGCTGCGCGGCGCCGGGCGCCTCCCACAGCGCCTGCACGGTCCGCGGCTACCGCTGCATCGGCACCGCGACCAGCCGCGGCCTCTCGGTCGGCTGCGCCCGGCCAGGGCGCTCGGTCGCCTTCACCGTCCGATCAGATCCCTCCTAGAATGTCCCGAGCGCGCCGGCGTAGCTCAGTTGGTAGAGCACATCATTCGTAATGATGGGGTCCCCGGTTCAAGTCCGGGCGTCGGCTCTATTCGCCTGCGGTGGGCAGTGCGCCGTGGGCGGCTTCCAAGTCGGCGAGATCGGCCAGATCCCGTTCACGCCCTACCGCTCTCTTCATCGACACGAGATCGGCGAGCGAGCAGATCGGTGCTTCTACGCCATCTACCCTTTGACTTCCGCTCGAGAAAGAAGGTCGTCGAAGCGGAGCCCAGCTGCTTTCTCGGAAACCAGATCGAGATCCCCGGAAGAGGTCCTCAAGTGGATGCTTCGATCCTATGCCGCCGATCAGCACGTAGCGAATCCCAGCCTCGTTCAGGTCTTCGAGGATGCGGGCGAAGCTGGTCAACGGCTCGCCGCGGCAAGCTCGATGGCCCGAACGGAAAGGGCGACACCCTCAGCGAGCAGCTCTTCGGGATCGCGCGCCGCGTCCTCAATCAGTCGGTAGCGGCGCCATTCCCTGACAGCGAGGGCGTCGTCTCCCTGGTCTTCGGCTTGCTTCGCCCTCGCGCTGGCTTCGCTGAGCCTTTGCCGAGCGTCCATGGCAAAT
>JBQCIG010000205.1:0-9524 GCA_051953975.1 Solirubrobacterales bacterium | reverse complement strand
ACCACAACTTCTGCGTCTGCCGGAGCTCGCCGATAGGAGGGATGTCGGTACCCCGAGGCGGGAATGTTCGGCGAAATGCAATCTCGTTCTTGCGCGGCCGAAGGCCGCGCTCTCAATTGCGGCTAGGCCGCGGAGCGGCGTGCCGCGCAATTTCCCGGGGAGGGGTACCGACATCCCTCCTCTCGCAGACTCCTAGTGCTCGGACTCCAGAATGTCCCGCTGAGCCAGCGTGTAGAGGAGCGCGAGAGACGGGAGGACGACGACCAGGGCGGCGGCGAAGACGATGAAGATGGCGGTCATCGTCGGGCCGGGGGCGGCGGCTTGGTCGATGCGGAGGTGGGTCGGCAGCAGGTAGGGGAACTGGGCGACGCCCCAGCCCCAGATCACCGCGACAACGGCGCCGGCGGCGAGCGGGCGCAGGGGGCGCCGGCCGCCCCGCAGGAGCACGGCGAGGAGGATGACGCCGCAGAGCAGCGAGAGGATCACCAGCGGCAGTCCCTGGCTGGTGAGGCGGTCGAAGACGTAGCGCGCTTCCGAGTGCAGCGCGAAGAGCCCGGCGACGGCGAGCGCGCCCGCCGCCACCGCCGCACCAAGCGCCCGGCGCTCGAAGTAGCGCTCCATCTCCTCGTCGCCAACGCGGCGGGCGTCACCGACGAGAAAGACGGCAGCGAGGTAGGCGCAGCTGGCGACGAACATCGCCCCGATCAGCAGCGGCAGCGGCTGTATCCAGGTGCTGAAGGCGTCGCCGTTGCCTTCAGCCGGGACGTTGCCGGCGGCGATCGCGCCGACCACCGTGCCCATGAAGAACGGGGTGAGGAAGGAGGAGATGGCGAAGGTCGCGCCGGCCGCCCGCCGCCCCTGCAGCCCTTCGATCGTCTTGCGGAAGGCGAAGCCGCAGCCGCGCAGGACGATCCCCAGCGCGGCCAGCGCCAGCGGCACGTAGAGGGTCGTGAAGATCGCGCTGAAGGCCTGCGGGAAGGCGGTCCAGAGGACGACGATGACGAAGATCAGCCAGACGTGGTTCGCCTCCCAGACGGGGGTGAGCGAGCGCTGGATCAGCTCCCGCGGTCGCTCCCCCCGCTCGGCGCCGCCGGCGACGAGGTCCCAGACGCCGCCGCCAAAGTCGGCGCCGCCGAAGAGCGCGTAGAAGGTCGCCCCGATCCAGAGGATTCCCGCTGCGGCGTCGGCCTTGCTCATCAGCGCCCGCTCCCGCCGACGGGACGGAAACCGGTTATATGGACCGCTTTTCGTCCCGTCAGTCTCATTGGGTGGCCTGCGTGGTGCTTGGGGCGTAGGGACTCGCGATCTCTTCGGCTGCGCCTTCGCGCCAGCGCCGCGACATTCGCCGCAGGACGAGGACTGCGATCGTCCCGACCGCCGCGTAGAGCAGCAGGACGAAGGCGAAGGTGAACCAGATCCCCTGGGCGCCGGTCACCGCTTCCGAGGTCCGCATGTAGCCCTGGACGATCCACGGCTGCCGCCCCACCTCGGTGACGATCCAGCCGCACCACAGCGCCAGGATCGCGGCCGCCCCAGAGATCGCGACGATGCGCAGGAACCAGGGGGTGCGAGGGATGTCCCGCCGTTTCCACCAGGCCACCGCAAACCAGACGCCGAGCAGGAGCAACCCGGTCCCGATCCCGACCATCGTGTCGAAGGCGAGGTGGAGCAGGGTGTTGACCGGCGGCCGTTCGTCGGGGGGAATGTCGTTCAGCCCGGTGACGTGGGTATGGGAGCTGAAGCCGACCAAGAAGGAATCGAGGTTGGGGATCCTGATTGCCCCCTTCACGCCGTCGGAGGTGCAGATCCCGCCGATGTACTCGGCCTGGTGGGGGCCGCTTTCCTGGATGCACTCCATGCCGGCGAACTTGGCCGGCTGGTGGTCGGCGACGGCGCGGGCGGCGGTGTCGCCGACGAAGAGCTGGATCGGCGTCGCGATCAGCGCGATCGTCAGCGGGATCAGCAGCCCCAGCCGGTGCAGGCGATCGCGCCGTCCTTTCAGCATCCCGACCGCGTAGATCGAGGCGACGAGGAAGCCGACGACCATGTAGGCGGCGAGGATCATGTGCGGGACCTCGTAGCCGGTAGCCGGGTTGAACAGCACCCGCAGCGGTTCGACGTCGGTGACCTTGCCGGCGGCGTCGAGCGTGAAGCCCTGGGGCTGGTTCATCCACGAGTTCGCCGCCACCACCGAGAAGGCGCCGCCGATGCCGGTGACGAACATCGGCACCCCGGACCAGAAGTGCGCCCAGCCGCCCAGCCGCCTCCAGCCGTAGATGTAGACGGCGAGGAAGATCGCCTCGAGGAAGAAGAAGATCCCCTCGACCGCGAAGGCGACCCCGAAGGCAGCGCCGAAGCGTTCCTCGAAGTGCGGCCAGAGCAGGCCGAACTCGAAGGTGAGGACGGTGCCGGTGACGGCGCCGACGGCGAAGGTGACCGCCATCGCTTTCGACCAGCGCTTGGCGAGCTCGATCGCCGCCTCGTCGCCCCTCTTGAGGCCGATGTAGTTGGCGACGAGGATCGTCGCCGGCAGCGCCACCCCGAGGCAGGCGAGGACGATGTGGAAGCCGAGCGTGAAGGCCATCTGCTCGCGCGCGGCGAGCAGGTTCGACGCCGACGCCGCCAGCGGGAGCGGGTCGAGGAGCGGCATGCGGGGGAGGCTAGCGGCGGGGACGGCCGCCGACAGCGAATTGGATCACGCTCGGCGCTGGGCGCGGTAGCGGCGGATCAGCGCGTTGGTGGAGCTGTCGTGGCACAGCTGCGGCTCCTCGCCGGCCTCGAGCTCGGGGATGATCGCCTTCGCCAGCACCTTGCCCAGCTCGACCCCCCACTGAACGAAGGAGTCGATCACCCAGATCGCCCCCTGGGTGAAGACGATGTGCTCCTAGAGGGCGACGAGCGTCCCCAGCGTCGCCGGCGTCAGGCGCTCGGCGAGGATCGTGTTCGAGGGTCGGTTGCCCTCCATCAGCCGGTGCGGCACCACCTCCTCCGGCGTCCCCTCCGCCCGCACCTGCTCCTCGGTTTTTCCGAAGGCCAGCGCTTCGCCCTGGGCGAAGACGTTCGACATCAGCAGGTCGTGGTGGTTGCCGAGCGGGTTGAGCGAGTTGGCGAAGCCGATGAAGTCGCAGGGGATCAGCCGCGTCCCCTGGTGGATCAGCTGGTAGAAGCTGTGCTGGCCGTTGGTCCCCGGCTCGCCCCAGTAGATCGCGCCGGTCTCGTAGTCGACGCGGGCGCCGTCGAGGGTGACGTGCTTGCCGTTCGACTCCATCGCCAGCTGCTGCAGGTAGGCGGGGAAGCGGTGCAGATACTGGTCGTAGGGGAGGACGGCGACGGTCTCAGCCTCGAAGAAGTCGGCGTACCAGACCGCCAGTAGGCCCATCAGCAGCGGCAGGTTGGCGGCGGCCGGCGCCTCGCGGAAGTGCTGATCCATCGCGTGGAACCCGCTCAGCATCTCCGCGAAGCGGGCGGGGCCGATCGCCAGCATCGTCGAGAGCCCGATCGCCGAATCCATCGAGTAGCGGCCCCCCACCCACTCCCAGAAGCCGAACATGTTGTCGGTGTCGATGCCGAACTTCGACACCTCCTCGGCGTTGGTCGAGACGGCGACGAAGTGCTTGGCGACCGCCGCCTCGTCGCCCCCCAGCCCCGCCAGCGCCCATTCCCGGGCGGTGCGGGCGTTGGTCATCGTCTCCAGGGTGGTGAAGGTCTTCGAGGAGATGACGAAGAGCGTCTCGGCGGGGTCGAGGTCGCGGGTCTTCTCGGCGAAATCGGTGCCGTCGACGTTCGAAACGAACCGGAAGGTCATCTCGCGGCGGCTGTAGTGCTTGAGCGCCTCGTAGGCCATCACCGGGCCGAGGTCGGAGCCGCCGATGCCGATGTTGACGACATTGCGGATCGGCCTGCCGGTGTGGCCGCGCCACTCCTCCGAGCGCACCCGCTCGCAGAAGGCCGCCATCCGATCGAGCGTCTCGTGCACCTCCTTGACCACGTCCACCCCGTCGACGACCAACGAGCGCTCGCGCGGCATCCGCAGCGCCACGTGCAGCACCGCCCGGTCCTCGGAGACGTTGATGTGCTCGCCGGCGAACATCGCTTCCCGGCGCTCCTCCACCCCGCGCTGCTCGGCGAGGGCGCCGAGCAGCATCAGCGTCTCGTCGCTGATGCGGTTCTTGGAGAAGTCGAGGTAGAGGCCGGCGCCCTCGGCGACCAGCCGCTCGCCCCGCTCGGGGTCGGCGGCGAAGAGGTCGCGCAGGTGCTCGCCGCGGATCTTCTCGAAGTGGGCCTGCAGCTCGGCCCAGGCGGGCGCCTGGCGGAGGGACGGGCCCTCGCCACTCACCCGGCCGCGACCCCGCTCTTCGATCCGATCGTCTCCAGCATCTCGTTCCAGGACTTGTTGAAGGCCTCTTTGCCCTCCTCTTGGAGGCGCGTTGCCAGGGCGGCGACGTCGATCCCGGCCTCGGTGAACTCGGCCAGCACCTGCTCGCAGTTGCCGCCGTCTTTCGGGAAGAGCTCGGTGATCTCACCGTGGTCGGCGAAGGCGTGCAGGGTCGGCTCGGGCATCGTGTTGATCGTGAAGGGCGAGGCGAAGGCCTCGATGTAGAGCGTGTCGGAGGCGTCGGGGTCCTTGGTCCCGGTGCTGGCCCAGAGCAGCCGCTGCGGCCGCGCGCCCTCGTTCATCAGGCGGCGCATCCGATCCGATTCCAGCAGCTCGTTGTAAGCGCGGAAGGCGCGGCCGGCGACCGCGATCCCGAGCCGGTTGACGAGGTGGTCGGGCACCTCCTTGCCGACCGCGACGTCCCAGCGGCTGATGAAGAGCGAAGCGACCGAGGGAACGTTGGGGTCGAGCCCGGCTTCGATCCGCCGCTCGATCCCGCGCATGTAGGCATCGGCGGAGCCGAGGTACTGCTTGTCGTCGAAGAGCAGGGTGACGTTGATCGGCACGCCGGCGAAGATCGACTCCTCGATCGCCTCGCGGCCGGCCTGGGTGCCGGGGATCTTGATGTAGAGGTTGGGCCGTTCGCCCTTGGCGTGGAGCGCCTTTGCCTCCTCGATCGTCGCCGCCGCGTCGTCGGCGATCAACGGCGAGACCTCGAGCGAGCAGAAGCCGTCGACGCCGGCGGTGCGACGGTGGACGTCGGCGAAGAGATCGGCGGCGTCGCGCAGGTCGGCCAGCGCCAGCTCGAAGAAGACCTTCTCGTTCTCGTTGGCGCCGACGCCCTCGCCCGCCGCCGCCTTCGGCGCCACCTCGGCGATCTGCTCGTCGTAGGCGTCGCCGCCGGAGATCGCCTTGTCGAAGATCGTCGGGTTCGAGGTCAGGCCGGTGACGGAGAGATCGCGGATGTAGCCCTCCAGGACCCCCTCGCGGAGCATCGGCCGGGTGATGTTGTCGAGCCAGAGGCTCTGGCCCAGATCGTGCAGCCGCTGCGTCGGCTTCATCGCGCGCCTCCTCAGGTCGGTTGGTTTGCGGTCGCGCGCTCGGCGACCTCGCGCGCCACCCGGGTCACGTTGTCGACGGTGAACCCGAACTCGGCCTCGACGTCCTTGAACGGCGCCGACTGGCCGAAGGTGGTCATCCCCATGATGGCACCCTCGGAGCCCACCCATTTCTCCCAGCCGAGCGGCGAGCCCTCCTCGATCGCGAGGCGGGCGGTGACGTCCGGCGGCAGCACCTCGTCGCGGTACTCCCGATCCTGCTGCTCGAAGATCTCCCAGCAGGGGAGGCTGACGACGCGGGAGCGGATGCCGTCCTCGGCCAGCCGCTCGTGGGCGCCGACGGCGAGCTGGACCTCGCTGCCGGTGGCGATCAGGATCAGCTCCGGGTCGCCGTCCTCGGGATCGGCGAGGACGTAGCCGCCGCGGCGGGCGCCCTCGGCCGAGGCGTACCTGGAGCGGTCGAGCACCGGCACGTTCTGGCGGGTGAGAACGAGCGCGACCGGGCAGTGGGTGCGGTCGAGCGCCATCCGCCAGGCCTCGACCACCTCGTTGGCGTCGGCGGGCCGGATCACGTCAAGGTGCGGCATCGCCCGCAGCGCCGCGAGCTGCTCGATCGGCTGGTGGGTCGGGCCGTCCTCGCCGAGGCCGATCGAGTCGTGGGTGAAGAGGTGAACGACCGGCAGCTCCATCAGCGCCGAGAGGCGGATCCCGGCGCGGCCGTAGTCAGAGAAGGTGAGGTAGGTCGACCAGAGCGGGCGCAGCTTCGCCGTTGACATCCCGTTGCAGGCCGCGGCGGCGCCGTGTTCGCGGATCCCGAAGTGGATCTGGCGGCCGTCGTAGCTGCCGGGCTCGAACTGGTCGGCGTCGCCGAGGCGAACCGAGGTCGAGTCGGTGAGGTCGCAGGAGCCGGCGAGCAGCCACGGGACGCGCTCGGCGATCGCGTTCTGGACCTTGTTCGAGGCCTTGCGGGTCGCGAGCCCCTTCTCTTCGTCGGCCTCGAAGGAGGGCAGGTCGCGGTCCCAGCCCTCGGGCAGGCCGCGCCGCTGCATCGTCTCCAGCTCGCCGGCGCGCTCGGGGTTATCGCCCTTGTAGGCGTCGAACCTCTCGACCCAGGCCGAGTGCGCTTCGGCGCCGCGCTTGCCGATCACCTCGTCGAAGTGCTCGCGGACGCCGTCGGGGACGAGGAAGTGAGCGTCCTCGGGCCAGCCGTAGGCCTGCTTGGTCAGCTTCACCTCGTCCTCACCGAGCGGTTCGCCGTGGGCGGACTCGGTGTCCTGCTTGTTCGGCGAGCCCCAGCCGATGTGGCTGTCGACGACGATCAGGGTCGGGCGGCTGGTCTCGGCCTTGAACTCCTCGAAGGCGCGGCCGACCAGTTCGGTGTCGTTGGCGTCGCCGACCCGCAGCACGTTCCAGCCGTAGCCCTCGAAGCGGCTGAGCACGTCGTCGCTGAAGGCGAGCGCGGTGTCGCCATCGATAGAGATGTGGTTGTTGTCGAAGATCCAGCAGAGGTTGTCGAGCTTGAGGTGGCCGGCGAGCGAGGCGGCTTCGTGGGAGATCCCCTCCTGCAGGCAGCCGTCGCCGGCGAGCGCGTAGGTGTCGAAGTCGAACAGCTCGGCGCCGTGGCGGGCACCCAGCCACTTCGAGGCCATCGCCATCCCGACCGAGGTGCCGACGCCCTGGCCGAGCGGCCCGGTCGTGGTCTCGACGCCGGTGGTCCAGCGGTACTCGGGGTGGCCCGGGGTGCGCGAGTGGAGCTGGCGGAAGTTTTCGATCTCCTCCAGCGAGCAGGCCGGCTCGTCGAGGACGTTGTAGTCGGCGTCGACTTTGCGGACGCCGGCGAGGAAGAGCATCGAGTAGAGCAGCATCGAGGCGTGCCCGGCGGAGAGGACGAAGCGGTCGCGGTTCGGCCAGACCGGGTTGGCCGGGTCGTAGCGGAGGTGGTTCTGCCAGAGCTCGTAGGCGACCGGCGCCATCGACATCGGCGTCCCCGGGTGGCCGGAGTTCGCCTTCTGGACGGCGTCCATCGAGAGGGTGCGGATCGTGTTGATGCAGAGCTGATCTATGTCTTGGGCCATTGCTCCCGATCCTAGATGTTCGGCGTCCCGGCTTAGCCCGCGGGGCCTCAGGGTTCGATCCGGGTAACGGTCCCGTCCCCGTTATTTGCGATCCAAACCGCGTCGCCGCCGACCGCGACGGCACCCGGGTCGGGGCCGACCGCGATCGGGTCGCCTTCGACTTCGCCGCTTTCGAGGTCGATCCGGGTGACGGTGTCGTCGCCGGCGTTGGCGACCCAGGTCGTGCTGGTGCCGGCGTCGATGCCGCCCGGCTTGCTGCCGACCGTGATCTGCGCGCGCACCTGCTGGAGCGAGGGGTCGATCTCGGTCACCGTGCCCCGCGGGGGATTGGTGACCCAGACGATGCCGTGGGCGACGGTGACGCCGGCGGGACGGGGTCCCGCCCGGATCGCTTTCCCCGGCTCGAGGGTGCCGAGGTCGATCCGGCGCACGCTCGCGGTGGAGGAACTCGAGGCCCAGAGGCCGCCGGCGCCAACGGCGAGGCGGAGCGGCGCCGTCTGCGGGGGAAGCTGGGTGCGGATGCGGCTGTCGCTTTCGGCGTTGACCACGGCGATCCCGCTGCCTTTTTCGTCGGCGACCCAGACACGGCTGGGGTTGGAACTGAGGGCGATCGGCCCGGGAGCGCCGGGGATTGCGATCACCCCCTGCTGGCGCAGGCTCTTCGGGTTGAGGCGCAGCAGCTCGTGCCGGCGCGGGTCGGTCACCCACAGCCATTTGCTGCCGATCGCGATGCCCGAGACGCCGGGCTGCAACTTGACCTGGCGCAGCACTTCGCCGGTCCCGGGCTCGAGCCAGGTCACGGTGCCGTCGCGCTCGCTCGTCACCCAGGCGCCCTGCGCGTCGGCGGTGATTCGCAGCGGCGGGCGGCCGATCGAAATCGGCGCCGACACGTCGGGGCCCCCTCCGCCGAACAGGAGAAAGAGGACGGCCGCCACGACTGCCGCGACGATGATCGCCACCCCACCGAGAAGCCAGGCGGCCGCCCGCCTCCCCATCCCTCCGAACCAGCGCTGGGAGCGATTCGGCACCGTGGTGCGCTCGGCGCGGTCGCGGGAGAGGACGGCAGTGGGACGGACGTCGGAGCCGGCGGCGGCGCGGGCGGCGGCGATCAGCTCGCCGGCGCTGCGGTAGCGCTCGCCCGGGTCCTTGGCGACGGCGCGGCGGATCGCCGCCTCGATCCCGACCGGCAGCTCCGGCTCGGTATCGGATTCCCCCCGCTGGAAGGGCGCAATTCCGGTCAGGGCCTCGTAGAGGACGCAGCCGAGCGAATAGACGTCGGCGGCGGGGCCGATCGAATCGCCGCGCCACTGCTCCGGCGACATGTACTGGGCGGTGCCGACGACCGAGGCGCTGCTGGCGGCACTGCTGTCGTCAACCGCTTTGGCGAGGCCGAAGTCGGAGAGGTAGGCGCGATCGCCTTCGACGAGGATGTTGTGGGGCTTGACGTCGCGGTGGACGATGCCAGCGGCGTGGGCGGCGTCGAGCGCGTCGGCGACCTGGCCGAGCAGATCGAGGGCGCGCTCGGACGGCAGCGGTCCCTCTTTGTCGATCAGCCGGCGCAGGTCGCCGCCCCTGACCAGGCGCATGGCGACGATCAGCTCGCCCTCGACCTCGCGCGAGTCGTAGACCGGCACCACCGCCGGGTGCTCGAGCCGGGCGGCGAGGCGCGACTCGCGCAGGAAGCGCTCGCGGAAGCCGGGGCGATCGACGAGCTCGCGGGCGATCACCTTCAGCGCCACCGCGCGGTCGAGGCCGAGATGGGTGGCTTCGTAGACGACGCCCATGCCACCACGGGCGATCGGCGCCTCGATGCGGTAGCCGGCGACCTCGGTGCCTACAGAAAAATCCCCCACGCGCCGGGTTATACCCAGCATTCATGCGCTGGCGAGGTGGGGCCCCCCCGCCGGCCCCGGGGGGGGGCCCCCCCCCCCAGCCCCTGGGCTCGAACAAAGGGGGTCGGGGGGGGCGGGGCCGCAGCGTGGGGAGGGGGGGGGGGCGTGTGCCGGCCGGGGGGGG
>JBQCIG010000204.1:0-6693 GCA_051953975.1 Solirubrobacterales bacterium | reverse complement strand
GTGTTCGGAGCCTTCGGCTCGACGTGCACAAAGCGCTGGAGCAGATCCAGCCAGGCGTCTCGTTGCCAGACCTCTTCCCAGAGGTAGGAGGTGGCATGACGCTCGCGGGTCCGCTGCGGATTGCCGGCGCCGCCGGACTTTCCAGCCCCCGCGCTTCCCTGATTGAAGGGAAGGAACGTGGTGTCGTCTCCGTTCAGTTGGGTGGTCAGGAAGACCAGGTTCGGGTCGACGGCGAAGTGGGCCACCGCCCGCGAGAAGATCGGCTCGGCCGGATCGCGGTCGCGGCGGTACTGTCGTTTCGCGTGCTCGACGTTCTGGCCGGTGAGGGGGTTCTTCAGCTCCGCGGTGGCGGTCGGGATTCCGTTCACCAGCAGTGCCAGATCGAGGGTCTTGTCGGGATCGCTCGCCGAGTAGGGGAGCTGGCGGACGACCGTGCAGCGATTAGCTTCATAGCCGGCAATCAGCTCAGGCGTCAGCCCGTGCTCTGGTTTGAAGTAGGCGAGGCGGAAATCGATTCCGGTATCGGTGACCCCGCGCCGCAGTACGTGCAGGCTCCCCAAGTCCTCGATTCGCTTCGTGACCAGCTTGCGGAACTCGCTCTGCGCCATCCCTCGATCACCGCCCCGGCGTTCGACCAGCTCCTCCCAGGCGGTCTTTTGCGTGGCGCCGATGAAGGTGAACATCTCGTCGAAGTCGATCCCGAGCTTGGAGTCGAAGGTCGCCGGCGTGCCGCGCTTCCAATCGTTGTCGACAAGGTGCTTTTCGATCAGGTCCTCAAATGCCAGCTCCAGATGCGGAGAGCGCGCACTCATGCCGCCACCGCCGGGGCTGGCTGCGAGGAGGGATCGATCGCGCCCGCAACGCTGGCGCTGATCAGCGCGTCCCGGCGCTCGCCGAGCAGCTCCGCCTGGTGCGCGCTTTCGCGGGCCAGGCTTCGCTCCGCCTCGACGAGCTCCCACAGTTCCTCGCGGATCTGAACCTGCTCGCGAGGCTCTGGAATCGAAACGGTATGGCTCAGGTAGTGGGAGGAATCCAAGTTCTGGATCCCGGTCGTCTGCTTGATCGAGAGCGGCGTTACCCCGACGAAGTACAGAGCGCGATGCAGTAGTTGCAGGTAACCGCCGTCGAAGCCCGCTCGGGGGCGCATCCGGGCGATGAAGTTGGAGCAGACGACCGGGTCGTCGAGGGAGTGATCCCAGAGAACGACACGGCCGACCGGCTGCTGATCGCCCCCTCCTGCTTCTCGAGAAGCAGATCGCCAGTCCGGAGCCCCTTCTGCTGCCGGATCTGCCCTGGCACTGCGCGAAGGGTTGGCGCCGATTCAACGCGGCCGCGGGAGTAGTCGAAGTCCGCCACTCGGACGCAGCGCGTGTCCTCCGGGCCCCCGGTCGCCTCATCGCCCCAGACGCCATTCACCGCTCCTTCGACGGTGAACTTCAGTCGAATCGGCTTCCAGCCCTCGATCGAGGTCAGCAGGGATAGGTCGTTCAAGGAACAACCCGGAGCCCACTCAGCGGAGGCGGGGATGACTCGCCTGAGGATCGTCTCCTCGGTCCTTTCGCGGGCCAGCATTGCGGCCTTGTGATGGGATCGCTCGAGCGCCTCTAAGCGGCTGACCTCACGATCGAGAAAGTCGGCGATGCGCCGTTGCTCTTCGAGGGGCGGAACGGGGCAGAGGATGTCGGTTAAGTCCTCTGCGTTAACGGCTGGATAGCTGATGCCAACCGAGCGCCGTTCGATCTCCGAGACGAACTGGGTCGAGCGGGTCACGTAGTAGAGGAACTTTGGGTCGAGCTCCTGACCGGGGGAGAGAATCGCGAAACCGGTCGACCAGACACAGTCGCTGTGCTCCTCGTCCACGAACGCGATCGCCTTCAGGTAGGTCCGAACGGTGGAGACGGCGGTGTCGCCCGGGCGGCCGAGTCGCCGGGCGCGGCTCGGCGCATCCGCAAAGAGCATCGTCTGAGGCTCCCGCAGCGAGCCGTCCCCGCCGACACTGGAGATATCCATGTAGCGGAGCGGCTTCTCGGGCGGGGTGCCGGCCGGCAACTGCTCCCGGTTGATCGAGGTCAGGAACCGCAAGCGCTTCGAGGACCAGTGCGCCGGCAGCTCGGTGGGGCTGAAGAAGGCTCCTGTCACCCCGCGACCTGCTCAGTGAGACTTTGGATGCTGTTCTCCGTCGCCCGGATTTCCGCGTCGATCTCCTCCAGCGGTCGCGGTGGCTCGTAGCGATAGAAGAGGCGGGTGAAGGGGATCTCGGACCCGATTTTCTCTTTGCTCTCGTCGACCCAGGCGTCTTCGACGAAGGGCAAGACCTCGCGCGCCAGGTAGTCATCGATCGATTCGGTAAGCGGGACGTTCTCGTAATCGCGCAGCTCCGGGTCGGGCTCGGGCTTGCCATTGGCGTCGGTGACCACTGGCGCCGCCGGGTCGCGCACCGAGATCGCGTTCCAAGCCGCCTTACGAAGCGCCGCGGAGGGTTTCTCGATCTCTTTCAGAGCTTCCTTGAGCTTGGCTTTTGCCTCGCCGTGATCGGTTGAAGCGAAGCCGTTGAGAGCGCGCAGGCCGGCGAGGATGGCTGCTTGAGCCGCTTCCCCCCGCTCGATTGCCCGCGCCGGATCTTTCGCGTTCGCCGCCGGTTTGATCAGGCTCGCGAACGCTTTTTCGGCCTGAAGCCGCGCGATCGCCCCGTCTTCGATCGCGTATCGCATGCGGAGGGGCCGCTCGACAGTGATTCGCCTGAACAGGAACTGCTCGTTGGGGTGGACCTGGGCGCGCCCCGCTTCCTCGAAGGCGCGGTAGAAGGCGAGGATCTCGTTGATGTGATCGGGCGAGAGCCGACGACGCTTGTCACCTAGGCTCTTCGGCATCGGTTCCCAGAGGTCGCGCGCGTCGATCAGTTGGACCTTGCCTTGGCGCTTCGGGTTCTTGTCGTTTGACAGAACCCAGATGTAGGTGGCGATCCCGGTGTTGTAGAAGAGCTGCTCCGGCAGGGCAACGATTGCCTCGAGCCAGTCGTTTTCGAGGATCCAGCGGCGGATCTCGCTCGGGCCCGAGCCGGCCCCGCCGCTGAAGAGCGGCGAGCCGTTGAAGACGATGGCGATGCGGCTGCCCCCTTCCTCCGGGGGCTTTCGCTTCGCCAGCATCGTCTGCAGGAAGAGCAATGCGCCGTCGTTCTTTGGTGGAGTGCCGATGCCGAATCTGCCGTCCTCCCCGCGTATGTCGCGCTCTCCAATTACTGCGTCGTGGTCCTTTGACCAGTCGACGCCGAACGGCGGGTTGGCAAGCATCAGGTCGAAGCTCTCGCCCTCAAGGCCATCCGCAGAGAGGGTGGAGCCCGGGTGGATGTTTGAGGGATCCTTGCCTCTGAGCAGCATCTCGGAGCGACAGATCGCCCAGGTCTCGGGGTTGAGCTCCTGGCCGTAGAGGTAAAGGCGCGCGCGATCGTTTCGTTCCCGTACCAATTCCTCGGTGACAGAGAGCATTCCTCCGGTTCCGCAGGCAGGGTCATAGACCTTGCGGATCGTTCCCGGTTTCTTGGTCACGTCCTCGTCCCCCGTCAGGACGAGCTCGGCGCAGAGGCGAACGACCTCGCGCGGGGTGAAGTGCTCTCCGGCGGTCTCGTTGGAGATCTCCGAGAAGCGTCGGATCAGCTCCTCGAACATGTCCCCCATCTGGGTGTTCGAGACCGACTGCGGGTCGAGGTCGGCGTCGAGGAACCTGGTGAGAATGAGATAGAGGAGATTGGCCTTGTCGAGGCGCGTGATCTGCTGGTCGAAACTGAAGGCGTCGAAGATCTCGCGAACCGTTGGCGAGAAGGAGCCCATGTAGTAGCGCAGCCCGCCGGCGATGTTGCTCGAGTCGCCGGCGATCTTTCCGAGATCGAGCTCGGAGGTGTTGTAGAAGCCCTGCTTCGCCGCCTTGCGCAGCAGTCGGTCGGGGTTGAAGTCAAGGCCCTCGGAGCGGGCCGCCTCCTCGAGGACGGCTTGCTTGGTAGGGGCCAGGACGAGGTCGAGGCGCCGGAGGACGGTGAACGGCAAGACCACTCGTCCGTACTCGGACTGTTTGTAGTCCCCTCGCAGAAGCTCTGCGATCCCCCAGATGAATTGGACGTGATTGCTGCCGCTCACCTGGTGGTTGAGGTTAACTCTATAGACGCTACCGCGTTTTCGGGCTTAGCCAGCGCGTACGCGACCCGCCTCGGAGGCGGCCAAGCATTTGCCCCTACTGCCTGCGGCCTAACCCTTGACCGAGGCTGGTATCTGCGCCTTGGGGACGATCTCCAGGCCCTCGGCCAAGGTGAAGAAGGCGGCGGCGAAGGGGCTGGAGGAGGTGCGCTCGCGCAGCCCGCCCCAGTCGATCTGCTCGCGCAGGGAGCGGGTGATGAGGATCAGGTCGCGGTAGTCGGCGCTGTGCTCGTCGAGGGCGAGGAGCTTGGTGGCGAGGATGTCGTCGAGGTCCATCACTCGGATCTGCATCGCCTCGACGCTCATCTCCTCGCCGCGGGCGATCGCCTCGTCGTCGATCCGCATCCCCGATGGTTCGAAGATCAGGTCGACGAGGATCTCGCCGTCCCAGGCCTTCAGCAGCCACTGCTCCGGCGGCGTCTCCGGTCGCATCCCGGCCTCGGCCAGCGCCTCCTGGGCGCGCTCGGCGTCGCCGGGCTTGACCATCAGGTCGATGTCGTTGGAGGAGGGCGGGCCGCCGCGCGCCCAGCAGCCGAGCCCGCCGCCGAGCAGGTAGGGGACGCCGGCCCCGTCGAGCGCCGCCACCGCCCGCTTGAGCGCGTCGGTCAGCTCCTCGGCGACCTCGTTCTTGCCCAGGCTCTCGGCCATGCCCCTTTCGCTGCCCCGACCCCGCTTCCGGTAAACGCCCCGCCGACGGGACGAAAACCGGTTATATGGACCGCTTTCAGTCCCGTCGGCGATCTTTTCGCGGCTGCGATCGCCGGGTAGGGGGTTGGGGCGATGGCGCCAGAGACGAACGGGCGAAAGCTGCGGGTCGCCGCCACCGGCGACGTTCACTGCCGCGACTCCAACCGCGAGGCGGTGGTCGCCTCCTTCGCCGCGTTGGGCGAAGACGTCGACCTGGTCCTGATCGCCGGCGATCTGACCAGCCACGGCACCCTCGCCGAGGCGGAAATCCTCTGCGAAGCGGCGGCCGCCACCGAGGCGCCCGTCTACGCCGTGCTCGGCAACCACGACTGGCACAACGACGAAGCCGCGGCGATCCTCGAGCGCCTGGAGGACGGCGGCGTGCACATGCTCGACCGCGACGCCGCGACCTGCCAGGTCGACGGCATCGAGGTCGGGATCGTCGGCGTCAAGGGCTTCGTCGGCGGCTTCGCGCCGCGCCACCTGCCCGACTTCGGCGAGCCCTCGCTGCGGGCGGTCTACGCCGAGGCGACGGCGGAAGTGCAGGCGCTCGACGAGGGCCTGCGCGCGGTGGCCACCTGCCCGCTGCGGATCGTCCTCCTCCACTACGCGCCGATCGAGGCGACGCTGGAGGGCGAGCCGCGGGAGATCTGGGTGTTCCTCGGCTCGGACCGGTTAGCGGCGCCGATCCTCGAGCACGGCCCCGACCTCGTCCTCCACGGCCACGCCCACGCCGGCTCGCCCGATGGGACGATCGGCGAGACCCCGGTCCACAACGTCTCCCAGCCGGTGCTGGGCCGGGACTTCCGCATCTTCGAGCTGGACGCGAGCCAGGCTCATAGCCCGATCCCCTGAGGGCGGCGCTCGCCCGTGCGGCTCAGCGCTTCGTCGGATCCAGCCCGATCAGGCTGAAGTAGCTGACCAGGTAGAGGCGCTTGCCGTCGGAGACCATCGGCGTGTAGCCCGCCTGCTTGATGTGGAAGGTGCGGCGGTGAGTGCGGACGTCGATGCCGGTGGTTTCCCGGGTCTGGAAGCTGGAGGTGTAGACGGTGTGGCCGATCACCGTGGCGGTGCCGGGGATCGGGCCACCGACGTCGTAGTGCCAACGCGGCTTGCCGGTGCGCGCATCGAGGGCGAAGAACTTGCCGTTTTCGGAGCCGATGTAGACGCTCGGCGGGGTGCCGGGAACGCGGGCGACGGCGGGGGAGCCGTAGACCGAGTCGCCGGTGTCGAAGGACCACTCGACCTTGCCGGTCTTCTCGTCGAAGGCGAAGACGGTGCCATCGTCGCGGGCGGCGTAGACGCGGCCGAAGGCGACGGCGGGGGAGGAGAAGAAGCCGCCGCGGCCGAAGGGCGGGACCTTGCTCGTGTTGGTGCGCCAGATCGGCTTGCCGGTATTGGCGTCGAGTGCGAAGACCCCGCTCTGGTAGTCGGCGTCGAAGACGCGGCCGTCGTCGTAGCTGGGGCTGGCTTTGACCGCGCCCGGGGAGTTGAAGCTCCACACGGTCTTGCCGTCGGAGGCGCGCAGGGCCACCAGATTGTCGGTGTCGGTGCCGAGGTAGAGCTTTCCGTTGACGGCGAGCGGCGAGGATTCGAGGTGCGCGTTCAGCTTCCGCACCCACAACTTCTTGCCGGTAGCGGCGTCGCCCGCGGCGACGTGCCCGTCGAGGAACGCTCCGTAGACGGCGCCTTCGTAGTAGACGGGGGCGGTGACGAAGTTCGGCTTGCCTTTATCGCTAGGGCGGATATCGAGTTCCCACAGCACCTTGCGATCCCGCAGCCGCACCGCTTTCCCGTTGCCGTACTTGTTGATCACGTA
>JBQCIG010000203.1:0-6491 GCA_051953975.1 Solirubrobacterales bacterium | reverse complement strand
GCCCACGCCACCCACCCCTCCCCCCGCGTCGGCGTCCGGCGCGCATCCCCCGGGACTAACTTCGCCGGGGGGCCCCGGTCAACCCGCCCCTGACTTCAGCGCCAAGGCAAGCTTCCAAGCGACCGCCGTCCCGCAGAGAGAGTCGAAGGGGTAGCCGCTGACCTGGGGATGCAGAATTGGACAGTCCGGCAGCTCCGGACTCGGTTGGTGATGGTCGGTGACCACCACCTCCATCCCCAGTTCGCGCGCCAGTTGGACCTCGGCCACAGACGCGATCCCGCAGTCGACCGTCAGCAGCAGACCGGTCCCCCGCTGTGCCAGGCGCCTGACGTTGTCGGCGCTGAGGCCGTAGCCGTCATCGATGCGGCTGGGGATGAACCAGTCGCAGTCGGCGCCCAGCTCCCGCAGCGTTGCAACCGTCAGGGCCGTCGCGCAGACGCCGTCGACGTCGAAGTCGCCGTGGACCGTGATCCGGCGACCGGCCTCGATCGTCGCCCGCACCCGTTCGACCACCATCTCCATCGAGTCGAAGGCGAACGGCGAGTGCGCCTCGTCGGCCGCCAAGAAGGCACGCGCCTGCGCCGGGGTCCTGAAACCGCGCCGGACCAGCGTCACTGCAACCGGGTCGCTCAACCCCAGCTCGTCGGCGAGAGCACGGGCCTCGGCATAGGAATAGGGCTCTACGGCAAATGCACTGGCGATCTGGGCCACCCTGCCAGGCTCGCACCCGCAGCGGCGGAAATCCGGGGATTTACCCCTGCAATCTGCGGGAGAAGCTCAGTCGAGCTGCCGCTCGGAGCGGATCCCGATCGCGTAGACGATCGCCAACCCGATCAGGACTCCCGGGACCGCGATCAGCGCCGTCGAGACATCGGTGTCGCCGAGGCTTTTGCCGCTGGCCTCCTGCACGATCAGGCCGAAGATGATCGAGCCCAGGACGGCGCCGAGGAAGGCACCGACGATCCCCTGCCAGAACCGATCGGGGACGAAGACGGTGAAGTGCCAGAGGGCGATGCCCATGATGAAGAAGACGACCAGGGCCATCAGCGCCTCCCGTGTTTGCGACGCGCTTTGCGGCGCGCCCGTCGTTCTTCGTTCCGTTTCCTGCGCTCGGCGGAGACCGCATCGCCGTCGCCGTTGGTCCGCGGATCCGCCCCGTTGCCGGAGTCGTCCGTCCGCTCGACGGTGGCCACCGCGCTGGCGGTCGCCTCGACGGCCGGCTCCTCAGCCGCGGCACTCGGCTCGGCTTCGCGCTCCTCGTCCCGCCCCAGCTTCGCCATCTCGATCTCGTCCGCGTAGGCGGGCACTCGGCCACCCTCCACTTCGGCGATGCGCAGGCGCCGCCGCACGAAGCCGGGCTCGCGTTCCTTCCAGGCGGTCAGGACCGGCGAGGCGATGAAGATCGAGGAATAGGTTCCGGAGGCGATCCCGACCAGCATCGCGAAGGCGAAGTCCTGCAGGGTGGCGCCGCCGAAGATCAGCAGCGAGGTGACCGCCAGCAGGGTCGAGAAGCTGGTCGCCAGCGACCGGGTCAGCACCTCGCTCATCGAGCGGTTGACGATCTGCGAGAACGCCGCCCGCGGCATCCGCGGCACGTTCTCGCGTATTCGGTCGAAGACGATGATCGTGTCGTAGATCGAGTAACCGAGGATGGTCAGGAAGGCGGCGACCGTGCCGCTGCTCACCTCTTTCCCGGTCAGCGAGTAAACGCCGGCGGTGATCAGGATGTCGTGGAAGATCGCGATCAGGACCGGTACCGCGAACTTCGGGTCGAACCGCAGCGCCACGTAGCCGCAGATCACCAGCAGCGAGAAGATCAGCGCCTTGAGCGCGCTGTCGGCGACCTGCTGGCCGAAGGTCGGCCCGACGCTGGTGCTTTCGAAGCCGTTTTCGACGATCCCGAACTGGGAGGAGAGCTCGTTCTGGGCGGTCTTTACTTCACCCGGTTCCAGTTCGTGCGACTGGATCTGGAAGACGTTGTCGCCGAAGTTCGGATCGGATACCTGCTGGACCTCCTCGCCGTTGATCCCGACCGAGCTGAGCGCTTCCCGCACGCCTTCCTCGTTGGTCGTTTTCTGCAACGCCGCGGTCATCCGGGTCCCGGACTCGAAGTCGATCCCGAAGTTGAGCTGCTTGGTGGCGAGGGCGAAGCCGCCGATCAGGAGGATCACTCCCGACAGCGAGAAGAACCAACGGCTGGCGCCCATGAAGTCGAAGTGCCAGCGTCTGCCCGGGCCGGAGGCGCCCAGCACGCCGGGGGAGCGCAGGATCCGCGAGCGGCTCATGCTGCCGAGCAGCGCCTGGGTGAAGACCACCGCGGTCAGCAGCGAGACGATCGTGCCGACCCCGAGGGTGAAGGCGAAACCCTTGACCCCGGCGGTCGCCAGCACGAAGAGGATGAAAGCGGTCAGCAAGGTGACGACGTTGGCGTCGACGATCGTGCTGATCCCGCGTTTGTAGCCGGCGCTGATCGCGCTCGACATCGAGCGCCCGGCGCGCACCTCCTCCTTGATCCGCTCGAAGATGACGATGTTGGAGTCCGCGGCGACGCCGATCGTCAGCACCAGACCCGCGATCCCGGGCAGGGTCAGGGTGATCGGGATCAGTTTGATCAGGGCGAAGAAGATCACCCCGTAGGCGCCGAGCGCGATCGAGGCGATCAGACCGAGGAAGCGGTAGTAGAGGAGCAGGAAGATGACGACGAGGGCGAGGCCGATGATCCCGGCTTTGATCCCGTCGTGCAGGGCCTGACTGCCGAGGGTCGCCGAGACCTGGCTCTCGCTGATCAGCTTCAGGTTGATCGGCAGGGCGCCGATCTGCAGGGTCGTCGCCAGTTCCTGCGCTTCGTTGAGGTTGCCGAGGCCGGCGATCTGGGCGCCGTTGCGCCCGTCGATCCCGTCCGGGTTTTCGGCGAAGTTGATGATCGGGCGGCTCTTGACTTCGTTGTCGAGGACGACCGCGAAGTGACCCGAAAGAGCCTGCGCTTCCTGGGCGTTGGCGGGCCCGAGCGCGCTCGCCTGCCCCCGCTGGGCGATCTGGCGCGTCACCGTGGAGAACGCTTCCCGCCCTTCGCCGGTGAAGCCGAAGGAGACGACCGGCTGGTTCGTGGTCGGTTCGTAGGTCTGCTTCGGTTCGGTGATCTCGTTGCCGTTCAGCGCCGGTTCGTCTTTCAGCGCGTACCACCCCGGTTCCACTTCTTCTTCGTAGTTGCCCGTTTCGCCGTTGAGCGGGTACTCGGAGACGAGGACGACGCCAGTCGGGACTTCGATCACGATCCCGTTTTTCGGCCGTTTTTCGCCGCTGGGACTGACATAGAGGTCCTTTTTCTTGAACTCCGGCCCGTCGATCAGTTTGTGGGGCGACGCCCGTTCGAACAGATAGAAGCGCGGCCTGGCGACCGAGCAGGTCTTGCAGTTTTCGACCGGCTTTTGTTCCGAGGCGAGCAGCGCGGCCTGATACGCGTTCGGGAAGGCGCCGGCCCCGATCAATTGTTCGGCGAAGGCTTCGATGGGGCGTCCCGATTCTTTCCAGGTTTCTTCCAGCTTCGACAGCGCTTCTTTCGGCGGCGTCTGACCGGGATGGCCACCGACCGCTCGCTGGATTCCGATCAGGTTCGGCTCCCAGTCGTAGAAGTAGAGCTGCGCGGTCGTTCCCACCTGTTCCGCCGCCCGTTCGGCGTCGGTGATCCCCGGCAGGCTGACCGTGAGCTCGTTTTCGCCCAGGCGCGCGACTTCCGGCTCGGCGACGCCGAGTTTGTTGATCCGCTGTTCAATGATCGAGATCGACTGGTCGATGTCTTCGCCGCTGACCGATTCCCCCGCTTTGGTCGGCTGGCCCTGGTAGACGAGCTCGAGGCCGCCCTGGAGGTCGAGGCCGAGCTTCGTTTCCTTGCTGGCGATGACGATTCCGGAGACGACGACCAAACCGAGGACGAAGAGCAGGACGAAGAGGTGTCGGCGCCGGGTGCCCATCGGTTACCCCTCCGGGGTGAGGACGAGGAGCAGGCCGCCGTCGTCGTCGTAGGCGGGGAACACGTCGGCCACCGCCCGCGCTGGCAGGTCGCCCTCCGCGTTCACCGAGACCCGCTTGCCGAGCGAGCGGACCCCCCACTCCAGCGAGGTCTCGATCGGGTCGGTGAAGCCGTCCTTGTCGGTGTCGGCCTCTTTGCCGCCGTCGCCGGGGTCGATCCAATCGAGGCCCAGGACCTCACGCACCGGCCGGCCGATCACGTCCTCGTCGGTCAGCCCGGTCAGCTCGAAGCTGCCTTTACCGGCGTCGATCACGCGTTCCTGTTGGTCGCAGACGAAAAAGGCAGCATTGGGAGCCGGATAATAATCGTCGAGTAATTCAAAGACAAAACCGAAACCGCATTTCGAGCAGCCCTTCGGGCGGGTGCTGAACCCCGCGGTGCGCTCCCCGCTTGCCTCCCTATGCCCGCAATTGGGACAAATGAAATACGGCATGTTCGACAGGCTAGCTGGCCCGGCTCAGAAGAGGCTCGCGGCGCCTTCGGGAGCGGCCAGGCCGAGGTGGTCGTAGGCCCGCTGCGTCAGCACCCGGCCGCGCGGAGTCCGCTTTAGAAGCCCCTGCTGGAGCAAGTAGGGCTCGAGCACGTCCTCGATCGTGTCCTGCTCCTCTCCGATCGCGATCGCCAGCGTCGAAAGGCCCACCGGCCCCCCGCCGAACTTGGTCGCGATCGTCTCCAGCAGCGCCCGGTCGCTGCGATCGAGGCCGCCGGCGTCGACCTCGAGCATCTCCAGCGCCGCAGCTGCCACCTCGCCGCCGATCTGCCCGCTCCCCTTCACCTGAGCAAAATCCCGCACCCGCTTCAGCAACCGGTTGGCGACGCGTGGCGTCCCCCGCGAGCGCGAGGCGATCGTCTCGGCGCCGTCGGCGTCGATCTCGACCCCGAGGATCCCGGCCGAGCGCTCGACTATCGAGGCGAGGTGCTCGGGCGCGTAGTACTCGAGGCGATGGGAGACGCCGAAGCGGTCCCGCAGCGGAGTCGTCAGCAGGCCGGCCCGCGTCGTCGCCCCGACCAGCGTGAACGGCGGCAGCGGCAGCGTCACCGTGCGCGCCCCCGCGCCCTGGCCGAGCACCACCGGCAGCTCCCCGTCCTCCATCGCGGGGTACAGCGTCTCCTCGACCGCGCGGCCGAGGCGGTGGATCTCGTCGATGAAGAAGACGCTGCCGGGCTCCAACGCAGTGAGGAAGGAGGCGACGTCGGCCTTGCGCTCGAGCGCGGGCCCGGCCGTCTGCACCATCGGCACCCCGAGCTCGGCGGCGACGATATGGGCCAGCGAGGTCTTCCCCAGCCCGGGCGGCCCGGCGAGGAGCACATGGTCGAGGGGCTCGCCGCGACGCTTGGCGGCCTCGATGAAGATCGCCAGCTGGTCGGTGACCTGCTGCTGGTTGACGAAGTCCGCCAGGGTGGGCGGCCGCAGGGAGCGGTCGAGGTCCTCGTCGCGGGCCTCGGCCCTGGCGTCGTGGACCTTCACCTCCGCGTCGACGGGGACCGGCTCCCCGTCCAACCCCGGCGACCGGATCCGGTCGCCGCCGATGTCCGGCGGCCCGCTCACGCGGCGTTCCTCGAGGTCCCGGCCTTGCGCAGGGCGGCCGCGACCAGCTCCTGTGGCTCCGAGCCCTCGATGCCGTCCAATAGCTGCTCGGCCTCCAGCGGTGCGTAGCCGAGGTTGACGAGGCCGTCGCGGGCCAGCGAGCGCGCATCGCCCTGCTCTGCCGCGGCAACCGCCACCTCTTCCTCGAGCGCCCCCGCCACCTTCTCGCGCAGCTCGACGATGATCCGCTCCGCGGTCCGCTTGCCGATCCCCGGGACCGCCTGGAAGCGCTTTGCATCGCCGGCCGCGATCGCCCGCAGCAGGTCCCTCGTCGTACCGCCGGAGAGGGTGGCGATCGCCACCTTCGGGCCGATGCCGCTGACCGTGATCAGGAGCCGGAAGAGATCGCGCTCCTCCTCCGCGGAGAAGCCGTAGAGTGAGAGGGAGTCGTCGCGGGAGATCAGCTCGGCGTGGAGGAAGGCATCGCGTCCGGTCGCGGGAACGGCCTTCAGGGTCTCCGAGGAGACGGTCAGCCTGTAGCCGACGCCGCCGGCGTCGATGACGACGTGATCGGGCCGCCGCACCATCACTTCACCCCGCACCGCGGCGATCATCCGGCGATTCGCTCCCCGGCCAGGCCGCTCGTCGTTTCCCCGGCGGCCCCCACCGCCTGCCTGTGGCCGCTGCCGCCGCCGTGGCAGATCGCAACCGCGAGCGCATCGGCGGCATGGTCGGGAGTCGGCGGCTCGGGCAGCCCGAGCAGCGTCCCGACCATCCGCTGGACTTGGCGCTTGCCGGCCGCGCCAGAGCCGCAAACGGCCATCTTGATCGCCTGCGGCGTGTAGGAGAAGCAGCCGACGCCGCGTTCGGCGGCCGCCAGCATGGCGACCCCGCAGGCCTGACCGACGGCCATCGCCGAGCGCACGTTCTTGC
>JBQCIG010000202.1:0-5834 GCA_051953975.1 Solirubrobacterales bacterium | reverse complement strand
CATGGCGGCGCTGCTCTCCTCCCACAGCGGCAAGACGATCGAGGACGCGGTCGAGCAGGTGATGCCGCGGCTCGAGGGCGCCTACTCGACCGTGGTGATGACCAAGCACGCGATCGTCGCCTTCCGCGACCCGCACGGGATCCGGCCGCTCAGCCTCGGCAAGCTCGACGACCGCTTCGTCGTCGCCTCCGAGAGCTGCGCCTTCGACATCATCGGCGCCGAGCTGCTGCGCGAGGTGCGCCCGGGCGAGATGGTCTCGCTGACGGAGCGCGGCCTCGAGACGCGCCAGGTGGTGCGCTCGGGCCGGCCCGCGATCTGCGTCTTCGAGCACATCTACTTCTCCCGCCCCGACAGCCGCCTCGAGGGCAAGGTGCTGCAGCAGGTGCGCGGGCGGATGGGCGAGATCCTCTGGCGCGAGGCGCCGGTCGAGGCCGACCTGGTGATCTCGGTGCCGGACTCCGGCAACCCCGCCGCCGCCGGCTTCGCCCGCGCCTCGGGGCTGCCGCGCGACGACGGCCTGATCAAGAACCGCTACGTGGCGCGGACCTTCATCCAGCCGGGGCAGGAGCTGCGCAAGCACGGCCTGCGCCTCAAGTTCTACCCGCTGCCGGAGATCGTCGCCGGCCAGCGGATCGTCGTCGTCGACGACTCGATCGTGCGCGGCAACACCACCCGCCAGATCGTCGGCATGCTGCGCGACGCCGGCGCCAGCGAGGTCCATCTGCGGATCTCGGCGCCGCCGATCCGCAACCCCTGCCACTACGGCGTCGACATGTCGACGCGCGAGGAGATGATCGCCCACAACCGCTCGATCGAGGAGATCGCCGACGAGCTCGAGGCCGACAGCCTCGCCTACCTCTCGATCGCCGGCGTCTACGAGGCGATCGGCGGCGATCCCGGCGAGCACTGCGACGCCTGCTTCACCGGCAGCTACCCGCTCGGCGATCCCGACGACGCGAACGGCAAATTCGCCCTGGAGACGATCGCCGCCCCGGCCTCGGGCTGACTCAGGCGGCGCGGCCGCCGAAGCGGCCGCGCCTTTGCTCGATCCGTCTAGATCACATTCCGACCCAGAGCGGTTCCGGGCTTGTGACTGTGTAGAACCCGTTCACGTTTACGTTCGGGGGGCAGAGTGCGCCTCCACCGCCGCCGACCCGCGGCCAATTGCCGACGAGATCGATTGTCGCCATCGCGCCGCCTGTGAGGGTCCCGGTGTCCCCGGGGGCGAAGATGCAATGGAGCCCGGTTTTTTTGAAAAACACTGTGACTTCGGTTCTTGTGAACGTCAGTGTCCCGTTGTGGGTCCAGTTCGGCAGATCGATGATTTCGATATCGAGTGTGCCGGGGTTGATCGTTTTCACTTCGACTTCTTCGGGGCCGTTGAAGCATCCGCCAAAGGTGAATGCGGTCACGTTCGCCCCGAGCGGAATTTCTGTCTTCTGCTCGGTGAAGGCTTCGAGTGTCGACTGCGCGCATTCGACGACGCCGGGGCCGCCCGCGATGGACAGTCTCGAACCCGCCTGCAGTTCGGCATGGATTCGCGTTCCCGCCGGATAGATATGTTCGCCTTCGCAGATAGGCAACCCCGCTTCGGTTGTTGTCGGCGCTTTGCAGAGCGAGGTGAATGTGGCCGCAGCCGTGCCGGTGCCGACGAACGCCATCAACGCCGTTGCGGCCACCACGGCGAGGCCAAGGGTCTTGAGGTGCTTCATGGTTCTCCCTTTGCGCCCGGCGATCCGCGCCGGGCCTGGTTTAGATACGGGACAAGTCGTCCCGCACCAACCTAAAAGGGATTCTTGAGCGAGTCAAGGGATTTTGACCCAAAACTGATTACCCGGTCACGAGTTCGAGCCCGAGCCAGACGATCGCCAGCGAGGCGAGCAGGATCGCCCCCTGCAGGGCGTGCAGTCTCGGCCAGCGCAGGTGCAGCAGGGCGAGGGCGATGACGATGGCCACCAGGCCCAGCTTCCACTGCAGGGTCGAGCTGCCGAAGAGGTCGTAGTGGGAGGCCATCGCCCAGCCGGTGGCGACGAGGACGCCAAGGGCTGCCAGCGATCCGTAGCCGAAGCGCCGCGCGACCGCGCGCATGCGCTCGGGCTCGCCGCCGAGGATCGGCACCACCGCGATCCCGAAGACGAGCTGGCCGCCGACGAAGAAGGCCATCGCCAGCAGGTGCAGGTAGAGGACCCCCTGCCAGAGGTCGTGCTCGCTCACGCCGAGGAGCCTACTGCGAAGATGCCGGGGTGAGCTCGTTTCGGCTTGTCGTCCTCGCCTCCGGCAGCGGCACCAACCTGCAGGCGATCCTCGACCGGCTGCACGGACGCGAGGGGATCGAGGTCGTCGGCATCGGCTCCGACAAGCCGGCGGCGGGGGCCTTGGAGCGGGGGCGGCGCGCCGGGGTCGAAACCGCCGTCTTCGCCCGAGACTCCTATCCGGACCGGGCGGCGCGCGACGAGGCGATCGGCGACTGGATCGAGTCGCTCCAGGCCGACCTCGTAGTCCTCGCCGGCTACATGCAGCTGCTGAGCCGCGCCTTCATCGCCCGCTTCCGAGACCGCGTCGTCAACATCCACCCCGCGCTGCTGCCCGCCTTCCCCGGCCTCGACGCGATCGGCCAGGCGCTCGCCGCCGGCGTCGAGACAACCGGAGTCACCGTCCACTTCGTCGACGAGGGGGTCGACACCGGCCCGGTGATCGTCCAGCGCGAGGTGCCGGTGCCCGCCGGGGTCGCCCGCGCCGAGCTGGAAGCCGCGATCCACGCGGTCGAGCACGAGCTCTACCCGGAGGCGTTCCGCATGATCGCGCAGGGCAGAGTTAGGATCGACCGGAGCGACCCGCGGACGGTCGCGATCGATGACTGATCCCGCCACCGAAACCCAGCAGGAGACCCTCGGCAACGGCCAGGTCCGGGTGCGCCGGGCGCTGATCTCGGTCTCCGACAAGACCGGGGTCGCCGACTTCGCCAGGGGGCTGGCGGCGCTCGGGGTCGAGATCCTCTCCACCGGCGGCACCGCGACGGCGCTGCGCGAGGCGGGGCTCGAGGTGACCGACGTCTCCGAGTTCACCGGCCAGGAGGAGATCCTCGGCGGCCGGGTGAAGACGCTGCACCCGCGGCTGCACGCGGCGCTGCTGGCGCGGCGCGAGGACCCCGAGCACATGGCGACGCTGGAGCGCGAGGGAATCGAGCCGATCGACGTCGTCTGCGTCAACCTCTACCCCTTCGAGCAGACCGTCTCCGGCCTCGACGTTGCGCCGGAGGCGGCGATCGAGAACATCGACATCGGCGGGCCGACGATGATCCGCGCCGCGGCGAAGAACCACGAGAGCGTCGCGGTGATCGTCAAACCGGAGTCCTACGACGCGGTCTGCGCCGAGCTGGAAGAGAGCGGCGGCGAGATCTCCCTCAGCACCCGGCATTGGCTGGCGAACGAGGCCTTCGCCCAGACCGCCCGCTACGACGCCGCGATCAGCCGCTGGTTCTCGATGGAGTACGAAGACTTCCCCGAACACCTGGCGCTCGCTTACGAGAAGGTGCTCGATCTCTCCTACGGGGAGAACCCGCACCAGCGGGCGGCGCTCTACTCGGAGGCGGGGCTGCGCAGCCATATCCTCTCGCGCACCTCGAAGCTGCACGGGCGCGCTCTCTCCTTCAACAACGTCCTCGACCTCGACTCGGCGCGGGCGCTGGCCGGTGACTTCGAGCAGCCGGCCTGCGTGATCGTCAAGCACAACAACCCCTGCGGGGCGGCGGTCGGCGCCGATGCGCTCGAGGCCTACCTGAAGGCGCTCGCGTGCGACCCGGTCTCGGCCTACGGCGGCGTGATCGCGGTCAACCGGCCGATCAACCGGGAGCTTGCAGAGAGGCTGCACGAGAACTTCGTCGAGGTGCTGAGCGCGCCCGGCTACGAGGAGGGGGCGCTGGAGGTGCTGCAACAGAAGGAGGCGATCCGCATCCTCTGCGAGGAGGAGCGCCGCCAGCAGGATCCGCGCGAACGCGACGTCAAGCGGGTCGCGGGCGGCCTCCTGATCCAGGACCGCGACGGCGACCCCGAGCCGCGCGAGATCATGGAGGCGGTCACGGACAACGAGCCGAGCGAGCAGCAGTGGCAGGACATGCTCTTCGCCTGGACCGTCTGCCGCCGCGTCCGCTCCAATGCGATCGTGATCGCCAAGGACGGCGCCACCCTCGGCATCGGCGCCGGCCAGATGAGCCGCGTCGACTCGGTCCGCCTCGCGGTCGAGAAGTGCCGCGAGGCACGCGGCGACGAGGCCGACTCCCTCCTAGCCGGCTCGGCCCTCGCCTCCGACGCCTTCTTCCCCTTCGCCGACGGCCCCGAGCTGGCGATCCAAGCCGGCACCACTGCCGTGATCCAGCCCGGCGGCTCCAAACGCGACGCCGAGGTGATCGAGGCCTGCGAGGCGGCCGGCGTGACGATGGTCTTCACCAAGCACCGGCACTTCCGGCATTAGGTCCGGCAAAATCCTCCCTGCCTACTGGGCCAGCGTCCGTTGGCGCTCGCTGGCGCGCATCACGTGCTTGCAGACCTGCATCGGCTCGTCGGCGAGGACGAGGAGCTCTTTGTCGCCGGGGGAGATCAGGCCGTGGTCCTCGAGGCCGAGGTCGATCCATTCCAGCAGCGGGTCCCAGAATTCGGAGCCGACGAGGATCGTCGGGAAGTGCTGGATGCGGTGGGTCTGGATCAGGGTCAGGGACTCGAACAGCTCGTCGAGAGTGCCGAAGCCGCCGGGCATGATCACGAAGGCGCGGGCGTAGCGGACGAACATCAGCTTGCGGGCGAAGAAGTAATGGAACTGGAGCGAGCGGTTGACGTAGGGGTTGGTGCGCTGCTCGTGGGGGAGCTCGATGTTGAGCCCGACCGATTCGCCGCCGGCTTCGGCGGCGCCGCGGTTGGCGGCCTCCATCAGGCCCGGGCCGCCGCCGGTGATCACGGTGAAGCCATGCTTGGTGAGGCAGGCGGCCGTCTCGCGGCAGAGCTCGTACCAGGGGTGGTCCTCCCGCACCCGCGCCGAGCCGAAGATCGAGACCCCCTCCTCGACGTCGCGCAAGGCGTGGAAGGCGGCGTCGATCTCGTCGTGGATGCGTTTGACGCGACGCTCGTCGTCGGCCTCAAGATCGACCGGTACTCGCAGCAGGTGTCGGTCGTGCCGCGCACCGTCGCCGCCGCTGGTTCCAGCCCCGCCGCTCACGCGCTCAAGTAGACCACAGAGGTGGCGGGCGCTCAGACGAGATGCGAGCCGGCGGCGAGCGTCTGCTCGATTGTGTTGGCGATTTCCTCGGGGCTCTGGTCGCCGACTTCGAGGGCGTTCGGCTCGAACTCGCCGAGGTCCTCGAATTCGGTCCAGATCTTCGTCACCGCCGCCGGGTCCACCCCCTCGTCGCGTCGCTCGAGCCGGCCCAGACACTGGGGCAACGGCGCCCGCAGCACCATGTAGGCGACCTCGAAGCCTGCCTTGCGGAGCGCATCGCGCAGGGACGTAAGAAACCAGCGCGGCAGGACGATCCCCTCGACGACCGTGAAATAGCCGGCCGCCGCGTAGGCGGTCGCAGCCTCGCCGGCGATCCCCATCGCGACCTGGTTTTGCGCCCCCGACTCCGGCTTCCACGGCTCGATGTAGCCGCTGCGGATGAAGCGGAAGAAGGCGTCGGTCTCGAGGTGGACGGCGGCCGCCTCTCGCTCGGCGAGGATGCGCGCAACCGTCGTCTTGCCGGTTCCCGGCGCTCCGGTGAGGATGAGGACGGGTCGCTCGCTTCTAGGGCCGATTCCCCAAGCCTAGATGGGCATAAGGAAGGTACGGCCGGGATCTCGACCCGT
>JBQCIG010000201.1:0-2672 GCA_051953975.1 Solirubrobacterales bacterium | reverse complement strand
TGCTGGTCGCTCACTGGCCGTCCCGCCGAGTCTAAACAATTTTTCTAGTCGGCTGGCCAAATAGTCGAGCGCGTACCTTGAAACGCGCTCGACGTACCCGGTGCCGCGCGCTCTACTCGGCGGCCGTCTCCCGGCTCATCGCCACCAGCGCCGCGCCCGATCCCTGCGACTCGACCAGCCCGTGCAGCTCGTGGGCGTCGAAGATCTCGTCGAGCTCCTCGCGGGTCAGCGTCTCCCGCTCCAGCGCCAGCACCGCCAGGTGGTCGAGCACCTCGAGGTTGGCCGAGAGCAGCGCCCGCGCCCGGCGGTAGGCCTCGCGCGCCAGCGTCATCGCCGCTTGGTCGACCTCGCGGCGGGTCTGGTCGGAGACGGCGTAGTCGCCGGTCGGGAGGGCGATCGGCGCCGGCCCGTCGTGGTCGAGCGCCACCCCCATGCCGAATTCGGCGACCATCTGCTTGCAAACGAGGTGGACCCGGTTGAGGTCGTCGGCGGCGCCCGAGTAGGTCTTGCCGAGCACCACCTCCTCGGCGGCGCGGCCGCCCAGCAGCGTCACCACCTCGTCGAGCAGCTCCTCGCGCGACTTCAGGTAGCTGTCCTCCTGGGGAGAGTGGGCGACGAAGCCGAGCGCCGGCCCGCGCGGGACGATGCTGAGGATCTCCGGCGGGTCGAGCCCGAGCAGGCGGCGGCAGAGCGCGTGGCCGGCCTCGTGGTAGGCGACGATCCGCCGCTCCTTCGCGTTGAGGCGGCGCGCCTGCTGCGAGCCGACGGCCTGGCGCAGCAGCGCCTCGTCGAGGTCCTCGCGGGTCATGTAGAGGCGGCCGGCGCGGCCGGCGATGATCGCCCCCTCGTTGAGCGCGTTGGCGAGCTGGGCGCCGGTCATCCCGGTCGTCTTGCGGGCGACGTCGCCGAGGTCGAGGTCGGGGGCGAGGGATTTCTTCTTCGCGTGGCTGCGGAGGATCGCCTCGCGGCCGCTGCGGTCGGGCGGGGCGACGAGGACGCGGCGGTCGAAGCGGCCCGGGCGCAGCAGCGCCTTGTCGAGCTTGTCGACGTGGTTGGAGGCAGCGATAACGATCACCATCCCCGGGTCCTTCTCGAAGCCGTCGAGCTCGACCAGCAGCTGGTTCAGCGCCTGCTCGCGCTCGCTGGTGCCGCCGTCGCCACCGCCGCCGCTGCGGGCGCCGCCGATCGCGTCGAGCTCGTCGATGAAGATCACCGCGCGGCCGGACTTGCGCGCCTCCTTGAAGAGGCGACGGATGCGGGCGGCGCCGCGGCCGACGAACATCTCGACGAAGCTGGAGCCGGAGGCGGCGAAGAAGTCGACGCCGGCCTGGGCGGCGACCGCCCGCGCCAGCATCGTCTTGCCGGTGCCGGGCGGCCCATAGAGGAGGACGCCGCGCGGCGCCTGGGCGCCGAGGGCGGAGAAGCGGTCGGGTTCGCGCAGCCAGGCGGTCACGTCCATCAGCTCGTCCTTGGCCGCGTCGACTCCCTGCACCTCCGCCCAGAGGACGGGGGCGGTCTTGCTCGCCTTCACCGTCTCGGGCTTGGTCGTGCCCATCATCCCTCGCATCATGCGGAGGAAGATGAAGAGCAACAGCGCCATGAAGAAGACGCCGAAGACCGGATACCAGTTGAAAAAGAATTCCTGAATTTCTGCGCTCATTGACGCAGTGTGAAGACAAATGTGCGATTTACCCATCGCACATCTGTCCAAATGTGCGGTGAAGGGCTAAAGGTCGTGCCTGAAGGTCAAGTTCGCTCGACCTGTGAGCCGCCGACGATCGCCTCCTCGCCGGAGTCGGCGAAGACGATCCAGGCCTTGTTGCCGCCGTCGTAGTCGGGCGCCCACAGCTTCAGCGTCGCCGGACGCCCCCAGACCGTCACCTGCTCCTCGCCGGTCGAGTCGAGGCCACGCCAGATCCGCACGAAGGGGTTGTGCTCCCGCTCGCTGCCGATCGTCGTCGGCTCGCGGTGGCCGGGGTGGACGGCGGTCTCGGGGTGAAGTTCCAGCAGCCGCATAACCGAGCTCTTGAGGTCGGCGAAGCCGCTGGCGCCCGGGGCCATCGTGCCGCCGACCGTCCCCTTGAAGAGGACGTCGGCGGTGAAGACGTCGGTGGCGTCGACGAGGTAAGCGAGATGGCCGGCGGCGTGGCCGGGGGTGTAGAGAGCTTCGATCTGGAGGCCGCCGGCGTCGAGCGTCTCACCGTCGCCGAGGGTGATCTCCACTTCGGCGTCGAGCTCGGCGGCGCAGTCCGGGTGGGCGACCACCGGCGGGTTCCCGAGCCGCTCCCGCGCCTCGGCGAGGCCGGCGACATGGTCGCCGTGGGGGTGGGTGACGAGGACGTGGGTGATCTCGATCCCGTCGCGCTCGGCGCGCTCGAGCAGCGGCCCGAGCTCTTCGTTGCCGTCGATCAGGACGCCGGTCCCCCGCTCGGGGTCGGCGACCAGGTAGGCGTTCGACAGCCACATCCCGTTCTCGGTCCTCTCGACGATCACTGCTCCTCCTCGCTTCGTTGGCGTGGGGGTTAATAATTTGTTTATATAAAACCCCAAAACTATTAGTTTTTTTTTTTTTGGGTTTTTTTTTCCCCATTATCAACACCCACGCCAACGAAGCGAGGAGGAGCAGTGATCGTCGAGAGGACCGAGAACGGGATGTGGCTGTCGAACGCCTA
>JBQCIG010000200.1:0-8467 GCA_051953975.1 Solirubrobacterales bacterium | reverse complement strand
AGGGACCTTTATTTGGTGGGCCCAGACGGCGGGAGGCGCCATGATGCGGCAATCGCCCAAGCCCTATATGCCGGGTGAACAAGGTGAAGCGAACCCCACCTCTTGCCCGGTGCAATCAGTATGTACCCGACTGTCCTTTTCGTCTACCGCCTGTTGGCAAAGTTAATGAAAAGAAAGTATGAGCTTCTACCTGTTTTTATGATTTCGAGCGCCTCATCTGCCAAAATGGCGCATCAGTAATCAGACACACTGTCCAGTTAGTACCGCGAAGGACTCCGATGGGTCCGCCGCTCAGCGGAGAGCGACCGCGGAGAGGGCGGTGCCGTAGAGGATGTCGTGCTCGGAGACGGTGATCGCCTCCAGGCCGAAGGCCCGCATCGCCTCGATCAGGATCACCACCCCGGCGACGATCGTCGGCGCCCGGTCGGGGTGCAGGCCGGGAATCTCGACTCGCTCCGAGAGGGGAGCCGAGGCCAGCCGCGAGAGCATCCGCTGGATCGAGGGCAGGGCGAGGACGTGGCCGTGGACCCGGGCCGGGTCATAGGGCTCCAGCTCCATCTCGACCGCGGCAAGCGAGGTCGGGGTGCCGGCGACGGCGATGGCGCGCTCGGCTTCGATTCCCTCCCCAACTGAGCCTAGGACCAGACCCCTCACGCCGGCGGCCAGCGCTTCCAGCTCGCCGGCGGTGGGGGGGTCGTGGGTGATGCAGCGCTCGCTGTGGCGGACGACGCCTGCCTGCAGCGAGTCGTGAAAGGAGATCTCGTTGCCGGTCCCGACGACCAGCTCGGTCGAGCCGCCGCCGATGTCGACGACCAGGGTCGGCTCGCTCGGCGGCTGCTCGGAGGTGGCGCCGAGGTAGGTCGCCCGCGCCTCCTCCTCGCCGTCGAGGACACGGGCCGAGAGCGCGAAGCGCTCCCGCAGCTCGGCGATGAAGGCGCTGCCGTTGTCGGCGTCGCGGACCGCGCTGGTGGCGATCGTCTCCACGGTCTCCGCGCCCAGCTCCCCGAGAATGCCGACGTAGTCGCCGATCGCGGTGCAGACGTCCTCGATCGCCTCGTGCGCCAAGTGACCGGAGAGGTCGACCCCGCGGCCCAGCCGCGTCACCGTGCTCCGCCGCTCCACCGGCGAGACCCGTCCCCGGTCCACGTCCGCCACCAGCAGCCGCGTCGAGTTCGTCCCCACGTCGATCACCGCGACCCGTTTTCCCCCTCCGTGCACCCGGCCACTCTAGACCGCCGCCGACCCCAAAAGACCCCCGCCAAATTGCTAACATCGAGTGTCCGCCGCGGGGTGGAGCAGCCAGGTAGCTCGTCGGGCTCATAACCCGAAGGTCGCGGGTTCGAATCCCGCCCCCGCTATTTTACGAAAGCCCCGCAAATGCGGGGTTTTCGCGTTTCTGGAGACGTAGACAACAGGGCGCAAAATTGGCTCTGGGGCAACGCCTGGGGCAACATGAGGTCCGAGAGAGGTCGATCCAGCCCTTGAAATCGGGCTACCGGTCCACCTACGGTCGCCGCCGACATACGGAAAAGCGCCCCCGCGCTGCGTGAACAGCCGGGGGCATGGCACAGGAGGAATCAGCTCCCATGCAAGACCACCCTAAGGGTGCGGGCGATGGTCCCGCGATCACCAACTGGGAGGAAGACGACCGCGAGCAGTGGGCGCTTCTTCGCCAGGTCCTGGAACTCCACCCGGCGACGCTCACGCAGGACGAGCTGGTCCGGGAACTCAGCGGCGGCCGGCCGCGGGAGTTCTGCGAGGTCGACCGGGTCGAGCGCGCGATCCGCGAGCTGGCCGGGACCGGCCTGCTCCACCGCCCCGGCGAGGACGAGATGGTCAACCCGACCCGCTCGGCGCTGCGCTACTTCGAGCTGAGCGGGGAGGCGACCTGAGATGGCGAAGACCGATCCGCATCAGGAGGACAGCACGGACGTGAAGGTCTCGACCCTTCGGATGCCCGACCCGATGTCAAAGCAGCTCGGCTCCATCGCCCGCGCCGAAGGCCATCCGGTCTCGGAGGTTCTGCGCGTCGCGATCGAGGAACACATCGCCCGCCGCTTCTCGGACGAGGGGTTCAAAGAGCGCTTGCGGAAGGTGCAGCAGGAAGATCGCGACGTGCTCAAAGACCTCGGGATCGAGGACTGATGGCGAAGCGCGACCCGAACCAGCCGCTCCTCGACGCCCTCCGGAACCCGTTGCGGCGGAAGCTGCTGCGCCGCTACGTCGAGGCAAGCGAGATGCTGAGCCCGAAGGAACTCTCGCTCCTCGAAAAGCAGCCGCTCTCCGGCGTCAGCTACCACGTCCGGGTCCTCGCGAAATGCGGCGCGATCGAGGAAGCGGGCGACCGGCGGGTGCGCGGCTCGGTCGAGCACTTCTACCTGCCGACCGACCTCGTCAAGAAGACGCCCTGGGTCCTGGCGACCCTCGGCCTGGAGGACTGAGCGATGGGGAACGAGAAAGGACCTCAGGCAACCGGGGACAGTCGCGCTTTCGGCCGGAACCTCGTCCGGCTTCGCAAGCGCGCCGGCCTGTCCCAGGAAGGCGCGGCCGACCGCGCCGGCCTGCATCGCACCCACGTCGCGATGATCGAGGCAGGGCAGCGCCTCCCGCGCCTCGACACGATCGTCAAGCTCGGCGGGGCGGTCGGGGTCAAGCCCTGCGAATTGCTGGCGGGCCTGGCCTGGGAGTTCGAGGCGCCGAAGGAGGGATCGAAATGAGCGGCCTCGGCCAGGAATCCAAATGGGTCGACAAAGAGTGGACCCTGCCCGAGCGGTTCGCGGCGAATGTCGTCTGGTTCCGCCGCAAAGCCGGGTTGACCCAGCAGGAGCTCGCCGATCGCGTCGGGATGAACCGCACCGCTCTCAGCGTGCTCGAGTGTGGGCGGCGGCTTCCGCGCCTGGACACGATCCTCAAGCTTGCCGCGGGGTTGGACGTCGGCAGCGGCGACCTCGTCGAGTGGATGTGGTGGACCCCGGCAGGACATCATCACTACGAGACCCCGCGGCGGATCGCCGACATCACTGGCTATGAAGTCTGGGACTTCGACTCGCCAGCCGGCTTCCGGGTATCGCCCGCCGGCTTTGAGACGAGGGAGCGGTTCAAGGACCGGCTCAAGCAGCGTATGGAGGAGGATCGCACCGTTCTCGAACTGCTGCGGGACGATGCCCCGAAGGTCGCTCCGCGCCCACGGCCGGATGCTGCCTGGGTTCTGCGGACCGGGCAGGCGCTGAAAGCGCTTCGGGAGGAGCGCGGGCTGACCCAGGACGAGCTCGCGAAGAGGGCGCGGACCACGGCAGCCTTCATCGCGGACATCGAGGACGGCAAGGTCAGCGATCCCGGCCTGCGAATCCTCACCGAGATATGTCGCGCCCTCGACGGAGAGGGCTCCGAGCTGGCCGCCCAGATCGAGCCGGTGCGAGCCGAGCGCAAGGCTGCCGTCCAGAAGGTGCTGGACGAGCTGGCCGAGCGGGACGCCCACGAGTCCGAGGAGTAGGGGATGTCTCCGCGCTCCTTCAAGCCGGATTCCTCGCTCGCCTCCTTGGGAACGGTGGTCAAAGCCCTGCGCGCGGAAGCGGGCCTGACTCAGGAAGGACTGGCAGCGCGGGCCGACATCACCACCAGCTACATCAGTCGCATCGAGCGGGGAGATCGCAACCCAACCTGGGCCGCGCTCGGCAGGCTTTCCCGAGGGCTCGGGGTGCCGAGGTGGGTGCTGGTCAAACGGGTCGATGAGTCGGGGCGGGGATGATGCGGACCCCGCCCCGACTCACAATGCCGACGCTGGAGGAGCGGTTCGGCCTCAATCTGTGGCGCGGCCGGCGCCGCGCCGGTCTGTCCTTGGAAGAGCTGAGCAACCGCGTCGGGCTGAGCCGCGACGCCGTCAACCAACTGGAGCTGGGGCGGCGGCTGCCCCGGCTCGACACCATCCTCCAGCTCGCCGCTGGCACGAACGTCTCGACCAGCTTCCTGTTGGAAGGAATGGAATGGCGCCCCGGCCGATATGTCGATGGCGACTTCTACGTCGAGCACCCCGCGGCGACCCTGCGCAGGAGCGTCCAGCGGTGACGGCCCAAGTGCAATTGCAGCTAGACGTGCTTGCCGAGGTGTTGAGCGAGGACCCGGACGTGCTGACCCTGCAAGCCCTCGCCGCTCGGGTGCTCCCGAACCCCCGCAGCCTCACCGGGGGCCTCGCGCTCGCCCGCGCCCTCCAGAAGCTGGACGACGAGGGCCTGATAATCAGCGACGGGGTTCTGGTGCGGGCCAGCCGGCCGGCGCTGTACTTCAAGCACTTGATCGCTTCGGTCGCCATCGACGTGCAGAGCTCGGCGATATGACGAAGATCACGACCATCCGGATTGACGACGAGCTGAAGGTCGAAGTCGATGCGGTCGCTCGCGCCGACGACGTTCCTGCCTCGGAAGTGGTCCGGGCAGCCCTCTATCGCTATATCGCGGAGCGGAAATCCGACCCGCATTTTCAGGCTCGCCTCCGCGAGCTCCTGGAGAAGGACCGCGAGGTCATAGAGCGACTTGCCGCTGGCCTGGCTGCCTGACGGAAGACCCGAGCGGCCCAGCGAACCCGGCGGGGCGCTCCGCTGGCAGAATGCTCCGGCCGATGGCGACGTTGAGAACGCAGCTTGAAGGTTCCCTGGTCCGGCTGGAGCCACTCGCGCCGGAGCATGCGCCGATGCTCTGGGAAGCCGCACAGGATCGAAGAATCTGGGAATGGACGACCCACATCGCCGACCGCAGGGAGGACTTCGACGCCTGGCTCGACTCTTCGCTGGCGCAGAACCCGGAGGAGAAGACGACCTTCGCCACCGTTCTGCGCACCACGGGCTCAGCCGTGGGAAGCACGAGCTTCCACCGCTACCGCCCAAACGACGGCGTAGTGGAGGTCGGCTCGACCTGGCTCAACCCGGGCCTCTGGGGAACAGGCGTGAACGTCGAGGCGAAGCTGCTGATGCTGGAGCACGCTTTCACCGCGCTTGGTTGTGTCCGCGTCGAGTTCAAGACCGATGCCCGCAACGAGCGCTCCCGCGCTGCCCTCGCCGCGATCCCGGCTCAGTTCGAGGGCGTGCTCCGCAAGCAGATCAACATCCCCGGAGTCGGGGTGCGGGACTCGGCCTTCTTCAGCGTGATCGACGACGAATGGCCCGAGGTCCGGGCGAGGCTTGAAGCACGGCTGGCCCGACCACCTCGCGTAACGATCAGCCAGCCGCCAGGATCAGGTCGGAGTAACTGCGGTCGATGAGATCCTCGCTATTGATCGCAAACGCTTCTCGGAGATGCCGCACCTTCTGCCGCTCTTCGGAGAGGTCGGATTGCTCGAGCGCAACCGCCTCGAACTCCAGAAAAGCCCCGAGACCGTCGACCTGATCGAGGTGTATGCGCACGTCTCGCCACAAGAAAAGCCTCCTGCGTTTGGACACCACCACCAGCGTCCCGAGGCTCTCCGACAGCGCGGCCTTGAGGCCCGCTGTGTCCGCGATCTCGACAAGTCGGTAGCAACTCAGGCGCTCCTCAACCTCATCGGGCCGGGCATAGGAGATGAGCTGCGACGCTGCACTCTCTTCCTCCCGCAACTTCAGGCGGCCGCGAGCGACTTTGAAGTAGGTATCGCGTTGGTGAAGGACCCCTTTGTCGGTGCCACCAAGCGCTTTACAGACCTCCAACGACCGGTTTGGATCGGCGTCCCGGGCCTTCAACTCGATGTTGCGTCGCGGCTCGGAGATGCGGGGCAGCGTACGGGGCCGCGTCGTCCCGCGCTTAGAGCCGGACCTTGGTTGCCGACTGCGCCGGGGACCTACTGACTGGCCGGCGCAGGCCAAGAGACCAGCATGATCGGCGGCCGTGGGTTAGGGGACCATCGCAATCGTACCGGCGGCGATGGCCATCGTCTCGGGATGCGCAGGCGCAACACACCCTCGGGCGAGGTTAGGATTGTCCGGCCGATGACCGCGTTCTGCCTACGAGCTCTTCGACTGAATGCGGCTTCGCCGCAATCAGGGCATCAGCGTTCGCAGCAGGAGAACCAAGGATTGGCGTTAGGGGATTTCGAGGTCTGGGCGTCCGCGTGTGGCGGGCTGGCTGCGTGGGGCAGCCGTGATTCTCGTCCTCTACTGGCTGGCCTGGTTCTTCGACCGCGGGTTGGTCGCGTCGGAACGCGGAGCCTCTTATATCGCCTTCGAGCAGGCTTTTCCTTTGGCCGACGCATGCCTGGCGGCTGCGGCCCTCGCCGCAAGTGCTGCCATTCTGCGGCGACGTCCCAGCGCGCTCGTTTGGCTCTCAGCGGTCGGCGGAGCGGCCGCATATCTCGCCTGCCTCGACATCCTCTACGACATCCAGCACGGGACCTATGGCCGCGGCGGCGGAGGTCTGATCGAGCTGACGATCAATGTGGTGACCCTGGTTTCGGGGCTCGGTGTGCTCAGCTTCGCCTGGCGGTTTCGCCGGCAACTGCTTGGTGACGGTTAGAGGAACTCATAGATTGCGGACTCGCCGGCCGATCACGCGATCGGACGGGTAGCCGGCTGACTCCCAGAATCCTCCCGCGGCCTCATCGTCAAAGGCGACCAGGGCGGTCACACGGCGGGCGCCGCATCGGCGCAGGTAATCCTCGCCGGCCCGGGTCAACGCCAGCCCGATCCCTTCGCGGCGGTGGTCATCGCAAACCGCGAGCCGATACATGTTTCCTCGCCACCCGTCCCAAGCGGCAATCAAGGCACCGACGATCTCGCCCTCACGCTCGGCCACCAAGATGGCGGCCGGAGAATCGGTCACGAGCTGCTCGATGTCCTCGATGCGGTCCGGCGTGCTTGCGTGCTCGCTCCGGGCGTTCAGCCACAGGTCCGACACCGCTGGCACATCGGATTGGCAGCAGCGACGTACGATGAGTCCCTCGCCGGTCAAGGGCGGAGCTTAACATCCGGCGGATCAGCCTGAATTGCGCGCTGCCACCAGCTCCACGATGCCGAGCTTCGAGCGCTTCACCGTCTCAATGACGAACCCCTCGCCCTCCAGGTGCTCTAGCGGCTCGCGGGTCAGATGGTCCCCCCCGAATCGCACGGCGAGCGGCTCAATCGCCCGCTCAATCGCTCGCACGATCGGGTTGGGGCTGCGGACGTGCTCGGCGAGGACGAACCTGCCGCCGGGGCGGAGCACGCGCTTGACCTCGCGGACGGCCGCCCCGTCGTCGGGGATCGTGCAGAGCGCGTAGGTGCAGACCACCGTGTCGAAGCTGGCATCGGGGAACTCCAGAGCTTCTGCATCGCCTAGATGCAGCTCGACCTCCCGTCCCGTCTCAGCGACGCGTTGGCGTGCGACCTCGATCATCGCAGGGCTCAACTCCACCCCGGTTAGGCGAATGCCCTCGGGATAGAAAGGAAGATTGCGAGCGGTGCCGATCGCGATCTCCAGCACCTCCCCGCTGGTCTGGGCGCAGACCCACTCCCGATTACCGGCAAAGAGGACGCGATCCCAACGGCCCATCGTGCGGTCGTACTTCGGCGCTTCCTTCTCGTAGAGGCGCCGGATGCGCTCGGTCTCCTGTGCGGCCGCCTGCTCCGGGGCGCTCATGATTCGGCCTTATCCCAGCGATTGCGAACTCGGTCGATCAGCTTGCTGGCCACCCCCATCCCGAAGATGCAGACGACGCAGACGACCATTGCCACAGCACACAAGAGGCCTGCCATCAGCTCCTCCTCTTTCCGATAATCATGATTATCCGGGTAACTTAGTCGATCCCAGCGATGGCAGCGGAAGAGACGAGAAAGGAGCGCCAGGAGCGGACCCGCTCAGAGCTGCTCGACGCCGCCGGTCGCGTCTTCGCCCGTCGCGGCTACCACGCCGCGAAGCTGGAGGAGATCGCCGCCGAGGCCGGCTACACCACCGGGGCCGTCTATTCGAACTTCCAGGGCAAGGAGGAGCTGTTTCTAGCGCTGAGCGAGCGCGAGCTTGGCAAGCGGCTTGCCGACTACCGCGCCGTGGCCGAGGTGAGCGGCTCACCTGAGAGCGTCGCGGACACCGCCAGCGATCGCTTCGGCCAGTTCATACGGGAAGACCCCGACTGGCCGCTCCTCTTCTTCGAGTTCTGGGCCTACGGAGCCCGCAATCGAGAGTTGCGAACTGAGTTCGTCAAGCAGCGCGAGGCCGAGGTGGCGATCATTGCCTCTGCCGTGGAGCGAGAGACCGCGGCGGCCGGGATCGACCTGCCGCTCCCACCCGAGCAGGTAGCGGTGGGGATCGGGGCCCTCATCAACGGCCTCGCCTTTGAACGGGTACTCGACCCGGACTCGGTGCCTGATGAGCTGTTCGGCCTGCTCCTCTCTCGCCTCGTGATCGGGCTCCTGAGTGGTCCGGAAAGCGATCAGAAAAAAGACGGCTAACGATCCGATGGTTGCGCGGCAGCACAAATCGCCTGGAGCGATGACGCCCGGTTCACGGCGCATGACGGCACCTACGCTGAG
>JBQCIG010000199.1:0-9283 GCA_051953975.1 Solirubrobacterales bacterium | reverse complement strand
CCTCGCGCTCGTTGAACTTGGCCATGAAGGTGATCGCGTGCCCCTCCTGGGCGGCGATCTCCTTGGCGCCGTTCTTGTAGATGACGTGGTTGTCGGCGCTGCGCAGCGCCCCCACGTAGCGGAAGTTGATCTCGTGCTGGCCGAGGTTGCACTCGCCCGTCGAGTTCTCGACGCTCATCCCCGCCCCGGCCATCTCGTTGCGGATGCGGCGGATCAGCGGCTCCACCCGCGCCGTCCCCAGCAGCGAGTAGTCGATGTTGTAGAGGTTGGCCGGCTCGAGGTCGTGGAAGCCCTTCCTCCAGGCCTCCTCGTAGGTATTGCGGAAGACGATGAACTCGAGCTCGGTGGCGGCGTTGGCGCCGAAGCCCCGCTCGCCCAGCCGCTCCAGCTGGCGGCGCAGGATCTGCCGTGGCGAGGCGACGACTTCGCGCCCGTCGCCCCATTGCACGTCGGCCATCACCACCGCCGTTCCCGGCAGCCACGGCACCGGTCGCAGCGTCTCCAGGTCCGGCACCATCTCGAAGTCGCCGTAGCCTTTCTCCCAAGAGGCCATCGCGTAACCGCCGACCGTTTCCATCTCGACGTCGACGGCGAGCAGGTAGTTGCAGCCCTCGGCCCCGTGCTCGAGCACGGGGCCGAGGAAGTGTGAGGCGGTCAGCCGCTTGCCCTGCAGCCTCCCCTCCATGTCGGCGATCGCGAGCAGCACGGTGTCGACCGTGCCGTCCGCGACCGCCTGCTTCAGCTCCTCGACGGTCACCCGCGGAACGTTACGCGCTGACCCGATGCGCTCCACCGCGGGGCGATCATGGCGCCGTCGGGCCGACCTGCGGCTCGGTACCGATCGCTTCCTCGATCTCGACCTCGCGCACCTGCCCGGTGAAGTGCTTGCGGGCGCTGAGCAGCCAGGCGATCCCGGCAAGGGCGATCACAACCCCGACCGTCAGCGGCGCGTAGTTCAACGCCTCCCAGTTGAATTCGCCGTTCCACGGCACCGCTTCCGGGGTGAACGGGAGGCAGAAGATGACCGTGATGATCCCGACCCAGATCGTCGCGAAGAGGTTCATCCACTTGTACTTGCGGCCGTTGGTCCAAGGGCCCGGCTTGAAGTCGGCGCCTTTGCGCCAGCGCAGGAAGATCGGGATCACGTAGGCGATGTAGAGGCCGATCACGGTGATCGAGACGACCGCGAAAAACGCCCACGGGAACGGTTCGCCGGCGGAGTTGCCCTTCAGCGCCGGCAAGGTGATGATCAGGGCCGCGGTCGCCATCGCCAGCACCGCGTACACCGGCACCCGCTTCTCGTCGACGCGGGAGAGGACGCCGGAGACGCGGTGGCCGAAGCCTTTGTCGCGCGAGAACGCGAAGCACATCCGCGAGGCGCTGGTCAGGCAGGCGGCGCCGCAGAAGAGCTGTCCGACGGTGGAGATGATCAGGACCGCCTTGAAGGCCGCGGGCGTCAGCGCCGAGGCGAAGACTTCGAGCGAGGAGCCGGCGCCGTAGCCGTGGGCGGCGCCGGAGATCGCCCCCACGTGCACGGCGGCGAAGGTGATCGCCAGCAGGACGATCCAGCCGATCACCGCCGAGTAGAAGATCGAGCGCCAGACCCCCTTGGCGGCGCTCATCTCGGCCTCGTGGGTCTCCTCTGAGATGTGGGCGGAGGCGTCGAAGCCGGTGATCGTGTACTGGGTCAGCAGGAAGCCGAGTGGCAGCACGTAGAACCAGTACATGCCGCCGCCGAAGCCGCTGTTGTTGATCCTGTGCCCGAAGACGAAGCCGATGCTCTGGTGATGGTCGGGGACGAAGACGAGGATGAGGACGATCACCGCCACCCCGACCACGTGCCACCAGACCGAGACGCTGTTGACCAGCGAGAGCAGGTGCGTGCGCCGGATGTTGACGAGCGCGTGGACGAGGAGGATCAGGAAGAAGAGCAGGAACGTCTCCTGGAGGATGTGGACGCTGTCGCCGAAGTTGATCCCGAAGATGTTCAGTTCGTAGAGCCCGAGCACGGCGTTGAGGAAGGTCGCCGCCGCGTAGTCGACCGAGGCGACCACGGCGACGAGGCCGATCAGGTTGAACCAGCCGGTGAACCAGGCCCAGACCGGCCCGCCGAGTCGGCCGGCCCACCAGTAGATGCCGCCGGCCGTGGGAAAGGCGGAGACCAGCTCGGACATGCAGAAGCCGATGATCAGGATCGGGATCGAGATCAGCGGCCAGCCCCAGGAGATCGCGACCGGGCCACCGTTGTTCCAAGCCTGGTTGTAGGTGGTGAAGCAGCCGGCGAGGATCGAGATGATCGTGAACGAGATCGCGAAGTTGGAGAAGCCGCTCCACGCCCGGTTCAGGGTCTGTTTGTAGCCGAGTTCCGCGAGCCTCTGTTCGTCGCGGCTCGGTGACGAAACGCTGCTCTCCATCCGACCTCTCCCTTCCCCGGGTTCCCAACCCGAGCATTTAAAAGGTGTAAAGAACCGACCTATAAGGTTTGAGGCGAGCCTAGATCCTCTGCTTGACCCCTGTCAATGCCCGGCAGAGAATCTTCTTCCCCTCATGGCCACCCTCGCCGACACCCTGGGAGCGATCTCGGCCCGCCTGGGCGAGCTGGAAGGGGATGCGGTCCCGCTCGAGGGCGGGATCACCAACCACAACTTCCGCGCCCGCTTCGCCGGCTCCGACGTGGTGGTGCGGCTGCCGGGCAAGGACACGGCGCTCTTGGGAATCGACCGCGGGGCGGAGCGGGTGGCGGGAGAGGTGGCGGCGCGGGCCGGGATCGGCCCGGGAGTGGTGGCGATGCTGGACGAGCCGCCCTGCCTCGTCACCCAGTTCGTGGTCGGCGAGCCGATGCGCGCCGAGGAGCTGCGCGAGCCGGGCGCGGTGGCCGAGGTGGCGGCGGCGCTGCGCTCGCTGCACGCCTGCGAGGAACGGCTGCCGGTCGACTTCACCAGCTTCCGGATCGTCGAGGCCTACGCGGCGCGGATGGCCGACCGCGGCGCCGAGGTGCCGGCCTCCTACGAGTGGGCCGCGGCGGCGGCGCTGCGGATCGAAGCGGTGCTGACAGGGCCCGAGCACGAGCCCGTCCCCTGCCACAACGACCTCCTCGCCACCAACTTCATCCGCTCGGCTCGGGGGATCCGGATCGTCGATTGGGAGTACGCCGGGATGGGCGACCGCTACTTCGACCTCGGCAACTTCGCGGTCAACAACGAGCTCGACGAGGCGGGGGAGGAAGCGCTGCTGAGCGCCTACTTCGAAGCGCCGGCGAGCGGGCGCCGGCTGGCGGCGCTGCGGCTGATGCGCTTCATGTCCGACTTCCGCGAGGCGATGTGGGGAGCGGTGCAGAGCACGCTCTCCGATCTCGACTTCGACTTCGCCGGCTACTGCGAGGAGCACTTCGAGCGGATGCGCGACCTCGACGCCGGCGGCCGGCTGGAGCGTCTGCTCGAGGAGGCCGGCGGTGCCGCGGGCTGAGCTGCCCGACCGCGCCCGCTGCGTGATCATCGGCGGTGGGGTCGGCGGCGCCTCGCTCGCCTACCACCTGGCGCAGCTCGGCTGGGACGACGTGGTCCTGCTGGAGCGCGCGCAGCTCACCTCCGGCTCGACCTTCCACTCCGCCGGCCTGGTCGGACAGCTGCGCGGCTCGGTCTCGCTGACGAAGATGATGATGCACTCGGTGGAGCTCTACCGGCGGCTAGGCGAGGAGTCCGAGTTCGATCCCGGCTGGGTCGAGTGCGGCGGCATCCGCCTCGCCTCCAGCGAGGAGCGGATGGAGGAGCTGCGCCGCCAGGCCGGCTGGGCGAAGACCTTCGGCCTGCCGCTGGAGCTGATCTCCGCCGCCGAGGCGCAGGAGCTGTTCCCGCTGATGTCGACCGAGGGGGTGATCGGGGCCGCCTGGCTGCCGACCGACGGCTACATCGATCCAGCCCAGCTGACCTACGCGCTCGCCGACGGCGCCCGCCGCGGCGGCTGCCGCATCTTCACCGACACGCGGGTCACCGGGATCGACGTCAGCGACGGGCGGGTGCAGGGCGTGCGCACCGAGCGGGGCGACGTCGAGGCCGAGGTGGTGGTCGACGCCGGCGGCATGTTCGCGGCCGAGATCGCACGGATGGCCGGCGTCCGCGTCCCCGTGATCCCGATGTCCCACCAGTACCTGGTGACGCAGCCGCACGAAGCGATCCGCGAGGCGCGCCGGTCATTTGCACCGCATAGCGACGCAAATGACCGGAGCGCTGTCCGTCACCTGCCCACGTTGCGGGATCCCGACCTGCTCGTCTACTACCGCGAGGACGGCGACGGGCTGGTGATGGGCGGCTACGAGCGGCGCAGCGAGCCGGCCTTCCTCCCGGGCGGCCCGGGCCGCGTCGAGGCGATCCCAGCCGACTTCAACGGCCGCCTCCTGGAAGAGGACTGGGAGCGGTTCGAGGAGATCACCGAGAACTCGAAGCGGCGGGTGCCGGCGATGGAGCAGATCACCGTTACCAAGCTGATCAACGGCCCGGAGGCATTCACCCCCGACAACGAGTTCTGCCTCGGCGAGACCGAGGTCGCCGGCTTCTTCGTCTGCGCCGGCTTCTGCGCGCACGGGCTGGCCGGGGCGGGTGGGATCGGCAAAGCTCTCGCCGAGTGGATCGCCGAGGGCGAACCGAGCCTCGACCTCTGGCAGATGGACATCCGCCGCTTCGGTGCCCAGTACCGCTCCCCCGCCTACACCCACGCGCGGGTCAGGGAGACCTACGAGACCTATTACGACATCCGCTATCCCAGCCACGAGCGCGAGGCGGGGCGGCCGCTGCGGACCTCCCCTGCCAACGCCTGGCACCGCGAGCACGGCGCCGCCTTCGGCGAGAAGTCCGGCTGGGAGCGGGTCAACTGGTACGACGAGAACGCCGCCGCCAGGGACGAGGCGCTGCGGCCGCGCGGGTGGGCCGGCCGGCACTGGTCGCCGGCGATCGGCGCCGAGCACCGCGCCTGCCGCGAAACGGTGGCGCTCTTCGACGAGACTTCCTTCGCCAAGCTCGAGATCGAGGGGCCGGGGGCGGAGTCCTTCCTGGAAGTCCTCTGCGACAACCGGGTCGGCCGCGAGGCCGGGCAGATCACCTACACGCAGATGCTCAACCACCGCGGCGGCATCGAGTGCGACTTCACCGTCGCTCGCCTCGGCGCGGAGCGCTTCTCGATCGTCACCGGTACCGCCTTCGGTAACCACGACCGCGAGTGGATGCGCCGCCACCTCCCCGGCGGCGACGAGGTGCGCGTGCACGACGTCACCTCGCAGTGGGCCTGCTTCGGGATCTGGGGCCCGCGGGCGCGCGAGGCGCTGCAGCCGCTGACCCCGCAGGATCTCGGCAACGACGCCTTCCCGTACATGTCGCTGCGGGAGACGACCGTCGGCAACGTGCCGGTGCGGATGCTGCGGGTGACCTACGTCGGCGAGCTCGGCTGGGAGATCTACTGCCCGACCGAGTACGGGCTGGGGCTATGGCGGGCGCTGTGGGAGGCGGGGCAGCCGCACGGGATCCTCGCCGGCGGCTACCGGGCGATCGACAGCCTCCGGCTCGAGAAGGGCTACCGGGTCTGGGGCGCCGACATCACCCCCGACGAGACCCCCTACGAAGGGGGCGTCGGATTCTGCGTCAAGCTCGACAAGGACGGCGATTTCATCGGTGTCGATGCGTTGGTGGCGGCAAAGGAGCGCGGGCCGCGTTCGCTGCTGCGCTGCCTGACCCTGGAGGACCCGCGCTCGATCGCGCTCGGCAACGAGCCGGTCCGCGTCGGCGGCGAGATCGTCGGGCGGGTGACCACCGGCGGCTACGGCTACACGGTCGGGCGCTCGATCGCCTACGCCTACCTGCCGCCGGAGGTCGAGCCGGGCACCGCGGTCGAGGTCGAGATCTTCGGCCGCTGGGTCGCGGGAGAGGTCGCGAGCGAGCCGCTCTTCGATCCCAAGGGCGAGCGCATCCGCGCCTAGCCGAATGCTCAGGTCCTCAGCCGGGTGACGATTCGAGCCGCAGCGGCGTCGGCAGCAGGCCGGCGAGGATGTGCTCGGTGCCCTCGGCGTGCTCGCGCATCTGTCGCAGCGCCCGCGTCGCGTCGCCCTTGCGCAGGGCCTTGACCAGCCGGCCGTGCTGCTCGTTGGAGCGGGTGAGGACCTCGGGCGGGTGGGCGATCAGCGCGATCAGGTCGCTCATCTGCGCCTGCACGTCGGTCATCGCGCTGACCAGGCGGGGCGACTGCGCCGCCTCGGCGAGCCCGATGTGGAAGCGGACGTCGGCGCGCCGGTATTCCTCGAAGTTCTCCAGCGAAGCGGCCATCCTCGCGACCAGCTCCTCCAGCCGGTCGAACTGCGCCTCGCTGCCACGCTCGACTGCCAGCTGCGTCGCCCCCAGCTCGACCGCGAGCCGGTAATCGAGCACCTCCCAGGCGCTCTGGCCCAGCGGCTCGCCGGCGTGCTCGGTCAGCGGCGGCTCCTCGGCGACGAAGGTGCCGCCGGTCCGACCCCGCAGCGAGACCAGGTGGCCGCTCTGGACCAGCGCCGTCAGCGCCTGCCGCAGCGTCGAGCGCGAAATCGCCAAGCGGGACGCGAGCTCCCGCTCCGGCGGCAGCTTGTCACCGGGCGCCAGCAACCCCAGCCGGATCGCGCTTCCCAGCCGCTCGACGGTCTCCTCGAACGTACTCGCCGTCCGCACCGGCATGAACACCGCCTCAAGCGCCGCGTCGCGCTCCATGGGGGAACCGTATCGCTCGCCTACGAATCCAGGTACCGCTTAAGCGCCTCGCGAACCAGATCACCGACGGAGCGCCCCTCCTCTTCGGCGCGCTGCCGCGCGGCGTTGAGCTCCTCCTGGGAGAGCGGGAAGGTGATCCGCGGAACGCTTGAGCCATCGGCCAACAACGGGCGCGTCAGGAGGTGCCGCCTTGCTTTGGATAAGTCGTATCCCCGCTCTGCCTCAGCAACGAGCTCGGCTTCGAGCTCTGGCGTGAACTCCTCCCCCGACTTCAGGAAGATCCTCTCCTGCTTCTTTTTATTCTGCTGAAATATTTTGTCTGAATATATTAGCGCGTTCGTCAGGTCGCGCCAAGACGAGCTCGAGCAGACACCTGTGACCGAACAAGACGCGCGTGTGCCAATTGCGCGCCGGCTATGTCAATTCTTTGGAACTTCGCCGCGGAACGGCGGCGCTAGCGGGCCACCACCTTCGCGGTGGCCCGGGCGTGGTTGTCCTTCAGGTTCGGATCGGCGACGCCGGAGCGGACCCGGGCGCGGGCGCGCAGCTTGCCGGCGTGCCCCGGCCGCACCACGATCCGCAGCTTCGTCGCCTTGCCGGCGGCGATCGCGCCGAGCTGGCAGGTCAGCTTGCGCTTGCCGCCCTTCGCCTTCGCCAGCTTGCAGGGCTCCTTGCCACTGACCTTCTTCGTCAGCGCCGGCACCGTGCCCTTGACGACGACGCCGGTCGCTTCGCTCGGCCCGCGATTGCTCACGGTCATCAGGAAGGTGAGCTTGCGGCTCGTCTGCGGGTGCTTGGGCTTCGGCCGCAGCCGCAACCGTAGGTCCGCGGCCGCCGCCGGCTTCGGCACCAGCTCGAAGGCGCCGACGTCGCAGGCGCTGCCCTGCGGTCGCGTCACCCCGCGCTGGTCAGTCGCCGGGCAGCCTTCGTTGCTGCCGGCATCGACCGCCGGGCTGCCTTCGAGCAGCGCCATCGTGTCGGTCTCGCCGCCGTTGTTCTGCAGCGCGCCGAGCTGCGGATTCGCGTTCTGCTTGCTGCTGGGGTCGGTGAACATGCAGCTGGCGTCGCCGGAGATGTTGTGGTCGGAGGTGGCGAGCGAGGCGGCGCCGCAGTCGGCCTCGGTGCCGCCGACGGTGTTGCCGGCGACGATCGTGTTCCGCACGGTGAAAGACGGTTCCAGCCCCATCGCCGGGTTGTAGACCGCGAGGCCGCCGCCGACCCCGCCGGTGCCGACGCTGTTACCGGCGATCGTCGCGTTCAACAGCGTCACCTTGGTGGCTTCCAGGTTGACGCCGTCGGGCCCGACGACGATGCCGCCGCCTTGGCTGGTGCCGGTCGGGCCTTCGGCGCTGTTGCCGCTGACGGTGGAGTTGACGAGCGAGAGCGAGCCGAGCGCGTAAATGCCGCCGCCGAGGCCCTCGCCCGTGCCGCCGGTGACGTGGTTGCCGGCGATCGTGCTGTTGGCGATCGAGAGGTTCGTCGCGATGGTGACGGAATTCTCCGGCGGCGCGGCGATTCCACCGCCGTTCTGGCTCGCACGGTTGCCGAAGACGTTGATCGCGTTCAGCGTCAGCTCTTCCGATTCGACCACGACGATGCCGCCGCCGTCACCCGGAAGGGTTTCTTCGCCGCTGCCGATTTCGGTCGACCCGCCCGTCACCGTCAGCCCTTCCATTGCCACCTTTTCGGCGTCGAGTTCGAAGACGCGTGAGGTCTGGTGGGCGTCGACGACGGTCGCGCGGGCGCCTTCGCCGCGGATCGCGATCGAGTTGCCGCCGACCCGGAGCGGCCCTTCGGAGACCGTGTAGTTGCCGGCCGGGAGGATGACGAGGCTTTCGGGGTCGGTCGATTCTGCCGCCGCCAGGAGGGCATCGCGCAGCGAGCAGGCCGGTTCGGTCGTGCAGCCGCCGGCAACGGTGGTGTCTTCGGGGGTATTGACTTTGAAGGTCGCCGCCAGGCCCATGGCCGGCGCGATCGCGCTCAGCACCATCGCGGCGCAGACGACTGGAATCAGCTTCCGCATTTCCCTACCTCTCGGGTGGCTTCCGGGTATGACCGCGCGACTACCCAGGCCCCCCGCGAACGAAAACGGGGGCGCGGGACCTTACGCAGGGATCGACGCGTTCTCGAGCCACCGCAGCCGACTTGTCGATTTCTCCCCCCGCCGTTCGTTGCTGAGGTAAAAGGACCCGGAAAGACCGGATCTGCAGAGCCGAAGGAGGAACACCATGGGCAGGATCGTCGTGACCGAGTTCATCTCGCTGGACGGCGTCATCGAGGCTCCGGGCGGGGGCGAGGGCTACCGCTACGGCGGCTGGACCTTCGAGATCGAGCGCGGCGCGGAGGGGGACAAGTTCAAGCTCGACGAGCTGATCGAGGCTGAGGCGCAGCTGCTCGGCCGCGTCACCTACGAAGGCTTTGCCGCCGCCTGGCCGAAGATGGAAGACGAGGCCGGCTTCGCCGAGAAGATGAACACGATGCCGAAGTACGTCGTCTCCTCCACCCTCGAGCGGGCCGACTGGCAGAACTCCACCATCCTCAGCGGCGATCCCGCCGACTCG